>CAMVEQ010000234.1:0-2505 GCA_947166545.1 uncultured Treponema sp. | reverse complement strand
ACCTTATTGTAGCTAAATCCATGTTTCTGCAAAAGGAAGACACAACATATTGTCTCCATTGCCTAAAGGCAACGGCTTCGCCGCCGCTACTATCCCTAACGCTTTTTAATCATCGTCCAAGTCATAATAGTCTTCATTATCTAAGCTTTTATCATTTTCTTTGCCAAGCATAAAACAAATCATATCATAAGCAGCAGATTGTTTTGCGGCAGATTTTGTGTATTCTTCGCCGATTCCTGCTTGGTTGTAACCATCCCAATCTTCGTATTCTTTGATAAAGCATTCGCATCGCCAAATTTGATTTCCATCTTCATCAGGCGAAACGGAGCAATTCAATTCAGGCTTTGAAATAAATTTCTTCAAATACAAAGTATTGAGTGTTTGAACGGCCGTCTCAGGAGTTGCCTTTTGCGCAATTTGTTCAATCTTGTATTTCTGCAGAATATCGATAGCTTTTTTTGCAGCATCCATTTTTGCAGAGATTTCGGAATTTCCTTCGCCATTAAAAGTTTTGCTATTTGACAGATTATAACTGCCCCAGACTTGATTATGATTATTTGAGCTCGTCGGAAAATTTAATTTAACTTCACATCTGAAAGGTTGATTGTTCCCATAATAATTCTGATAAACAGAAAATTTTGGTTCGGCAATTTCTAAATCATCGCAAACATCATAGAGCGTAGTTACAAAGTTTTCATTGAAATCCAACATTCCCCACATCGTCTTGCATGATTTTTCAATTTGTTTGAAATCCCAATTAGAATCAACGGCGATTGCTCCGATAATTGCCTCAAATAAATCACAGCAAACTTTCTCGTTACGCCAGACTTCGTTTTTCTCATCGCTATTTCCGAGCAAAAGATAATCGTCCAAATCAAGCATATCTATACAATGTGCCAATGCAGACTTGTTCACATAGCTCGCACGGATTTTTGACAGTTCTGCTTCATTTTTCTTTGAATAAAAGAAATCGTCCGTGTTAGTTTGTGGAACGGTACTGTACGAATCATAGAGCCATTTTGTCATTACGGTATTTACAAGTTGGTCACCATACAGTTCAAGGATTTCATTATCTTCATAGCCGTCATGTTCTTGTGCAAATGACTTCCGAGTGAAAGCCTGCACAAGAAGTTTTGTGTGATAGCGGAATTGATATGAAATTTTTTCTTCAATTGTTTTTTGATTTTCTAAGATGTAGTTAACATCATCAGTTGTCATAAAGACCTCCAAAAATAAATATGGAGGCACTGAAAAGTGTTCTTATATGCGAGAAAATATAACAACACTGTCCATCAATACAGATTCATTAAAATGAAGATAATGTGAAAAGTTTCTCAGCACAGAAAACAATTCATCTATAACCATTTTAAAACACTGTGTTGGTTTAAGTGCCTTTTAAGACAAAATAATATAGAGGAAAGAGAATGTCAATATATAATTTGTTCTTCAATGGTAAAGGAACACATGCGCCTTGAAGCAGCCTTCTTTGAATCTGTTCGCGTTCTTGTAATGCGCATTTTGTATAATCCTTCTGGCAAGAAATTTTCCCTCAAAGAAATTAACGACCGCATAAACGAACTTCTCAAACAATCAGTTAAATCAGATGGCGTTATAAATCTTTTCTCTGATGTTGGCGAAAAAGTAAATCTCTTTGATCCGACCTTCCTCGAAAACATCAGTAAGATGAAAGAAAAGAACCTCGCTGTAGAAATGCTCAAGAAGTTGATTGATGAACAGGTAAAAGTTTACAAGCGCACAAACCTCGTAAAATCAGAAGCCTTTAGTGAACTCATCCAGCAAACCTTGAACCGCTACCTAAACGGAATGCTTACAAACGAAGAAGTAATTCAGGAACTTTTGAAACTCGCAAAAGAAATGCTTCATGCAAGCGAAGAAGGAAACAAACTGGGCCTTTCAGACGAAGAACTTGCATTTTATGATGCACTCACAAAACCGGAAGCTGTAAAAGATTTCTATTCAAACGAAGACCTTGTTGCACTTACAAAAGAACTTACAAAAGAACTCACAGAAACCCTTCGCAAGAATAAAACCATCGACTGGCAGAAAAAAGAATCAGCCAGAGCAAAGATGCGAATGATTGTTAAGAAACTTCTGAAGAAATATAAATATCCACCAGAGGGACAGGAAGACGCATTGAAAACTGTAATCAGCCAGTGCGAACTATGGACAGATAATGTTGCAGATTATGAAGCTGATTCATCTGGAAATCTCTTTGACAAGACTGATAAGACAGTTCACTATAAAATACTAGATGATTATGGAAATTTAAAAGCAGCAGAACCCGTAACAAAATTTGGACAATAGAAATCCAAGAATCTTTAGTTCTTGCACTCAGAATCTAAATACCTTTATAGTCCAATATCAGTTTTACTATACATCGGCATCTTGACGCAGGAATCCCTTTTCTGCTATAATCTTCTCTACATTGTGCCATTAGCTCAGCGGTTAGAGCAGAGGACTCATAATCCTTTGGTCCTTGGTTCA
>CAMVEQ010000233.1:0-2535 GCA_947166545.1 uncultured Treponema sp. | reverse complement strand
ATTTTTTATTTTGAATTGTTTCTTGAATGTTATGCATATATGTAAATAAAAAATCCGCACACTCTTTATCTGTCATTTCTTTGCATCCACTTGGTGACCAAGGCATATTATTACCTCCATTAATAATCTTAATAGATTTTCATTCCCGTGCATTGGGAATAACTCTTTTTTATATTTTATATCATCAGGCAGAAATGTCAACTTTTCTAAAAAGTACACCTTTATATTCTCTGTCTGAACAGGAGGACGCTATGAATTATCAATATCTGTTACGTCAGATTTATGACAAGCCAGAACCGCAGAAAGAAGAATCTGTAATCATTGAAAATCCTTTTGAAAAGGTGGAGGAAAACAAATCAGCTGCAAACTCTGCTTATGACCTTAGTGTCCTCAACACTTCCCTACCTGCAAATGAAATTGTGGAGATGGTTCAGAACGCAATTGCAAATGATCGTAAGACTTGT
The DNA here is from genome assembly GCA_947166545.1 of uncultured Treponema sp. Classification (GTDB taxonomy): domain Bacteria; phylum Spirochaetota; class Spirochaetia; order Treponematales; family Treponemataceae; genus Treponema_D. Next base: position 2,071 of record CAMVEQ010000233.1, on the reverse strand, counting down.
TGTGGTCAGCAGGGCATTCGAATCCTATTTTACGGCATGAGTGGTGCCGGAAAAACAAATCTTGCTCATTACTTGGCAGACTCTATTGGAAGAAAGCTTCTTTGTAAAAATGCGTCAGACATTCTTGGTATGTATGTCGGTGAATCTGAAAAGAATATTGCCAATGCTTTTGCGGAGGCTAAGAAAGCAAATAAGGTTCTCCTTTTTGATGAGGTTGATTCTTTCTTCCGGGAAAGAACTCTGGCTTCTCAGCGTTTTGAAATCACAGAAACAAATGAATTTTTGACTCAGATGGAAAATTATGATGGCATTGTAATCTGTACAACAAACCTGCGCGGAATTATGGATAAGGCAATGCAGCGTCGCTTTCACATCATGGTGGAGTTTAAGGCTCTGAATGCTGAAGGTGTGGTAACTCTTTTGAGTAAATATTTTCCGCAGTTTGATTTTGATAACAAAGCCATTCAAAGCCTCTGCAAATATGACAGTGTTACTCCCGGTGATTTTGGAAATATCTCTTCACGACTTAGATTCATGCGGCCGGAAAAAGTCACAAGCGAATATATCATCCAGGAGCTTTGCAAGGCTCAGGAAGAAAAAGAATACGGAAAGAAAACCGTAGGCTTTATGAACTAGGAGGAATCGAATATGAACAAATACAGACAGTTAGACTTATTTACTCTCGAACTTGGAAGCGCTCTTTGCCAGGAAGCTTCATTGAACAGCATCCAGAAAACAATTACTTCAATTCGTGTAGATATCTTTGAACAGTACGGAGTTGTAATTCCATCTATCAGAGTAAAAGACAATAAGAGTCTCTCTCCCTTTGAATATGTAATTAAGGTCTCTGGACTTGAGACCGCACGTTATGAGCTCAAAAAAGATTCTCTTTTGATTCTTGATCTTGGAAACGTTACATCCAAAATGAGAGGAACTAAGACTAAGGACCCGACTTATGGTTTACCAGGAATCTGGATTTCTTCTGCAAGAAAGGAAGATGCAAAAGAAAAGGGCTATTTTATTGTTTCGCATGAGAAGCTTATCAGGGCTCTTCTTTTTGAAGAAATCAAAAAGAATCTCGCAGAAGTCATTACTACTCAATATGTAGAAGAACTTCTTAATGAAATTATGTTTTCTGACCGTGCCCTTTGCGACCAGATTGCACGAAAACATGGAGCAGAATCTGTTTCAATCATAAAAAAAGTTCTCAAGGCTTTGTTGAAAGATGAAGTAAATATTACTGATATTATTTCGATTCTGGAAACCATTGCAAACTCGGCAAAAACAAAATGTGAAAATATTGATTGGCTTGTTGAAAAATGTCGCGTTGCAATTGCGCCTTATATTATTTCGCCTCTGATAACAGACGGGAATCTTAATCTGATTTCTGTTGGAATCAATTTATCGAACTACATTCTTGATCATTCAAAAGATATTTTATCTTTTAGTTATGACAGAAAAATACTTGGTCAATTTAGGAATGAATTACTTTCCATTCTTGATAATCTGGAAGTAACACCTGTAATTGTTTGCTTTGATCGTATTCGTAAAGAAGTAAGTTTCATAATTAATGAACTGCTTCTTTTACCCGGAATCAAAGTAATAACAGATAAAGAATTGGCATCTGTTCGAAATAGAATACATATCTCCAATGCTGAGCTCATTGCTACTGTTGGAGAAGACTTTCCTATCGAAGAGTCCAAATCAGAAGAAGAAAAATCTCCAAAAGAAGAGGCGATAACATCTACACGGAAACCTCAGCTAGATAAAAAGGATGCATATGCCATTCTCCAGAAACAACTGAAAACAATTCTCGACAAGCTCCCTCAACAAGAACGAGAAGTTATCTCCATGCGTTTCGGCCTCGATGGAAATGGAAGCCATACTCTGGAAGAAATAGGCTTGTACTTTAATCTTACACGCGAAGAAATCCGTGATATAGAAGCCAGGGCTCTTCGCCTTCTTCGAAAAGATATTTAATATTTTTTTCATTCCCGTGACTTGGGAATAGACATATTTTATATTTTTGTATAACAGCAGCTGTTGCTTTAAGCAGCGCAGGAGGATAAAC
>CAMVEQ010000232.1:0-2590 GCA_947166545.1 uncultured Treponema sp. | reverse complement strand
AATAATTTAACGGATTCTGATAAAAAAGTTCTTAGTTATATTAAGACACAATATCTTCTTGATTCTGAAGCAATTTCCCAATATAATGAGAGTCTTAGTACTAACGATAAACAAGCTGCTAAGATGATTATTGAGCCTCTTATAATGGCAGGTCAAGATATATCTTCTTTTGCTAATTCTGAAAATAAATATATAAGAGATATAGTTGCTGAACGAGCAAATGCTATTCAATATCTTTTTGGAGATGGAATAAATGAGAATATTGGCAGTTTTTACAATAATTGCCAACATTCTCACACAGGAGGAATATGAACACTTATTTCTTTTGCAACCCTTTTCAGAGACTCGACAAAATGCCATCCCTTCATTTCATTCCAAAAAAAAGCCATATTTAAATTTCATTCAGGAATTCTTCCACATTCTTGTATTCAATTCCGTTTGAAGCAATACCGGAGCCGCCTTTGTACAATACGCATCGGCGGGTAACTTTTCCGTATATCTTCTCGGTGCTTATGATATTGTCTTCATTCAAAAGATGTTTTGCCTGTTCTTCAACAATTTCATCACTGTGCTTGATTTCAAAACATTCTATTTCAGCTTTTTTCTTATCATAGATGACCATATCAAATTCACCGGCAGCAAAATACAGTTTAAAGACTTCTTTGCTTTTTCCATATCGCCGCTTAGTATCAAGAAGAACTATATCTTCAAGCAGGTGCCCCATAACAGTTGCCAATAGTCGTTCTGTAATAAAAGTTTTTACAGGCTCACTCAACTGATCAAATTTCTCGTCCTTCAGAATCGAATGAACAAGAGCCTTTGCCTGACAGAATCTCATTCCCGGCTGAGTAAAAATCTTATTTTCTGAAAACTTTAATTTTTTGCCTATTGCCCTCAAATCACACTCGTCAAGAAGATCCAGTGCTTCTAAATATTCTTTTATTTCTTCAACATGGTCATCTGTAATTTGAACGGTCTGCAAATCCTTATTCTTTATCTCAAGAATTTCCATAAGATTTTTAGTAACTGAAGCTTCATCCAGATTATCAAAAATCTCTATTCTATTTTCCTCTTCTCTCTCTTTTCTCAAATTACGACCAAGCAAATGTAGATCATGTGATTTAAAATCATCCGTGAGAATCTGAACCAGGAATTTATGAGATTCATTTTCAATTATTCTGTTTATTGCACCTGTGAGTTCCTTTTTTTCATAAAGGTCGTACAGATTTCGGAAATGATTTCCATCCTGATAACACTTTAATGAATGCTGAATATTAGAACAAATTGCAGTATCAATATAAATTCTGGTTGATTCATTATCACGGAAGGATGCATCCTCTGCATTTACTTCTTTGTTTTCAAAATACGACCGGTCAAGGCACGCTTCGCTTAAAGCCTTGACTCGGCCGTTTGACGGGTTTCTGTTAATCATAAACCCGTCATCCCAGACTCCAGCCTTTAGTGTTCCTCCATAGCGGATATATTCATCAACATCATTAATACCAAGCAGTCTTGAATGTTCGGAAAATGGAATATAGGTTGTATGAACCATCACTGCCCGGTCATAAAGCTCTTCATGAACTGCCAGCCAGAAGCCAAGGGAATCTGCTCCGGAAAGAACAATCTTCATTCCCATTGCCGAATAAATATCAGACAGTATTGCTGCGGAATCGATAAAATCGCTGATGAGAGTCACTTCATCAATAAACACATATTTAATGCCAAGTTCACGAAGCTGTTTCAAATCTTTATTCAATGCAGCCATTGTATCTGTGACTGTTGCCTTGATATAAACACTACGTTTAAAGTCCCCTTCCTTCATTCCGTAAAGGCACTGACGAATCATTGTTGTTTTTCCGGTTCGCCTAAGTCCGTAGACGAGGCAGACCTTATCCAGAGTGTCACTGTAAAGATATTCCTGAATCTGCGTAAAACAATCGCGTTTCTGAAAATTTTTTGTCTGGGATGCAAAATCCTTAAGATCTGTTCCATACATAATCCTGAGATTGAACTTTGCATCTTTTATTGATGGTGCCTCGATAAAGGCAGCTGAAGATTTCAATTCCGAAAGCTTCGCCTGTAGGGATTTTCGGAATTCTATCTTTTTCTGAAATTCTTCAATTTCTTCATTTTTGATATATTTGCTTTTAATTTTTCCGTTTTCTGTCCACTGCTGGTAATAACGTTCCTTTCCGTTAATCATTTTTTTTGAAATATAACCGACTGGCAACGAGGCAATCTGACTTTCAAGGTCTGAAATCTGAATATTTATATCTTCCATATCTTGTCCTCAAAATTTGATTTCAGTACCTATTATAACCTATAATAACCTGTTTGAAAATAGGTTATTATAGGTTATTCTTGTTAAAATATAAAAAATCATATAAAATACGAAATACCACGAGGTCCCCATGTTCTGGAACAAAATAGCAGGTTTATACGATTTATTTGAAAACATTTACAACAAGAAGGTTTACACAGGCACAGGAAAGAAAGTCGCAGAATATATAAACTCTGAGGATGAAGTGCTTGAATGTGCCTGCGGAACCGGCGCAATCAGCATTTACATTGCAGAAAAATGCAAAAGTCT
>CAMVEQ010000231.1:0-2600 GCA_947166545.1 uncultured Treponema sp. | reverse complement strand
AACTCGTCTCACGAGTTTTTTCGCTTCGCGACCGGCTCCCTACCTCCGTGATGTTGGGCGTGTGCCATTCGGCACCGGGCTTTGCGCAGTTACGCTTATCGCTCCATACCGCAAGCGGTACGGCTTACGCCGCTGCTCCAATCCCTCACGCATTTTAAGATACTGGAATCAGGGTGATATTACAAATACTTTGTTTTTATGGGGATTTATGCCTCGTGAGCATAAGCTCACTAGATAATAATTTCCTATTATGCAAACGGAGCGAAGCGACGTATGCTTATCAGGCATAGGAAGGGGAGCTGAGGGTAAAAATATAACATGTATCTCCTACAATTTTCTTCTGAAATATGATATATTTTATATATGAAAATCAAATTAACGCTTGAGAAGCTGCAAGAAGAAGCAAAAATATTTTCCGAATTGGAATCTGAGCATGATGAAACCTCTATTTATGGTTCAACGGATGGTAAAGCTGTCGGTACATATTTAGAACATAAATTTAAGAACTTTTTAAGCCAAAAATATGATTTTGACGGCGGAAATTCTGCAAGCGGAATAGATTTACCAGAACTTGAAGTTGATATAAAAACAACAAGTATCATTCAACCGCAATCTTCTTGCCCTTTTAAATCTGCAAGACAAAAGATCTTTGGACTTGGCTATAATCTTCTCGTTTTCGTTTACAAAAAAGAAGACAATCAGCAAACAAAAACAAGTCGGCTTTATATTCTTCATACTATTTTTGTCTCAAAAAACAGAACAGCGGACTATCAGCTTACAACAAGTCTGAACAAGATTTTGGAAAACAATGCAAATAAAGATGATATCATTGCCTTGTTCCATGATAAAAATCTCCCTGTAGATGACATTTTGGCAGATTCGCTTGCTGATGAAATTTTAGCACATAAACCCGAAATCGGTTACCTCACTATTTCAAATGCTCTCCAGTGGAGATTGCAGTATTCAAGAATTATCGAAGAAGCTGGCTATGTAAATGGTATTGCAAGGTTGGTATAATGAAAAAGAGAGAACTAGGGGATTTTCAGACACCATCAGTTTTAGCTAATTTACTGGTAAATGTCTTAAAAACAAAGAATCTTTCTCCAAATGTCATCGTAGAGCCGACTTGTGGTGAAGGTTCTATACTTATCGCATCGCACAATGCTTTTAATCCTCAAAAATCTCTCGGTATCGAACTTCAAAAATCATATACAGATAAATTAGCTCAAAACCTTAGAAATAATATTTCTATTTTGAACAAAGATTTTTTCGTTTCACTGCCGGATATAAAGGAATTTATTTCTGGAAATGAGAATATCCTCTTTGTTGGAAATCCACCATGGGTTACAAATTCGGAACTTTCTGCTCTTGGAAGTGATAATTTACCTGATAAAAACAATTTCGATAATATTCGAGGAATCGAAGCAATAACAGGAAAAAGTAATTTTGATATTTCTGAATATATTATCAAAATTCTGATTGATAATTTTTCTTATAAAAAAGCAGTTTTTGCTTTTTTGTGCAAGATAAGTGTTGCAAAAAAATTATGAACCGTTTATGGAAAAATGATTTTCAATATAAATCTGCGGAAATCTACCCTATTGATTCAAAAAAATATTTCTCTGCCGCAGTTGACGCCTGCTTATTTTATTTGGATTGCTCAGATAAAAAAGAAAATTCAGAATTGGTTATCTTTGATTCAATAGAAAATTCTGTTAAAAAATATACAAGTGGTTTTTATAAAAATGTATATTTTGAGGATTTATCAAAAAAGTCTGCACTTGAAATTTACGGGAAAAGTCAGTTTATCTGGCGGAACGGAGTAAAACACGATTGTTCAAAAGTAATGGAATTTACAGTATCAGATAACTGTCTCCAAAATGGCTATAATGAAACGGTAGATATTGAATCAGATTTGGTATTTCCATATCTAAAAAGTTCTGATTTGGTAAAGGACAAATTTGTTGACAGAAAAAGAATTTTAGTGACTCAAAAATTCATAAATGAACCTACTGATTATATTCAGATAAAATATCCAAAAACATGGGCGTATTTAACAGCGCATACAGAAGACTTCGAAAAACGAAAAAGCGTTATTTACAAAAACAAATTCAAGTATTCTATTTTTTCTGTAGGGGACTATACTTTTAAGCCCTATAAAATAGCGATTTCTGGGCTTTACAAATCTCTATGTTTTAAACTTATCATACCTTATGAAGATAAAGCCGTTTTACTCGATGACACTTGTAATTTTATATCTTTTGACACAAGAGAAAAAGCGGAATTCATTTTAGAGTTACTACAAAGTGAAAGTGCACTTCAGTATTTTAATGCACGAATTTCTTGGGAAGCAAAGCGACCTGTAAAAACAGAAATATTAAACTCCATTGATTTTGAAAAACTTGCAAAAATCGAACATCAAGATAGCTTGTATTATAGGCTATTTGGCTTTCCTACAGTACAAAACCTATTGTTTGCATAAAAAATACAAGAAGTTCAATGCTTTTCAGGCATAGTTTACGCTTTTTTTCTGTGCTATACTTTTTCCTATGGAACTTCGCGTATTAAAATATTTCATTACAATCGCAGATGAGCAGAAT
>CAMVEQ010000230.1:0-2690 GCA_947166545.1 uncultured Treponema sp. | reverse complement strand
GCATTTGAGATTCAGAGGAAAAATCCAGCCTATAACAATAACCTGAACCCTTGGGATTTATCAGAAAAAGCAAAGCTTGATGATGAAGCACTTAAGGTTATGGATTCATGGGTAATCAAGCATGACGTTGGTACAAGACGGGAAACCAACATTCTTAAATTATCGCTCACAATTGCAAACATGGATGGACGGGAAATTATTTCTAAGGACGATGTCCTGAAAGCAATTTCATTTTCAAAAACATTCGGACTGGCTACTGAATAAGGAGGGGTGCCATGAAAGAAAATTATACAATAACACGTCAGCAGAATTATAAGGACTATGAAAGGATTATGTTTTGCTTAAAAGCTCTTGGTAAAGATTCAGATCCAGCTTTCACTCATTATCTGCACGTTGAAGCAGGGAGAAGTGGAAGCCGTCTTATTGCAACTGATGGAAAGCGTCTTCACTTTGCAAATCTTTCTATCAAGATTCCTGCAGGAAATTATCAGCCTGTTATCAAAGACTATTCAATCTCTTTTGGAGTATCGAAAGACATTGCTTTTCCTGCCTGGAAAAATGTGGTGCCGGAAGATGCCGATTACAAAGGACTTTTGCAGCTTGAAGGAATCAACAGCGGAAGTAAGGTTGAACGTGATGAACGCTTTACCAATATTTACTGCTCATTCCTGTTTGATACAGGCTTCAATGTAAACGTTGGTTATATCAAAGATCTACCGACAGCTAACTGGAAAATCTTCACAAAGAAAGGCCGCAATAATCTTGTGCTCTTGAAGAATCTTAAGGATGAACAAAATCAGTTTGCAGTGTTCGTGCCTGTAAGTGCATAGGGAGGGGAGAGTATGCAGAATGGAATTAGTAGAACTATGGCTGTAAAAAATATTCTGGATAGTCTTGTAAGAGAAATCATTTCCGGCGGTGCTGTCAGATATGTTACGGACAAAGTACAACGCTTTGATAACGGTGATACTGTGATTCCTCTTCGAAGCTGGTCTATGTGTAATCAGATGATTGCTTTCTTCTATGGAACAAGAGACGCTAGAACATTTAACTCATGGAAAGAAGTTGGCAGATTTCCAAAGAAGGGCAGCCATGCTTTCCAGATTGTTGCACCGCTTTTTAAGACAGAAAAGGATGAGGCTTCAAATGAAGAAAAACAGGTTCTTTCAGGATTCCGGCTTATCAATGAGTTTCGTGTGGAAGATACCGAGGGTGAAGAATTACCTTATCAAACTCGCATGAAGAAACTGAAGGTAGAAGAGCTTCCGTTGATTGATGTAGCTTCAAAACTTGGGATAAAAGTTCAGGCAGATTTATGCGGTTCTGCAGAAGGAAGTTTTTCTCCTTATGAAAAGCTTATCCGGATGAACTGTACAGACAAGCAGGTATTCCTTCATGAGTTGAGCCATGCTGTAATTGCGGAAATCAAAAAGAAAGAGAAAGTAAAACTTGATTACGGGTTTGAAGAAATCTGTGCAGAATTAAGTTCGGCTTTCTTAGGTTCTCTTTATGGCGTGGATGTGGATCTGCAGCAGACCAAAGCCTACATACACGGATGGGCTGGAAAAGGTCATGTTGCATGGAAAGTAATTGAGGCCGTTGAATGGGTAGAAAAAGTCTACAAGTTCATCGAAAACGTCAAAAACAATAATTCGCAGAAGGAGGAAAAAGCTATGCGAAAAACTACAAAGGTTGCTGCAAAGCAGCCAAACGTCCTTCCGTTTAAGACAGAAGACTTTAAGAATAGGACACAAATCTTTAATCCAAGAATAGGAAAATGGGTTAAGCGTGATTCGAAGACCGGGCTCTTCACATCGGTAAAAGGAGATGGAAAACCTTTTAATCGTGTGAAGATAGAGGACAATCCATTCCTTGAAGTAGCAAAGGCATTACCTGAAGATTTGCCTCCTGCAGTTTGAAGGACATGACTGAAAGACAAAAATATCGGGCCGCCTTTTCAGGGCGGCCTTATTTATTGGAGGTAACAGAACTGTTACATCTTGAAGTTGAAATAAAAAGCGAGGAACCAGGAATGGGGTTCTGGGAACATTTCCATTACAAGGATGGAGACTGCCTCTGTGATGAAACAGGAGATTTAATTTCTGAACGCTTTGATATGGAGGTTGTTGCATGACATGTCTTCACAGAACTTATTCGGTTTCAATGGATATTGAACTTGTTACATATGGATCTGATTACAACGAATGTAAGGGATTTATGCGTGAGAAGTTAAAACAGGAAATAATCCAGCTTGTATATGGTCAGGATTATAAAACAGAAATTACAGACGAATGGGAAGAGGAGGTGGAAAAATGAGCCATTTAGTTCGTTATGGAGTGAAGATAAAAACTGTTGATTTCAGAAATTTCTGGAAAACGACTGTTGCCTGCCAGCGGGATGGCTGTACTGATATTAGGTTTATTCCATTTCATAGAGGTAACTGCTCTGAAATAGTAGTTAATCGTTTCTATAAAAAAATGGAAGATCGAGATGGACCATCCAGTTATTCAGTAAATGCGTATGACTGTGGTCTGGATCATTTCGAAGTATGGCGTAATGTATCCAGGATTGTAAACCATAAAAGAACAGAAGTAATCGAAAAAAAGATTTATAAAAACAGACCTAAGAGAATCCTAAAAAATGGAGTTCTTAAGGAAGCTCATTTATATATCTGTGACTATGACGTACGG
>CAMVEQ010000229.1:0-2793 GCA_947166545.1 uncultured Treponema sp. | reverse complement strand
AAAAGAGTTTGATTCATTTTTACAGAAAAGCCTTGCAGATTTAAGGATGAATTGATAATGGAAAACGGAAAGTTGAAAAAATATAAGTTGGGGGAGATTGCAAATATCATTGTTGGATACCCCTTTGAAAGTGAAAAATTTAATATAGAAAGCAAAGGGGTTCGTCTCGTTCGTGGAATGAATGTGTCTGAACGATATTTACGATTTGGAGAGGATTCTCGTTGGTGGTCAGATTTAACAGACGATTTGCTTCCGTATTATTTGAAGGAAAACGATATTGTTATAGGAATGGATGGTTCAAAAGTCGGAAGAAACTTTGCAATCGTAAACAAAAATGATTTACCATTAATTCTTGTCCAGCGAGTTGCTTGTATTAGAGCAAAAGAAAACTTTAATCAAAAATTTATTTGGCAGTATATTTCTTCATCTCGTTTTCTTGAATATGTAAATACTATAAAGACAGGTTCTGCTATTCCTCATATTAGTGGAAGTCAAATTGCTGATTTCCCAATTTTTGCACCCCCTCTAGAATCCCAGCAGAAAATCGTCGCTGTTCTTTCCGCACTCGATGACAAAATCGCATTGAACCGCCGCATGAACGCAAAACTAGAGCAAATGGCAAAACGGCTCTATGACCACTGGTTTGTGCAATTCGACTTTCCTAATGCAGACGGCAAGCCATACAAGGCAAGTGGCGGAAAAATGGAATATAACGAAGTGCTTAAACGAGAAATTCCAGCAGGGTGGGAAGTAAAAAGTATTTTTGATGCTTGTGATTTGCTTTATGGATTTCCATATGCAACAGAACCATTTGATGAAGATGATTTAACGGCATCTAAAAAGCCATATAAAATCGTCAGAAACAGAGATATTCAAAACAACTCATATTCGGCGAAGACAACAGAGAAAGTTGATGATAAATATCGTACAAGAATAAATGATTTACTTATAGGTATGGATGGATATTTTCATATGAATTTTTGGTCGAGAAATGATGATTACATAAATCAACGAATTGTTCGACTACGAAAAACATGTATATCAACTTTAATTTTATATTTTCAAATTATGCCATTCATAAAATTCAAGGAGGAAAAAGCAAAAGGCTCAACCGTTGGTCATTTAAGTGATAAAGATTTAAAACAACTTTTTGTGCTTATTCCAAATGATTAATTGTTATCAAATCATTTTGAGACAATTTTAAATATGACAACGAAAACAAATGCTAGAATCGAAAAACTAACCGCTCTGCGCGATCGACTTTTGCCGCTCTTGATGAACGGACAGGTGGAGGTAAGGTAAGTTATCGATTTTATTCATTATTTATAATAGATACTTATAGAACGTTTTGTTATGATAAAATTAGATTATATAAGGAGTGTTTTATGAAATTATTTTATAGTTATTGTCATGTTGATGAAAAATACAGAGAGCGGCTTGAAAAATTTCTTGTTACATTGCGAGATGAAGGCAAAATCACAGAATGGCATGATAGAAAAATTATGCCAGGGGACAAGTGGCAAGATGATATAAAACAAAATCTTGAAAATTCAGATATTGTTTTACTTTTAATATCACAAGATTTTTTAAGTTCTTCTGCCTGCAAAGAAGAGATACAATTTGCATTAAACCCAGACAATAAGAAAATTACTATACCTATTATTTTAAAACCTTGTACTTGGTTATACACAGCATTAAAAGATATTCAGGCTGTGCCAACGGATGGAAAGCCTATACTAAACTGGGAATCAGAAGATTCTGCGTGGCTTGATGTTGCAGAAAAAATTACGGCGGTAATAGATAGTTTTTCGGAAAAAGTAAAAAAATCATTTTTAGATGAAATAAATAAAACAGAATTTAGAAATTCGGGAAAAGAATGTATAAAACTGTCTGATATTTTTGTAAATCCATCTTTTGATTTTTCAACAATTGATGGTAAAAATGAAAAGAAAGAATTCATAATTGAAGAATTTCTTACGGAGAAAAATAAATATTCCTTAATTTCCGGTGAATCATTATCTGGAAAAACAACTGTTCTGTATAGATTATATGAGCAATCCTTAAAAAAAGATTTTTATCCAATTCTTATTGATGGAAATACCATAAAAAAGACTCGAAATTTTGAAGAAACAATCCAGAAAGCATTAAGAGAACAATATGAAAATTTTACTTTGAATATTTTTTGCAGTAAAAGAAATAAAATACTGCTGATAGACAATTATTCTCATTCTGTTTCAGATAATATTATTAATTGGGGAAAGGAGAATTTTGATTATATATATATTGCTATTGATGCAAATGAATTATTGCTGTTTTTTAAGGACAGTAAAGTATTTGCTGACTTCAATAACTGTTCTATAAGAAATATGGGGCATACCTCTCGGTATGAGCTTATAAAAAATTGGAAAACTATTGAAAGAAACAATTATACTACAGAAGAACAATTTCAAAATGAAATAGATGTTCTTGAACAACATATTGATTCAATTATTCTCAATAAAAATATATTACCTAATACACCATTTTATATTCTTACCATAATTCAGTCTTTTGAAACTTTTATGCCACAAGATTTTCAGATTACTTCATATGGACATTGTTATTATGCAATCATTTATGCACAGCTTAGTAGTATAGGGTTATCTCAATCTGATATTGATGACAGTTTAAACTATTTTACTCAGTTGGCTAAGAAAATCTTTGATGAAGCCACAAATAATCAATGGGTTCTTTCTCTTGAATCCTATAATGAATTCAAAAAAGAATATAAAAATGATTATTTAATTGGAGATG
>CAMVEQ010000228.1:0-2796 GCA_947166545.1 uncultured Treponema sp. | reverse complement strand
TTATATGATAGCACATAAAAATCTAGAATCTTACTGCGTATTCATCACAAATTTCTTGCACATGAATGTAATTTCAGATTTCCGCAATCGTCGCAAAATGGAATATTACGGCGGTAAAAATGGCGATGAAGTTATAAACGGCATGATGATTACACCACTTGAAAACAACCTTCTTGTAACAATTCTTAAAACTGGCGTGAAGTATCCGCAACTTTATAAATTATTCCATGAGATACAGGAAAGTTCTCTCGCTCCTAAAGAGTGGTATAATGAATTAAAAGAACAATTGCAAAGGAATTGCTTATGATAAACGAGAGTCTTATTGAAATTCTGAACATTGATACAAAAATATTGCAAGAAAAAAAGCCTCAAACTGAGTATAAAATAAAATATGTACGTGAATATGTTTTATATTGGCTTAAAGTTTCTGTGAATAGACCAAATATAATGTATATCAATTTTATAGACTGCATGTGCAACGCGGGAATCTATAAAGATGGTGATTTGTGTACTTCGATAGAAGTATTGAAACTATTCATATCAGAAGCGAAATATCATACTCAAATTAATTTTCAACTGTTTTTAAATGATTATAATAAAGAAAGAGTAGCTATTTTAAAAAGAATTATAAATTATTACTTGGAACAAGAAAAAATACATAATATTTTTGTGTTTTATGGAGAAACTGATATAAATGATTATATTACAAATTTTACATTATTTGATTCATATCTTTTGAACGAAGCGTCTAATATACTATTTGTTGACCCCTATGATTTAAGAACTGTAAAAATTGATTCGATTAGAACATTTGTACAAAAATATTATTGTGAAGTCATATTTAATGTTATGACATCTGATTTCACTAGGAATAAAGATGATACTAGAATTTTTGAAGTTCTAGGGAATAAATATGATATATATTCTGTTGATAAATTAATGGCTTTTATAATAAAGAGATTAAAAATAGGAAAAATGAAATATTGTTTTTCGTATTCATTTAATAATCTTAAAAATTCAGAAATCTATCAAATTCTTTTTATTACCCCAAATATACGTGGACTAGAAAAATTAAAAGAAGCCCTGCGATTTGTATTTAAAGGCATGGAAGAATATAAAAACAAGCCTTCTGATTCGCAAGGAGAGTTATTTACTCTTGAGGATAGCAATGTTGAAGAAAATGTATTATTAAATTGTGGAAAGAAAACACAAGCAGATTTATTAATTCTTTTCAATGGGCAAAGAGTTTCTTATAAACAAATTGAAAGTTTCATTTTAGAAAAATCTGTTTTGGCAGAACATCATATAATCAGATATATTTTGCAACCTTTAATTGAAAATGGAAAAATTCATAAATGCAATATATCAGGAAAGAAATCTAACTTTAAGCAAGATGAATATGAAATTGGGATAAAAAAATGAAAACAATTACTCGAAAATCAATGCTATATAAAACTGGCGTTGAATATGGCGACTACACAATGAATCATGTTCTCGGCTGTTTTCATGGTTGTAAATATCCGTGTTATGCATATCTTATGGCTCGACGATTTGGAAATGTAAAATCTTATGAAGAATGGTGTGAGCCAAAACTCGTAAGCAATACTCTTGAACTTTTAGATATTGAAATTCCGAAACTTAAAAACAAAATAAAATCTGTTCAACTCTGTTTTACAACAGACCCATTTATGGAGAATTATCCAGAAGTTTGTGAGATGAGTTTAAAGGCAATAAAGAAATTAAATGACGCGGACATTCAATGTAATATTCTCACAAAAGGAAAACTTCCATTGGAATTAAAAAATTATTCGAAAAAAAATGAATATGGTATAACTTTAGTTTCTCTTAATGAAAAATACAGAAAAGAATATGAACCAAACTCAGTGTCATATAAAAAAAGAATTTCAGCATTAAAGAAGTTGCATGAAGCAGGTTGTAAAACTTGGATAAGTATTGAACCTTATCCAACACCAAATATAATTAACCAAGATTTAAAACAAATACTAGGTGCAATCTCTTTTGTTGATAAAATTATTTTTGGAAGAATGCATTACAATAAGATTATATCTGAATATAAAGAATATCAGAAGTTCTATAATGAACAAGCAGCTATAGTTATAGATTTTTGCACAGTGAATAAAATTAACTTTCATATAAAGAAAGGTACCGTTAGGAATTTATAGGAGCCCCTAGGGTGGACTGGGCGGGTTAAAATAAAAATTGCGACAGCAATTTACCTATCGGGTTTTAGGGCGGAGCCCTAGGAGAAGGGGTAGCGGAAAACGCCACAGGCGGTTGGAGCGAGGGGAAGGCGTTCCCCTCCTTTATCTTTTTTCTTCCAATCCGCGTTCCTGTAAGCGGTGTTGAAAATGCCTGCTACTACTACTCAACTTACAACGCAGAAAAGGACACTTCGGTTGCAAGCGACAACAAGAAGAAGATTATGATTTTGGGCGGTGGTCCAAACAGAATCGGTCAGGGAATCGAGTTCGACTACTGCTGCTGTCATGCGGCTATGCAGCTCAAAGAAATGGGATACGAGACAATCATCGTTAACTGTAACCCAGAGACTGTTTCTACAGACTACGACACATCTGATAAGCTTTACTTTGAACCAGTTACTACTGAAGACGTTCTTCAGATTTACGAAAAGGAAAAGCCATTCGGAGTTATCGTACAGTTTGGTGGACAGACACCCCTTAACATTGCCCGCGAACTTCAGGAAAACGGCGTAAACATCCTGGGTACAAGCATCGACTCAATCGACATCGCCGAAGACCGCGACCTCTTCCGCCA
>CAMVEQ010000227.1:0-2817 GCA_947166545.1 uncultured Treponema sp. | reverse complement strand
GTTTGCCTATTGATAATATATTGTTTACGCTTGTAGAAATACCAATGGGAATATGTTTTGCTAACGGGCATTGATTTTCTAAATTGACAGGCATTCATATTTTTATATTTTAAATTAAATTCCTGCATAGTCACTTACATTTTCTGCGTCTATGCAGGAATTATTTCATTTTATGACAGTTTTGATAAAAACGCATCCTGGTCTTCACGAGGTATTCCTAAAGCTTCCATTGCCTGTGAAGGTGTCAGTTTCATGTTGACTATCAAATTTCTTAAACTCTGAGATATGCCCTCTTTAAGTCCTTTTTCAAGTCCTTCTTCACGACCAATACGGATGCCCTCTTCAAGAGACTCTTCTTTCTGGGCTGCCACGTCAACAGCATAATCATATTCCATCGTAAGCATGTTAATTACCTCCGTCGATTTCCTTTTCAAGTAATCTGCCAGTATTCCCTGCCTGATTGCTTCCTGCACTGCCCACGTCAGCGGTTCTTCCTTCTTTTCCCTGCAGGCTTTCCGTACAAGCTCCATCAGTCTTGAATACTGCCTCAATTCCTCACATCGGTCAAGGAGTCTGTCTCCTTTGCCTATGTTTATGTTGTACACCTTTACTACAAGCTCAAGCGGTAGTTCATCCGGCTTGGCTTCTCCCTCGGGATACATGAATGCATCCGAGAGCCTCATTTCTCCCGTCTCAGGATAGTTGTCTGTACCGTTGTAGAGCACGTAGAATTCCGGTACTGGTATCTTCACCATTCTCCTGTAGAACTTCATCTTCGCAGGAACTATGTGCTCGTAAATCCTTGCCACATAGTCCAGAAGCCTTAACGGCATATTATTATTTATCGTAGACTGATGTTCTATCAGAACCACAATCTTTCCGTTTACCTGCATGGCTACATCGTTTGAATAAGCCATGTAGAGTGTATTTTCTATCATCTCTGGAACAATATTAGTCTCTTCCAGTTTCAAGTCTGTTCCATGCAGGGCATTGTACAGCGAGATGAAATTCTTCCGTGCAGTTTTGTCCTTTCCGAACAGGTCTACAAACACGCTGTCTTTTACGTTGTGTTTTTCTTTTGCTTCAGCCATTACGACAGCTCCTTTTGATATTATACCGCATATTCTATGAAATGGAATATGGGTTTTGAATTTATTTTTTAATATACTGTGATAATATTTGTTGCCTCGTAAATAATCATAGATTTTATTTGAAAAAGTGTTTTTGTTTCTCACACAAAATCTTTAATAATAGGTTTCATTTCTCTTGCAAAGACATCTAAAACATCAAAAATTTTGACAATAGAGAAATATGGATTTACAATTAGAATAATACAAGCGGAGGCTTTTTTTTCTAAGCAGCATGGTATTTCTATAAGCTTTATTCGTTGTTGTATTCATTATTTTACTATACATTAAGAACAGAAAACTTTTTATATTTTAATTTTCATCCAACATTCCATAATGTTTAGAAGATAACGTTTCAGATTCTTTATAAAAAAGTTCTCCTCGTTCAGTCTCGTCAAACGTTGTAATAATTTGATTATCCCCGCCTATAGAAAAATATCCTTCAGCTGCCGTATAATCATCCATCTTCAAAAATATTTTAAAGTCAGAATCTTGGTTATCAGATCTTGTAAACTTCAATATGTAACCTTCATTATGTAGTTTCTCTGGATTTTTTAAATTCCAAAAAACTTCTTCCTTATTCTGCAAGTTATCAAGTCTGAAAAAGAAAATTCTTTTATGCTCATTCTGATCTTCTTCATATAAAAAAGAAGTCAGATTAAAATCTGTCATTACAGAAAGATTATAAGATCCTATAAATTTATTTTCCCCACTAACACCATCAAGCAAAAACATGTCTCTTTCAATCCAAGCGTTAGGTTTTTCTACAAAATAAAGGATTTTTTTTCTGTCGGATGAAAGTTGATAATTGCCATAAAAAGAACCTTCAATTTTCAAACAGAGTTGCTTTCCATGAGAATTTTCTTTATTAATTTCCATAACTTTATGATTATCCACATAGGAAATAGAAAAAAAATCTTCTTCTGATAATTTAAATTCAGTCTTTTCTTCTTTTACATCTTCCAAAATATTAGATGTCTGTTCAATATTTGAATGTTTCTTTTCCTTATTTGAACATGCAATACAAAGTACAGTTATGGCTAATATAAAAAATAAACTACTCTTGTTGTTTTTCACGTAAAAACTCCTTCCTATTTTCTTCTATTTTTAGTGTGGGAATCCAGCATTTTGAGAATGTAACCTTATTTTTTTTATGTAAACTCTGCATTTTTTATCTAAATATATTTCTTTTTAAGAATTTGTATATATTGCTATAATAAAAATAAAATCAAAAACTATGCTTGATATGATTGCAAACTTTAATCCCAAATTAAAAAACAAACAACGGATAATTACCAGAGCGTCAATAAAAATTAATACTATTGCATATAAAAATATATCAGCCATAGATGTAAGGGCAGTATAACATACAAGACACAAAAAATGCTACATATTATTTAAAAACAAAGGAATATAATATAGAAGATAAGAACAAAGATTTTCTTTAATAAAACTTTTGCTTACTGGAATGGAACTCCGTTACTTACTAGAACGGAAAAATATTTAGTACCGAAACAAAAATATGCCCGAAGAAGCCCAAAATAAGTGTAAAAATCAAGTTTAATCTACAAAAATGATGGAGTTAAAAAAGAGTTCTGTAACACGTATTGCAGCAGGGAACTTACAAAGTATGAACTAGAAAATACAACACAACTTTTTAAATGCTTTGCTTTTAGGAACTTGTAAGCAT
>CAMVEQ010000226.1:0-2821 GCA_947166545.1 uncultured Treponema sp. | reverse complement strand
CGATACCTTCGGCAACCGTGCGCTCCTGACGGAGCACCGCTGCTTGCCAGTGGTTATCAAATGGAACTGAGTATTTCTTTCCGTTTACATTACCAAAAGCAACTTTGAACTGTGCAAACTGAGAAAGATCTACTTTTCCATCCAAAGGAAGGAATGCATTTGGATAGCTTGTTACATTCTTAAGGATTGCATTGTCCTGGCAAAGAATGATGTCTGGAAGTGAAGAAGTATCATTTGAAGAAAGTGATGTGATGAGCTTTTGCTGGAGATCTTCCCAAGGTGTTTCTACAATGTCAATAGTTACATTTGGCTTTTCTCTATTGTAGATTTTTGCGGCTTCTTTCATTGCATAAATATTGAATGAAGGGTCCCAACACCATACGGTAAGTTTTTGTGGAGCGTTTGGATCTGCTCCTTTAGCAGCAGCTGGTTCTTTTTTGCCACAGCTCATAAAGCTTGCTGTAAGTCCTGCAGCCAGAAGTGCTGTAAGTGCAAAACGTGAAAATTTTTTCATATATATCCTCCTGTAATGGGCATTTGATTATATTATGCCCTTACTTATCATGCATAAATTATAAATCAGTTTTCTGATTACGAAAGAGATAAAAATACTAGTACAAAAGTACTTTGCAGGTTTATTTTTACGCCCAGTGGATTTAATGATTACGGCCAGTGGATTTAATGATTACGGCCACTGGATTTTGTGAGTTTGGCCACTGGATTTTGTGAGTTTGGCCACTGGATTTTGTGAGTTTGGCCACTGGATTTTGTGACTTTGGCAATAAGGCATGACGGAATAGACGTTTTGAGTTCCCCTTGACTAAGTTTTTTACTCATGGTAAAGTAATTACATGATGAATACAGTCCGTTGGGCATTGAAAATCAATTCTACCACGCTGGCCTACCTTTATTATGGCTGCTATTGGTTCTCAAAATGTCTGCGGAGTTCACGCTAAGTTTTGGTGTGTTGTGTGTTTACTAAGTAGGGATACCGTGAACCTTCCGTAAGGAAGGTTCTTTTTTTTGGAGGAAATGAAAATGAATGAAGCTATTGAGACCTTAAAGGCCCGTGGTTTTTTTGCACAGTGTACAGATGTAGAAGCTCTTTCTGCTCGCATGGATGCAGGTCCTATTACTTTTTATGTAGGCTGTGATCCTACAGGTCCAAGCCTTCACATTGGTCACATGGTTCCGTTTTTTGCATTCCGTCATCTTATAAAATTCGGGCATCGCGGTGTCGCTCTGATTGGTGGTGGCACTGGTCGCATTGGAGACCCTAGCGGCAAGACGGAAATGAGAAAGATGCTTGACTATGAGCAGATTGATTCTAACGTTGAGCGTATTAAGGCTCAGTTGGATAAGTTCCTTGGTTTTGATGGAACTCATGCTCTTGCAGCAAATAACAAAGACTGGCTTGAACACTTGAATTATATTGATTTCTTGCGTGACATTGGTTCTTGTTTTAGCGTAAATAAAATGCTTACGTTTGAAGAGTATCGTCTGCGCCTTGAACGTGGTCTTTCTTTCATTGAATTTAACTATCAGCTGTTGCAGGCTTATGACTTTTACATGCTGCATCAGAAATATGATATGATGCTGCAGATTGGTGGTGCTGATCAGTGGGGTAATATTACTGCTGGTGTTGATTTGATCCGCAGAAAGCTTGGTGGAACAACAGAACTTAATAAGCAGCATGAAGTTTATGGTCTTACATTCCCTCTTATTATGAGAGCAGACGGAAAGAAAATGGGTAAGTCAGAAAAGGGTGCAATTTTCCTTGATCCTGAGCTTACCCCTGTTTATGATTTCTTCCAGTACTGGCGCAATGTTCCTGATGCAGATGTTAAGAAGTTTATGCTTCTGTTTACGTTCCTTGAAATTCCAGAAATTGAAACTATTTGTGCTGGTGACATTAATGCTGCAAAAGAGCGTCTTGCTTATGAAGTAACAGCTGTAATTCATGGTAAGGAAGAAGCTGACCGTGCCCTTGCAGGTGCAAAAGCTGCTTTCAGTGGTGAAGGTGACAAGACTTCAATGCCTACTGTTGAGCTTACTAAAGCTGATTTTGAAGCCGGCGTTAATGTATGCGACCTGTATTTTAATACAAAGCTGTGTGCAACAAAGTCTGATGCACGCCGTCTTGTACAGCAGGGCGGAGCTACAGTAAATGGAAAGCAGATAACAGATGTTAAGGCTGTTATTTCCATTTCTGATGCTGATTCTGATGGGGAATTTGTTGTTAAGGCCGGTAAAAAGAAGTTTGCACGTGTTGTTCTAAAATAAATAAATACAAATAAAAATAATAAAAGGAAAGACTATTATTTTTGGTCTTTCCTTTTTTTTGTAAAAATTTTTTTTAGTAAATCTGTAATTTTCTTTGTGAGTTTTTTTATAAAGTTCCAAAGTTTTGTAAAGATGCTTGGATTTTGAAGTTTTCGTAAACGTTCATAACCATCTAGAATTTCATCTTGTGAAAATTCTTTGCGCTGATTGTTTTCTTCCAACTCCATTTCCAATTCTTTTATTTCATCTACGTTAGTCAGTACTGTTGCATTTATTGTTTCCCATCCCAATTCTTTTGCTGCAGCAAGCCTTCTACCTCCTGCAATCAGTTCATGGTTTGCATTAACAGTAATGGGATTCATAAGACCATAGGTGTGCATACTCTCTTTCAGAGCTCGCAAATCTCCCATGTCTTTTCGTATTCTTTTTTTTACTTTTATGTCACTGACTTTTATAAGCATAATTCTCCGTTGTAGTTTTTTTACTGTAATAACCAGTTTCCTTCGTAACTGTCTTCGTCTGTCATCTCATTCTGTTC
>CAMVEQ010000225.1:0-2846 GCA_947166545.1 uncultured Treponema sp. | reverse complement strand
TATGCTGCTTATGCAAAGTACTTCGTAGACGAACTTCCTTACAACGAACAGGAGTTGAAGGATATGGCAAAGCTTTCAGAGCCAGAACTTGAAAAGGCAACTGCAAAGCTTTCTATTGAAGATGTAAAGAGCAGAAGATAAAAAAATACAATCTTTTGTGATGGATGACATGCACTGTAATGTTTGCTATGGTGCATGTCGGTAAATTAATATTTCTTCTTAGATGGGCAGCAAGCAGCTGCAGTTTTACCGCTGTAAGCATTGCTGCCCTTATTTTCTTTAGGATATTATAATATGAGCGACTCATTGATATCGGGAACAAGCGGTCAGTTTGAGAAATTAAAGAAAAGCCGCTTTTTCGGTGTAATAACACTGATTGTTCTTACTGTTTTGTGTTGGGTTCTGTTTAAAATTCTTTCTCCAAAGAATTTCGGAACTGGAAAATTAATGGCTGACTATTTGCAGACTAGTATTCAGTATGCAGTTGGTGGCTGTGGATTTTATTTTATTGTTGTAATGGGACTTTTCGATTTTAGTATTGGTGCTAATATCGTTTTGTCTTCTCTCGTGGGAGTTCTTCTTTCACGTAGTCTTGGTTATGTCGGTCTTATTTTTGGCTGTCTTATGTGTGGTGCACTCATTGGTGCATTCAACGGATTTTTCTATTCAAAATTAAGAATCCCTTCCATGATTGTAACCGTTGGATTGATGCTCATCCTTGAAAGTGTGGCAAACTATGTAGTCACTCTTGATAAGTCTGGTTTCCCAGGTAAATTGACAAGCGCTAATATTCTTGCATTTAACCATGCTCCATGGAACTATGTTGTTGCCTTTTCTGCATTCTTACTGATGGTGTTCCTTTTAAGGTTTACACGAATCGGTACATATTGTAATGCTATTGGTAGCAATGAATTTGTTGCAAAGAACATGGGTATTAATGTTGAACGTTATAAATTCACAGGCTTTGTTCTGCTTCATTTCTTTGTTGGCATTATGGCTCTTATTACAGTAAGCTACGGAAAAGGTATGCTTGCTGTTACAGGTATGACTTCAATGGACCGCAACTTCCGTCCTTTGATGGGTACTTTCTTTGGTATTGCATTTAAGAAATTCGGATGCCCTGTTACTGCCATTGTAATTGGTGAATTCATCATTACTATGATTTTTAACGGACTTGTTGCGTTGAATGTTCCTACTACAATTAACGATTTTGTTACTGGAGCTGTTCTTCTTGCCATTGTTACACTCACAAACCGTGGTGTAAAGGGCAGTGTTGTAAAATAAGGAGCAGATATGGCTAACAATGTTTTATTAAAGGCTGAGAACATAACCAAAAACTTTGGAATGACTCAGGCTGTAAAAGATGTTTCACTGGAATTTACAAGCGGTGAAATTCACGGTCTGATTGGTGAAAACGGTTCTGGTAAATCAACTTTCAGTTCCATGCTTTGTGGTATTTATTCTATTACAAGCGGAACTTTTACACTTGACGGCAAAAAACTGAATGTAAAAAGTCAGGTTGAAGCAAACCGCGCAGGTGTTTCTATTATTGTTCAGGAAATGGGAACTCTTCCTGGACTGACTGTTGCGGAAAATATCTTCTTGGGAGAAGAAGATGAGTTTATGCACGGGTTGGTGAAAGATTCTTCTGCAATGAATAAAAAGGCACAGCAGTTGCTTGATTCCTATGGTTTTACAGGAATTAAGGCAAATGCAATGATTGACCATTATTCTTTTGAAGAGCGTAAGCTTGTTGAAATTGTAAAGGCAACATATTTTAAGCCAAAAATTCTTGTTGTTGACGAAACAACAACTGCATTGAGCCAGGACGGACGTGAAGAGCTGTTCAAGGTTATGAACAAGACTCGTGACATGGGAAGTACTGTTATCTTTATTTCTCACGATCTTGACGAAGTTCTTGAACATACTGACCGTGTTTCTATTTTGCGCGATGGTGATCTTATAAAGACTGTAATCAGTAAAGAAGTTACTTCTGATGACTTGAAGCGTGAAATGGTTGGTCGTGAACTTGATGACCGCTATTACCGTACAGATTATGGTGAACCAGTTTCTGCAGATGTTGTACTTACAATGAAGGATGTTTCTGTTCCTAATCAGCTGTACAATGTAAATCTTGAACTTCATAAAGGTGAAATTCTTGGCATTGGAGGTCTTTCTGAGTGTGGAATGCATGAAATTGGAAAGGCTATCTTTGGTGCATCTTATGACAAGACTGGAACTGTAACACTTGCCGACGGCTATGAGATTACAAGCATTCCTGGTGCTATTAAGCACAGCATTGCTTATGCTTCAAAAGACAGAGATAACGAGTCTATCGTTATAGCAGATCCTATTGGCGATAATGTTATTCTGCCTTCATTGAGTGATTTCTCTAGTCATGGTTTCCTTAATCTTAAGAAGCTTAATGAGTTTGCAGAAAAGTATGCAAGGCAGATGAGTACAAAGATGACAGGAATTAAACAGCATGTATCAGAGCTTTCTGGCGGAAACAAGCAGAAGGTTGTTCTTGCCCGTTGGATTGGTAAAGGCTCTGACATTCTGATTCTTGACAGCCCTACACGCGGTATTGACGTAAAAGTTAAGGCTGATATTTATGCTCTTATGACAGAGCTTAAAAAGCAGGGCAAATCTGTTCTTATGATTTCAGAGGAACTTCCAGAACTTCTTGGTATGAGTGACCGCATTCTTATTATGAAGGACGGACGCTTTAACGGTGAGTTTATAAGAAGTAAAGAGCTTGGCGAAAAAGACCTCATCGCCAAAATGATTTAAGGAGGCGTATGTAATATGGCTAGTAATGGAAAAACAGCTGCAAAGTATTTAAG
>CAMVEQ010000224.1:0-2849 GCA_947166545.1 uncultured Treponema sp. | reverse complement strand
ATGATTCCAACATTGTACTGATCGCCTGCGAGCGAAAAATAAACTACCAGTGATTTTCCCATTTTAGTCTCCTTTGAGTTTGAAGTTTTGTTTTGTGCGAAAAGCGAACCTGCAAGGCAAGCTGCTATTCCCAAGCCGATAAGTGTTTTTTTCAGATTCATTTGTTCCTCCGAAATAGTTTTTTTTCTGGGCGTTCCCGCCTGCCTGCGGCAGTCGGTCGGGCGTTCCGCAGTTCCCTAACGGTCAGCCGCTTCCCTCGCTTCGCTCAGTCCAGTGGCCTGCTTCGCAGCTGCTCCATGCCCTAACGCTCACTTGCATTATAAGCGACAAGTGTCTATTTTCTATGGGCAATGAGAAATGTAATGCTGTTTAAACGACAGATTTGTGAGAAATGCCTATTAAGTGTGGGTAAAGAGGAGTAAAAGACTGTAGGGAAATGGGCTATTTTTTCTGCAGCAACTTTTCCAAAATCTTTTCGAGCTTTTTAAAATCATTACATCGCTTTTTTAACATGCTGCTACAATTTGGCTTCTGTACTAAATAGTAAAGTTTATTTGCTTTTTTTACTATTGCTTCTTGATTTTTACGGCACCATTCAATTTCTTTGATACATAACTTTTTGTAGCTCGCCTGAGCTGGATTATCTTTTGGAGATGGCTTCAAATCGATTTTTGTAATAAATCTGTCATCAACTGGAATCATATTATTAAAATTCAAAACGCTTATAAGTTTTTCGCCGTCAAATATTCTGGTAAAGTCTACATCATTTTTTTGAGTCTTATGTTTTTCTTTTGCGGAATCTAGCGGAACACAATACTTATGGTCATCACAAATCACAACGATCCCGACAAACGGACGGTTGCTTTTGTGAATCTGAGGAGAAACTGATTGCACACGGTCGTCAACCTTGTGCAAATCTCTGATATATTTCATATCCATGAAGAATAAGTTTAATCTTTCCTGTTTCATATTTATCCACAAAAAAAGCCGTCTCAGCGAACTGAACGGCTTTATCGATTCCACTTAACGGCAGGACTCTCCGCTTTTAAAGTTCCCACTCACAGTAGGGTACACTGCTTTTAAAGATTCCACTTAGGGTAGGACTCACCACTAAATGAAATATAATGTAGATTTATTTATAAGTCAATTGTTCTTTTCTAGAATAATTGACTTAAATTTTCTGCCATACTTCATTTTCAGATATATCTCCTTATATTGTATGTGTCTTAATCTTTATTCCAAATGATTTTACACTGGGAATATTACAAATTATTTTTGCAATTTGTCCATGATATTGATTCACAGTACAATTTTCAGGATACCCTCGTAAATAAGCAAGGTGATAGTCTGGCTTGGTTATAAGTTCATTTATTATAGTATGAGAATCGAACAGGTCATTAGAAGAAAAACTACTTATAATACTATTAATTGCTTCAACTAGAGACATAAACTTCTATTCTTCCTTGATTATTCCAAGAATTACAGGAGTTTTTGAATATCCTTTACCACCTGCAACTACAACCGTAATAGGTATTTCTATTGTTTTTCCAAATAAATCTGTTATCCCTGCTTCAACAACTTCACCTTTTACTTTTTGGCTTATATAATCAACATATACAGCATTACTTTGTGAAGAGAAAAAGAAGCCGTCTCCGTATTCGATTTTTGCCATGCTTCCGCCATATTTTACTACGAAACCTGAGATATAATAAGCGTGGCCAGATTCTAAAGCTCCATTTGCAAATAATTTACAGTTCTTTTCAACTTCTTCTACTCCATGATATGTATATCCATTGGCAAGCGCATTTCCTGCTGCATTCAATTTTGCATATTTTTCTGCTTTAGCTTTTTTCTCAGCTTCTTCTTTTGCTATTCTTTCTGCTTCTGCAGCTTCTTTATCTGCTTCAATTTGTTCTTGACTTGGAACTCCTTCTATATTGTAAATGGTTACTTTTGTAGTGTAGCCGTCTAAGAAGTTTCCTTCGTTTCTTCCGTACGCATAAACTGTGTAATGCCCATTATATTTTTCTTCATTTCTAACAGAATCAAGTCTGTCAATCCATGTAGAATCAGTTTCTTTTATATTTTTAATAAAATCTGTTGCGTAAACATAACGAACATTGTCACCCCAGGCATTTTTATCAGTCGCAAGCTTTAATAATGCTTCTGTAGTACCATTTTCGTTTCTTGTATCAGCACCAAGAATAAATACATCCGAAATTTTATATCCTTTCGTAGATGAGTACAAATCAGCATCTCGCGAATTGAAATATAGATTTCCAGCTATTTCCTTATATTCAATTTCTGATGGTGCAACATTAGAAGTTGTTGCACAACCAATCAAAACAATACTAATTATAGTAATCAGTAAGCTAAATAATTTTTTCATAAAATCCTCCTAATTTTGTATCTTTACTGCAAGATCGTAAGACTTAAACAAACGAATAGTTTAGCAGTAAAGATTCGCACATTTGTGCTAACTTCTTTCCATAATAAGTACTTATAGCATAATAATCAAGTAATGAATGGTACATTTGTGCTATTTTTTTATTTATGTTGGATTTTTGGTTACGAGTTAAAGATAAATTAGATTTTCAGGACATGACACAGAGAGATTTAGCTGAAAAAATCAATGAAAGTTACAATACATTGCAATCGTGGATTAACAGAGACAGGCTTCCGAACGCTGAACAGGCTGTAACAATAGCAGATGCCTTGAACACATCCGTAGAATTTTTGGTAACTGGAAAATCAAGCAACAAGAAAAATGACCATTCAAAAACAATAAAACTGCTCGAAGAAGCTATAGAAAATTTACAAAGGGAAATTTGAAAAATGCGTTAGGCTAT
>CAMVEQ010000223.1:0-3001 GCA_947166545.1 uncultured Treponema sp. | reverse complement strand
TACGCTCCTAGTACGGATGTTTATGAATCCAGCTGATGACTTTTCCGTGGATGCGTAGCAGGTTCTCTGCCTGTTCATAACTGATTATTTCGGGATTCGGGTAGCGTTTTGCATTCTCCGAGCTGATGACGATTTTTCTTTCTATCGGGCGGTACTCAAGATGTTTTACCCTGACATCGCTTCCGATGCTGATTACATAAACGCCATCACCCTCTATTTGCGTTCGGTCGAAGATAACGAAATCACCGTTGAAAAGGCTCATGTCTGTCATGCTGTCACCAACGACCCGGACAATTCCACAGTTGCGTGGGTTTGCTCCGCCGAGCATTTCCAGCACAATCGGGATATATTTATCGATTTCTTGAAGCTGAGTTTCGGGCTGTCCTCTTCCTGCCGCTGCCGTCTGTGTGAAAACTGGAAGAAGTACGAGTGCATCAAAATCAGTCTCTGTTGCAGCAAGTGTTACGGCTGTTCCGTATCTTAAACGGAAAATGTCGAAAGCCTGAGAAGGTACAGCGGGGGCGTTCTGTTTTAGTTCCTGTTTGTAATCAGCGGGCGGAAAGTTTTCTACTGTTGTTTCAGGTGGCAAATCTTTTAGTTGTTCAATCCGTTGGTGGTATATCTCATTATGTGTCAGTCCTGTTTCGTTTGATATTTTATCAAGAACTTCTTTTGCACTTCCGTCTGTAAGACCAGGAATATCATATCCTCTTTCATGAAGCTTTATTAAAAAGCCTAAATTTGGGTCAGACCTCCCAGTTTCATAATTAGCCCATGTACGCTGAGGAATTTGAAACCAGTCAGCCATTTTTTGCTGACTAAATCCCTTTTCTTTTCTAATTTCAGCCAAAAAAGATGAAATTTCTGTCATAACTTAGCCCTATTTTGCTTGACTTATTAGCCCAATCGGGCTATATTTAATTATCGGTGATAAATAAAGATTTATTACACGATTACAAAAAAAGCCGACAGAAAAGACATTTTGCACAAGTTTTCTTCTGACGGCTTAAACCACAGCGCAAGGAAATTACCTTGCAAGGAGTCCTATATGGATTATGCCACAAGAAGCCCCAGTCTGCAAAGATTAGATTCTGACAAGGGGAAATGGGTGAACTACCAGATTAGGCTTCGCGGACTAACGCAGAAAGAGATCGCCGCACGAGCGGGTTGCTCTCAGTCGCAAGTCGCGAACACTCTGGCAGGGCGCACGTCATCATCCAAAATCTATCTTGTCCTCTGTGACATTTTAGAAATTTCATCTATCGCAGAGCTGCTGGCAACTCCCAGAAGGAGCGCGACATGAAGCTCATCAAAATCACAAACAAAAAAATCAAATCATAAGGAGATCTAATTATGGCAAACGCAAAAGACTTTTTGGAAGACGCACAGGGCAGACTTGTTCCTGTATCAGCAATCAAATCGATTGACCTTAAACGGCACGAGGCTGTCACTTCTATTATGGCAGACACATTCAAGGAGCGCGACAGACTCATTGAGTTCAAGAAGTCAATCTGGCTTCGTGTGCAGGACTTCCTTGCGGAATCTGCCAAGGACAGCGGGGCTAAAAAATACGGCGGGGCTAAGGGTAATGTAACGCTCACGAGCTTTGACGGCAAGTACAAAGTAATGGTCGCCGTGAACGACACGATTCAGTTCAACGAAAAATTACAGGTTGCAAAGCAGCTGATTGACAAGTGCATTGCAAGCTGGAGCGAAGGGGCAAACGAAAACCTCCGTGCGATTGTAGACGACGCTTTCAATGTTGGAAAGAGCGGACTTGTAAGCACGAGCCGTGTTCTTGGTCTTCGCCGCCTCAACATCAAAGACCCGACATGGAAGAAGGCAATGGACGCTATCACGGAATCAATGCAGGTGGCAAGCTCGAAAACCTACATGAGATTCTACGAAAGGCAGAGCGACGGCAGCTACAAGCAGATTCCGCTTGACGTTGCGAATCTGTAAGAGGGGTAATGCGTATGATGGGCTTTGTGTACAGGTGGGGAATGAGAATCAAAGCCTTTGGAGAACGCATTCATAGCGGCAGAATCCAGCGTTTGGGGATAGCGATTCGGGACGCCGCACTTAAAATCAGAATGAGGTGAAGCGTATGGAAAAGATGAATTCACAGGCGAGGATTTTTGCGATAACAGAAATCCTCTACGAAAACCATCTTGAAGGAATTGCCAACAAAGAGCTTGCAAAATCTGTAGGTACAACACAGTCGAATATCTGCCGTGATATGGCACTCTTTGAGCAGTTCGGCTGGGCGGAGCGGAACGCGCACGGAAAGTGGCGTTTGTCGCCAAAGTTCGGCGGTATCGCAGGGCAGATAATGAAGTCTTACAAGGTGGCCCGACTGGAGCTTTCCAAAGAAGAAGAGAAATATGCTACTGCGATGCAGTGATAAAAAGTGAGGAAAATCATGGGTAGAAAACCTTTAGAAACATCAACAGATGAAAATGCCAGAGCAATGGACTTGGTTGCTCAGTCAGCTCAGAACGCCCTTCAGAGAAAAGAGGAGATAAACGCCCGCTTTCTTGAAAATGGTGAAAACTACAGTCTTAACGCCTGTCTGGAAAAAGCAAAGTTTTATCAGGAACAGATGGCAAGCGGAATGCTTGGTCTTGGTGCTCAGCTTCTTTTGCTAAAAGTGAATGAAGGACATGGAAATTTTATGGCAGCGGTTGAGGAACTTGGTCTTTCGCAGACTTCGGCAAACTATGCAATGTCAGCTGCTCTGAAATTTGGAAATTCCCCAACGTTGGGGAATTTGGGGAGTTCAAAACTTAAAGCACTTACAGTTCTTGATGATAAACAGACACAGGATTTTGTTAACGGCGAAAAAGTCGAAGGTCTTGGAACCTCTGATGATGTTGCAAACATGACTGTAAGAGAGCTTAGAGACTCCTTGAGACAGCTTCGTGAGGAACGCAAAAAACAGGACGAAGAACACGCCAAGCAGATTGAAGCTGTTGAGAATGTTGTCCGCAAGAAGGAAAGC
>CAMVEQ010000222.1:0-3063 GCA_947166545.1 uncultured Treponema sp. | reverse complement strand
GCTTCCACGTGCATAATCCAGTGGCGGGAAAATGGCATCTGTATCAAGCCTTTTACATTTTTACCGCACCAGAAATCAATCAGCCAGGAAGCAGAATCGCTGTCACTGACGCACTTGCTTGTGGCAAGGCGCTCTTTGTCCTCTTCCGAAAACTTCCGCTTTAAGTCTGAAAATTGCAGGCTCTTCAAAAGCGCGTTTGTGGAATCCATCACCGCCTTACAGTATTCATAAATGGCTTTAACATTCAGGTTTTTTGAAAAATCAATCATCGACTCGTCGTCAAGCTCGTTTCCTGTTGTGATGATAGGGCTGTTTATTTTCTCTATCCAATTGCGTTCAAAAAGAATCTGCCTGTCTTTCAAAATCAATGTGTGAGCTACAATGTCTTCGATGCGGAAAAGATGCCAGAGCGACCATACGAGAGTTGAATTATGATTTTTGTCGCCGTGACCAAAAGGAAGCTGATAAAAAGCCACTTGAGGAAAAGTCTTTATAATAGAAGAAATCTGCTCAAACAAGTTGCCACGTAATTCAAGAAGGACTTTTATGCCTTCAGAAAATGTCGATTCCTTAGAAATAAGCGTTTGCATTTTTTTATTTTTTTCTGACCATTCCTTGTCCATGTTATGCTCCGTTATAAATATTCATTTCATAGAACAGAAAATCTGCCCAGCCTGTATTTTCGTAATACAACTTCTGAATGCCACGAAATTTAAAGCCATATCTTTCATACATTTTCTGAGCCGGAATATTTGATTTGAGTGCATCGAAGCGAACAGCTTTTTTACCATTTTTGCGGGAAAGTTCCACAGCCTCTTCAAGAATTTTCACTCCATACCCTTTTTTCTGATATTCCGGGCACACAGCAAGAATGTGCAATGTTGAAACTTCATCGTTTCTAAGCTCCCGATCCCACGCAACCGTTTTGTAATCATCATTCTGATGCATGACGATTGCAATCATCCCGACAAGTTTTCCGTCGTCAATGTAAAAATACATCTCATTATTTTCGATGTAAGATTTAAGCATTGCATCGGTTGGATGCTGACCACAAACCCAGCGGGCATATTCTTCCATGCCGGGTGTATTTTCAATCACATTGATGTACTTTTCTCTTACGAGTTCAAAATCTTTTGCAAGTTCAAGCATCTTTATACTCTCCGATGGATTTATAATCTTTGCTATTCCGTAAATGAGCCGATTTCAATTAGGTTGCCGTCAGGATCTGCCACGTAGCAGGTACGCTGTCCCCATGGCTCTGTAGTCGGATGAAGAACAGATTTTGCCCCATGTTCAAGTGCATTCTGATATTCCTTGTCCACAGTAGCATAATCTGGAACATCAAATGCAAGTTCCATTGTACCGTTAAATCCTTGCGGATACTGATAATTTTGCGAACTCATCTTTTCAAAAGCAGGACGAGGAAAAAGAATAATTCTCATTTGGCCCAAAAACATTTCTACATTCGGCTGAACGCCGTCTCAATTTGTCGTGAAGCCAAAAGCACTGGTGTAAAAATCAACAGTTGCCTTGTTGTCGCGGGTAAAAAGCCCGACTGTATTACATTTAAATCTCTCTTTCATTTATTTTCCCCTTAGATTTTTCAACGCGTCTGCATTGTTTTGAGTAATCATAGAAAGAGTCTTACAGGTTTCCATTTCAACACAAGCTGCGCAAGTTTCATATTTTTTACTCATTGCACATTTTCTGATTCCACACAACGAACTACAGAAATAGGTTTTTGCCCCTGCAATACGGCAACCCGTACAGTTTATCATTTCTGGCGTAATTTCAACACTATTTAACTCAGACCATTTTTTGGCTACCTTTTCACGAAGTTCATTGTCATTGTTAATTGTTGCAAGACGAGCTTCGCAGGTTTCGCAATCCAGACCGCAGTAAGCTATAAAATCCTTCATACCAAAATTCTCCCAATCATTTAATACTGACATTATAAATAATAGCTTTATAAAACAGAATAACTTTTAGACAAGATGCATATTTGTACAGATGAAATGCAGGGAGAATTCAACTTTCTCACAACCAGACAAGTCGGCAGAAAGTAAAAAAGTATAACCCGTCTGCCGTATGACAGACGGGAACTTTCATTACTCTATCGGAAGCTGAATTTCTGTAAGCCAGTCGTCAACAGAATCCTTATTCCAGATTCCGTCGATGTAACATTCGCGGCTGAGACCTGCGATTTTATAACCGTTTTCTTCGGCATATTTCATAATGAAAGCGTATGCTTCGCCAATCTGGTCGTAAGATCCTTTATGGAAAATGGTTAAGACTTTTACGGCAGGAAGTTTTTTGAACTTGATATTCTCGCTTTCCTGCCCAAATTCTGTAACGGCTTCCACATGGCGGATAAGTACGTTGCATTCACGATATTCGCCTTCCAGATATTCCACGAATTCGTAAGGCGGTTCGGCGCATTTAAGATCGGGATTGAGTTTTTTGACTTCCTCGCCGATTGCAGGAATTGCCTGCATAATATCTGAGTGTTTTGCGAGTCTTTTTTCTACAACGTAGACAATCTGCTCCGGAATATTTTTGATTGTAACCTGATACTTCATAGTAGTTTTCTCCAAAATATGATTGATGATTGAAAGTCGGATGTCGATTTCTTTCTGCTGAACTTGAAGCTGCAGGGCTTTTTCTTCAAGGATTTTGCGCGCATTATTTCCTTTAAAGATTGCCTTGATTTCTTCAATCGACAAGTCAAGCTGGCGGTAAGATTTGATTTTTGCCGCCCGCCTCAGCTGGTCTGTCGTGTAAAAGCGGTATCCCGTCCATTCGTCAACGGAAGCAGGAATCAGAAGGCCTTCCTTTTCATAGAATCTGAGTGCCTTTACAGTCATCTGACACATCTTTGAAAACTCACCGATTTTCAGCATAAGATTTCGTCCTCCAACTGATATGAAGTCTAAGTTATCCCCTAAGGGGAGAGTCAAGAAAGATTCTAAAATATTCTGAGAATTTTTTTGTGCATTTTATCGCTCAATCCATGCATCTTGTCTGAAATGGATTTTTCTTCGTGTAGAAATGTCATAAAATGAT
>CAMVEQ010000221.1:0-3082 GCA_947166545.1 uncultured Treponema sp. | reverse complement strand
TTTCCAGAGCTTGCAAAAACCAGGACAACAACAAACAGATATTTACACGGCTGGGCAACTGCAGCTGGTGTACGGAAAAATGTAAGCTGGCACACGGCTCGGCATACAGATGCAACTCTTTTACTGGAATACGGTGCAGACCTTTACACTGTCATGAGACTGCTTGGACATACGAGGATTCAGACCACAATGCAATACGCGGTTGTATCAGACAGAAAGAAAAAGGATGCGGTTGCAGCCGTTCCAGAGTTCATAACGGAACAGAATTCCATGCTTACAGTATAAAAAAAACTTTATCCTTGCTAAAATGTAATACTTTTTGTATTATATAATTATGGATTTTGAATGGGATGAAAACAAGAACGAAATAAACAAGAGGAAACATGGGATTTCTTTTGAAACAGCGGCTCTTGTTTTCGCCGATACAGAAAGGGTTGAAGTTTTTGACAGTTTCCACAGCACCGTAGAGGAAGAGCGTTTTATTACCATCGGAATGGTCAAGGACATTCTTACAGTTGTGTTTACGGAAAGAGGTGATGTGACTCGCCTTATTTCCGCCCGCATTGCAAATGCAAAAGAAAAGGAGATTTACTATGGCAACCGTTAAATATGTAATTGATACGAACGTAAAGCCCACAGAAGAGCAAATTGCAGAAATTGACGCCGCATCAAAAATGCCTGTTATTTATGACGAAGACAGTCCAGAATTCACCGATGAACAGTATGAGGAATTTGCACGGCAGGCAATCCTTCAGCGTGAAGAGCGTAAACGGCAGGTTGTTGCTCTCCGTCTGCTTCCACGTACAATAGAGAAAGCAAAGAAGCTGGGTAAAGGCTATACAGCCATTCTCAGCAGAATGATTGACCTCTGCATTGACGACAAGGAACTGTTACAGAAATGCTTATGAAAAAAAGGACTATCTGTAAAAGGCAGCCCTTTTTTTCAGTCATTCTAGAACGGAACAAAATCACAATTTTAAATAAGTTTCTGTATTTCGTTGTCAGTAAAGCCAAGCCTGTAGACTCTTGCCTTAGAATCTACTTTTTTCACATACTGACAACGTTTTTTTTCGTCTCCTTTACCTTCCTCAAAAACTCTGTGAGTATCATTATTCATACCTTCCTCTCCTTCTTCAAGTTCTCTTTCCAATGTCCAGATATAGCGATCCGCATATAACGACTTCAATGCCTTGCGGGTCTGCTCAGGATATAGCTTCAGCGAATTCAAGTAATCGTTTTTCGTTTCCAAAACTACAGAATAACCTTTCATAATTTTCCCCTAGGACAAGGTATAATACCTGTCAATCTTTTTGATTGTTGTCAAAAACGGCAATTTACTTTCATACTTTTTCAACATATCAATGATAACACTTGAACCGGTAAAGAATATTTTTCTTGTCTGATTAGTGTCCCCATATTCCCAGAACTGAACAGTTGCGCAGTCATTACTCTTGTCTTTATACTTGCTCGGTCTTATCTTAAATCTAGTCAAGACAATCTGTCTGTTAAGAAGATTGTCAATTCTTACCTTCTCTCCATCTAATGGTCTTTCATCATTTTCCGCAAAATCGGAAAATTTCTGCAATTCTTCCATATTGACTCCTATATATTCATAGATTTACGCAAATTGCCGGTATTTGCATGTTTCATCCATCCTTTTATGCTGGCAATTACGCTTTTATCACGATCACTTATTTTATCTTTCTCTTGAATCTTTTTGACTTTTCGTTTCATCCTCAATGCTGTACTTTTTCGCAGCAAGACAAACTTACCAAACATTCTATAGCCGCAAAAGTCTACACCCTGTTTTGTTGCAAACACGTCAGCCCTTGAGTATTCAAGCTTTAGTTCATCTTTCAGAAACTTTTCAATTTTAATCCTGCAATCGTGCAAATATTTTTTATTGTCACTGAACAAAATAAAATCATCGCAATATCTCAGATAATCCCTGCATTTTAAATGCCTTTTTACAAAATTGTCTAAAGCCGTCAAATAGAAATTTCCAGACCATTGGGAAACATAATTTCCGATAGGACAATTCTTGCCGCCCGGAAAAGAAAAAATAATATCATCAATGATTTTAAGAAGTTTTTCTTCCTTGAAAGCCCTGTGATACATTGCAGACAGTATTTCATGGTCTATGCTTGGATAGAATTTCCTTATGTCGCATTTAAGGGCGTATTTATTGCGCCTTACAAATTTGCTGCATGTCTGTGCCGCCTTAAGCGAACCTTTCCCGGTTATACATGCATAGGAATGGGCAATAAAAATTTTCTCCATACATGGGATCAGGACATTCATCAGGGCATGTTGAACAATCCTGTCAGGCATAAAAGGCAGCATGTATATAGTTCTTTCCTTTGGCTCGTATATTTTCCGGCTCCTATACTCCGATGTCCTAAAAGTACCGGTTATTACAGATTGCCTTACGTGCTCCAGGTTTTCTACAGGATTTCGGTTAAACAAAATCACTCCATAATGATTTTTCTTGCCAAGTTGTGCATTGTGGCAGGCTTTCTCAAAGTTTTCTTTGCTGATAAACTCATCCCATAGTTTTTTATATCTTTTCATTTGGCTTCCTGAAAATTGGCAAAAGAGATTTTCATTTTGTTATAAATTACTCAAATCTTTTGCCCTCCTGATTTATTTTCTGGCATATCCGCCAAAGGGTATGCATCCAGCCGGAGTTCGACATGAAGTCAAGGAGTTTGACTTAATCCAATTCCGTATCGCACCCTGCCCGCTGATGTTCGCATTCGCATTCGAGAGCGGATTATTCGCATTACGACAGCGAGAACCGCAAGACGTACCATTGTTACGATTACCGCCGGCAAGAAGGGATAAGATGCATATCCTTTATTTTTAAATTTTTGCTGCGGTGCCTAGGCACCGCAGATTACACGGCTCGCACCCCGCCCGCCGACGTACGCACCCGCAGCCGAGAGCGGAGTACCCGCATAACGACAGCGAGAACCGCAAGACGCACCATTGCTACGAGAACCGCCCGCAAGAAGGGAGTATGAAGTGCCATATAGTTGTCCAACGGCTCCCTGTCCATCGTCTGTAGAAAAATTAGATCCTC
>CAMVEQ010000220.1:0-3126 GCA_947166545.1 uncultured Treponema sp. | reverse complement strand
AGATGTATCATTTTTGTACACTTTTTTGGAAAAAAATTAGAAAAATCTGTTATTTTGTAAGAGTGCGTACTTTCGCAAAGCGACAATGTACATTGTCGAAAATGAACAGAGTACACTATTCAAGATGTGTAGAGTACACTACTCAAAGTGAATAGTGTACACTATCCGAAATGTGTAGAGTACACTGTCGAAAATGAATAGTGTACACTATCCAAAATGTGTAATGCACATTATCAAAAAAGTGCATAGTACATTATCGAATTTGAAAAGTAAAAAAAGTGAAACTCCAGTAAAGAAGTAGGTTCATGTCCTTGTAAATTGATAAATGCAAGCTATGGAACAAATCAACCTTTACGAATATAATACTGCAATGTCGTTTTTCTTCTATAAACAAGCAGCAGAAATAGAAAGCTCTGAAAGCGAAGTTGCACGCTATCTTGGCTATGCAAACAGAACAGTCCCAGAAGAGCAGATAAAAAAGCTCATCCACGAATGTTGCGGGCAGATGCACAGCCTTATTACTCCAAAATGCGTATATGAAGAATTTGAACTGACATTAAAAGACGGCAACACAATAAGCTTTGGCGGCATAGAATTCCAGTCAGCAGACCTTTGCCGAAACCTTAAAAACTGCTCGTCCGTAGTTCTTTTTGCAGCAACAATCGGTGCTGGCGTAGATCATTTAATAAGAAGAATGCAGGCACAAGACAGTGTAAAAGCTGCCATAATGCAGAGCGTTGGAGCAATGTTTATAGAATCGTTCTGTGACAGATTCAACAGCATGATAAAGGACAAAGCTTTGGAAAAAGGTCAAAAAACACATCCGCGCTACAGTCCAGGTTTCGGAGACGTACCGCTTTCCATGCAAAAAACTTTTTTCTCGCTATTACAGTGCAGTAAAATAGGACTTACCCTCATGGACACACTTATTATGTCACCAGAAAAATCAGTTACAGCATTTATTGGAATTGAACTGGCGAAAAAAAGTCAATAACAAGATAAAGACAGTAAATGTCTCTTTAATCTATTCCGCAAGCTACATGATGCAGAGCGCCGTATAGGACTTGCTCATGGAGCCGATGAAAAATGCAGGTCTATGCCCCTGTGCGATCCTAGCCAATTTGGTTGACAACTGGCTAGTTTTATACGATACTGTCCATATCGAGACAGGAGGGGCAATATGTGCAGAGCGACAATTTTTGATGCCAGAAATAACTTTTCTTCCTATGTAAAGATAGCCGAGGGCGGGGAACCGGTCGAACTGACAAGGCACGACAAGCCCGTCGCGGTCATCATCAGCTGGGAGGATTATGCGAGCCGAAAGCCGAAGGAAAGCTTCTTTGAGAAGCTTAGAAAGTTGAAAGAAGAGTACGCAGATGTCCTTGCGGATCCGACCTTTGACGGTCTGCCTATTCCTGAAGATGAGTATCCAACTGAGGAATACAACAGAAAAATTGAAAGGTTATGGACGGAATAATATGGTGAAGCCGATTTATTTGCTTGACACAAATGTTGTCTCAGAGTTTTCAAAGCTGAATCCGAACAGAGCTCTGGTAGACAGGGTTCTGGAAAACGAAAGTCTGTGCGCGATATGCTCGACTGTGTGGCAGGAAGTTGTCCAAGGATATGAACTGCTTCCTGAAGGAAAAAGAAAGATGTACATCGGAAATTTCGTTCTAGATATAAGGGAGAGTTATGAAATAATCCCCTATGACAGCTTTGCTTCCCAAATCTGTGGTGAGATTAGAGCACGATGTGAACGAACAGGAAAACCAGCTCCAAGCTTTGACTCACAGATTGCCGCCACCGCCATTGCGAACAACATGATTTTGATTACCCACAACACAGCAGACTTTCAGGCATTGCAGGAAAACAGCATGCTCAAGGTCGAGGACTGGTGGGGCTGAGATGATGAGAAGGCGGCTGTCTTGGCAACAGTCGTCTATGGCTAGACTATCTGCGTCGCAATTGTCTGCAGGCCACAGGCAGAAGAGATTTTTTTCATGGACACACTTATTATGTCACCAGAAAAATCAGTTACAGCATTTATTGGAATTGAACAGTAGTCTTTCAGCTAATACGAATGTCAGTAATTGCACACTGGTCTCCAGTAAGTGCAGCATAAACGGCAGGACTTGGACTTGAAAGAGTCGATGTGCTCTTGATTGAAATGCCTTGATTTTCCGTAATGACAGTTATGACATTCCCCTTACGCTGAATTGAAACTTCGCAAACCATGCCAGCCTTATTCTTTTCCTTCCACATCTCCCAGCCTTCAAAATTCGCATTCTTGCTAAGAACTATAGTATTCTTTGCCCAAGCACCGTCATCCCAGTTCTCGCCGTCAAAGCGAATGAGTATGAATTCCCTAAAATTAGGACCGTTCACTTTCCTGTCATCAGAATAGAAAATAGAAAGGAATGGACAATGCCATATAAGGCGAGCAGTCGGAAGGCTCTTTGTGTGAAACTTTATTTTTGTTAAGCCTTCCCGAATAGGAATGCCCTCTGTTGCAGCCGTACACCAACCATCCACCTGAAGATTCGGAATGTCGCCCTGAGGACCATCAATAAAGCTGATTTCTTTTGCAATCCGAGGAATATAATCATTGCTTACAGAAAATTCACTCTCGCTTATTTCTATCTGGGAAAAATGACAATGCTCGCCTGTCAAACTCAAGTAGGCAAACCTAGAACTGTCTGGCAAAGCAATAATAATCTGAACATCCTGATATGCACTGCTTATGCGCAAAAGGATATGATCCTTACAGCGCACAGCCTCACAATCATAATCAATGCCGTTGACGGCTTGCTCTGGGCTTAAGTCCGCTTTGTGCATTACATCTGACTGAACGTTTCTGACTTCTTTACCGTTCACCTTGCCGTCAAACATGATTTCCGCATATTCAGTATAGAACAATTCCTTTTTAACGCTTTCGTCATCATCCGCATGAAGTCTGCCGTCAATAGCATCAAACAATATAAAAGCAGGAAAGGCTTCCTGTGGTTGCACACCCCATTCCGCCTTAAAATGCAGATGAATCTTTGTAAAGTTCTTACCAAGCAGAATGCCTTCTGAACATATAGAACGGAAACTCGTACAGTCAAAGGCATACTTGCCAGCAGA
>CAMVEQ010000219.1:0-3237 GCA_947166545.1 uncultured Treponema sp. | reverse complement strand
CCAGTATTCCGAATCGAAGGCGGTGAATTTGCCGTAATTCTCCAGGGAATTGACTTCAAAAATATCGTACAATTAACCGAAAACCTGGAAGAAAAGCTCAAAAAACTTCCAGCAGATTCAGTTTCATTCAAAGCAGGTATCGGTTTCTCCAGCATGACTTCAGGCGAAAAGAATATCGCCCAAATCATCAAAAAAGCCGAAAAAGCGATGACAAAAAATAAAAAACGACGTTAAATGAGCGGGCAGGAGCGTAAGCATATGTAAGCGTCTAATTAACACCCCCTAAAAATCGAATAAATTAAGATATACAATCTCCTCACAACGAGGAGATTTTTTTTATGATATTCCCTGTAAAACGAGTCAAAGAAGAATTAATCAATGAGTTTGCGGTTTCAAAAATGGATATCGAGACTTTCAGCCAGATGCACAGCATCCAGCCTGAAGCTCTGCGTTCATGGATCCATGAAAAAATGCATAAGCCGAAAAAAGAATCAGGGGAATTTGACATTTTTTCTTCATCCGACTTTGTGGAGCTTGATATTCCGCATGCCTCCGCACACCAGATTTCCGTCGGGATAGACCGCAAGGAACTGATAACAGTGAGGGCAGGGGGAATAGAAATTGATGTCCCGATAACGACAGAAGAGACAACTCTTTTCAAAATTTTGCAGACGGCGGCCAGTATATGAAGTTTGATTTTTCGAATACACGAATTTTTCTTAGACCAGGAACAACGGATATGAGAACGGGCAAAGAGGAATTGCTGCATATCATAAATGATTTGATGAAGCAGGATGCTTTCAGCGGAGCAGTATTCATGTTCTGTAACAGCCAGCGTAAGATGCTGAAATTAATCTGGTGGGAAACAAACGGATTCTGGACGGCCCAGAAAACTCTTGAAAAGGGCAGATGGCCATGGCCAGACAATGCAAAGCAGGCAAGAGAGATAAAGCTTGATGAAGTCATCATGCTTCTGAAAGGAATTGATTTCTTCTGTGCTTATGAGCCGATGAGCTTTGACAGCATTGATTAGGAAAGAAAAAAACAGAGCCTCCCTCTTTTTAAAAGTCTTAAAATCTGTTAGCATTTAAAACATGAAAAGGGAAGTGACAATACAGGAAGCACTCACAGAACTAGCTGCTGCAAAGATTGAGATTGAATCAATGCAGCAGCAGCTTGTTTTAAAGGACAAATTACTTTCCTCTAAAGACGAAAAAATCACTATCCAATTATTCACAATAAATCAGCAGAAAGAACTCTTGAATCAAAAAGATGAGGAAATAAAGACTCTCAAAGAAGAGAACAATTCAAAAGAAATAAAAATCATTGGTCTGGAGGAGCGGCTTAAGACACAGCTCTCATACCGTTTCGGCAGTCATTCTGAAAAATCCTTCGAACAGTGTCTTCCATTATTTAATGACCTTGATGATTTTCCTGAGAATGAACTTCTTACAAATGATGAATTTGAAGAATTGAAAGAAGAAAACATCCTTGTAAAAGCATATAAGAGACGTAAATGTGGCCGTAAAAAGATTGACGAAAACTATGAAAGAATTCCTGTATATCATGATATTCCTGAGTCAGAGAAAATCTGCGGCTGCGGAGCAAAGCTTGTAAAAGTAGGGGAGAAAGTGACGGAAAGACTCAGTATCATCCCTGAGAAGATTTTTGTCGAACGGCATATCTATCCGGTCTATGCCTGCAGGAAATGCGAGGGCAGCGGTGATGAAGATCATCCTGTATTCCGTCAGGCTCCAGCCGCAAAGAATATCATTCCGAAATCAATAGCAACACCAGGGCTTCTGAGTTACATTTTCATCAACAAATACTGCAACCATATGCCGTATTACAGGCAGGCCCAGAACTTTGATAGAAAAGGAATCGATATTTCAAGGGCTACGATGGATAAATGGCAACTTGAGGTTTATGAGAAGATAAAACCTCTGGAAAACTTGCTTATGAAGCATTTAAAAACCGGAAAGATCCTGAACATGGATGAGACGACCTGCAGGATTCTGAATTACGAGAGCGGAAACAAGGAACGAAAGAAATCCTATATCTGGCTTGCTCATGGCGGACCGAAAAACAAAAAGGTTGTTGTTTATCGCTATTTTGAAAGCCGGAGTCCCAAATATATCAAGCCTTTTATCAACGGATTTACGGGCTGGCTCCAGACAGATGAATATCCCGGATATGAAGCGGCACTAAAAGAACATGAGCTTCTTTATCCGAAAGACAAGATCATTCATGTCGCATGTGCCGCACATATACGCAGGAAGTTTTATGACGCATTACTCAATGGAAAATCCAAGGGCTCTGCCAAGGCTATAAAATACATTCAGCAGATGTATCATGAAGAGAATCTGTTGAGAGAGAAGAACCTTCCGGACTCAGAGTTTCTTGCAAAAAGACGGGAAATCATTAAGCCTATTATGGATGAGTTCTATGACTGGATGATTAAGACACAGCCTACAGTTCCGTCTTCATTTAAGTTTGGAAAAGCTCTTAAGTACGCAATAGATGCATGGCCACATCTGATGAATTATCTTGATTGTCCTGAGATTTATCTGGATAATTCTGTTTCAGAGCGATCAATCCGTCCGTATGTTTTATCAAGAAAAAACTTTCTGTTTTCTGCATCAGAAGACGGTTCCAGATCAACATGCCTATTGTTTTCTCTCATAGAATGTGCTAAAATACATGGTATCAATCCTGAAGAATATCTTTCTTCAATTTTTGAATTAGCCGCAGATACAACAGACTGGACTGATTCAAACTGGTCAGAACTTCTTCCCTGGAACATTAAATTGATTAAAAAATCTGATGTTTCAGCGGTCTTAGTAGCCTAATAGGGCGGTAAATTGACGCTTACACGTAAAAGGGCTGTAGGGAAAATCAACATTCATTGGTAGACAGAACGTGCATTATGATAAGTTAGGAAGCAGGAAAGTGCCGTTTAGAATTTTTTCGAGTGCTTCTCTGCGTGACATAGGTTTGCCGAAAAACCGGAGACAGTTTGGAAGCTGATACAAGCTCCCGACAGCAGAATCGCCTAAAAGCCCGGTCCATCAAGATTATTAATATGTGGTATAATAAAAAAAACGAAGTACGGAAAAGGAAGACAAGCGTATGTTTTTTAAGCGTAAGGAAAAACCAGTAGAACAGAAATGTAAATACAAGAATGTTTGGGATAAAGAAATAGTAGAAAACGTGCAAAAAAAGTATCCTGGATTGTAC
>CAMVEQ010000218.1:0-3254 GCA_947166545.1 uncultured Treponema sp. | reverse complement strand
CACCTGCAGGGCAGGCCGGAAGACAGTCTCCAAAACCATCACAAAAATCATCACGCAAAAGATGTGCTTTTCCGTTTTCCATAACAATTGCATTTTCGTGGCAG
Organism: uncultured Treponema sp.; assembly: GCA_947166545.1. GTDB lineage: Bacteria > Spirochaetota > Spirochaetia > Treponematales > Treponemataceae > Treponema_D. Next base: position 3,150 of record CAMVEQ010000218.1, on the reverse strand, counting down.
GCAGAAGCACATAAACCGCAGCCAGTGCATTTTTCTTCATCAATTCTTACAATCTTTCTAATCATAATTCACCTCGCTTCTTCTGTTTTACGGTTTTACTTTATCATCACATGGTCAGAAAGAATGTTGTTAAAACAACAAAATTCAAATAAACTGAAAATATGAATAATCTGGAATTGTTGAAGCATCCTCTCTTTCTGGGGATTGACGAAAAGGAATTATCTGAAGCTCTTGCTCTTTTTTCTGCCAGCGAAAAATCACTGAAAAAGGGCCAGCAGATTTTTCGTGCCGGAACAGTAACAGAAGTAATGGGCTTCATTCTTGAAGGCAGGATTCAGATTGAAAGCACTGATTACTGGGGAAATAAAACAATTATTGATAATCTTGGAAGCGGAAAAGTTTTTGGTGAGACTTATGCTCTGACGGGAAAAACTTTGATGGTAGATGTGCTTGCCGTAGAGACTTCTAAAATCCTGCTGCTTAATCCAAAAAAACTATTTTCGAATAATGAGGGAAGGGGAGAAATAAAAGCCATCCTGATTAAGAATATCCTGAAGATTTCTATGAATAAAAACCTTCATCTGTCGCAGCGTATTTTTCACACCACATCCAAAACAATTCGAGGTCGGCTTCTTGCTTATCTTTCGTCCTGTGCTCCTTCAAAAAGTCCGGATGCCGAATTTGATATTCCTTTTGATCGCCAGCAGCTTGCAGACTACTTACAGGTAGACCGCTCAGCTTTGAGTGCAGAACTTAGCAAGATGAAAGCCGACGGTCTTATTGATTACTGGAAGAATCATTTTAAGCTTTTGTCATAAATATATCCATCAATTAAAGAAGCTCTTTATAGAATCTTTAACTGGCATTTGTTAAAATCATAAAATGAATGATACATTAAAAATTCGTGATGCCCAGTTAGAAGACGCTGAACGGCTTGTCGAAATCTACTCTTATTATGTTTTAAATACAGCGGTATCTTTTGAATATAAGGTACCGACTGTAGAAGAATTCAAAGAAAGAATCAGAATAGTAAAAGCAAAGTTTCCGTATCTGGTTTGCGAAAAAGATGGCGTTATTGTAGGCTATGTTTATGCCAGTGCTTACAGTGAACGCGAAGCTTATAGCTGGACTGTTTCTACTTCCATTTATGTTGATAAAGATTTCCGCCGACAGGGAATCGGTTCATTCCTATATGAAAATCTTGAAGAGCGATTAAAGCAGCTCGGAATAAAAAATATCTTAGCAGGAGCAGCCTTCACAGAAACAGAAGACGAATATCTTACACAGGACAGCCCAAAGTTCCATGAGAAAATGGGCTATGTCCGTGTTGCTCAGTTCAAGGAAATCGGGAAAAAGTTTGATCGCTGGTATGACCTTGTCTGGCAGCAGAAGAAGCTTTAGGAAAAGATAATTCAAAAACCTCAATTTTGCCGCTGCTTGCAACATATTCAAAAATCTGTATATTTGTGCTAAAATATCTGAGAGGATAAAAAATGCTAAACATCATATTTGGCGAATGTAAAGATGTAATATATAACACCTCTGTTTTTTTCAAAAATGTTTATGAGAAAGAATGGCTGAACGAAGAACAAACCAGACAGATGATTAAGGATGTTGATAATTCAAAAGTCATTTCTGATGGCGCAATAGAAAGTCCCGTTCTTGGTGTTATTCCTCCAACTTCACTTTCGGGTGGTGTAAAGACTCTTATTTTGATTAATCATATTTCAGATAAAATTTTCAATGCTTCTAACTGCGGTGATAATTGTGCAGCCTGGCTCTTAAAAATTGCCTCTAATAAAGATGTAACTGTAAATCTTCGACATTTGATGGATTTTGGTAACGGACAGTTTGATATCAGGATCGTTAATAAAAATGTGATTGTTCATTCAATGGCAGAGCTTATTTCTGTAGCAGGAGAACTGGTATGAAAGGCTCATATCAAATATCAGTACAGAATAATCTCGTAAAATATGAATTTACAATCCGTCGCAATATTACAGTCATTCAGGGAAATAGTGCCACAGGAAAAACTACACTTGTTGATTTAATTCGTGAATATCAGCTAAACGGAGCAGACAGCGGCATTAATCTTTCATGTAAGAAAAAATGTGTAGTGCTGGAAGGAAATGACTGGCAGCAGACTCTTACTCTTTTTCAAGATTGCATTGTTTTTATTGATGAAGGTAACCGTTTTATCTCTTCTAAAGATTTTGCAAGTACAATAAAGCAAACAGATAACTATTATGTTCTTATTACTCGTGAGGGACTTGAAAATCTTCCATATAGCGTAAATGAAATTTACGGCATTCATACTTCAGGAAAATACGCTGACCTTAAACAAATATACCATGAGTTTTATCATATTTATAATGATGATTTTCAAGGTAAGCCGATAGGCGCTGTTTTGACAGAAGATTCGAATTCTGGATTCGATTTTTTCAAAAATCTATCTGATGGAAAATATCCTTGCGAGTCAGCGAAAGGTAAATCAAACATCTTTAATTATTTGAACAAATCTGATGGTACAACCCTAATAGTTGCAGATGGAGCAGCCTTTGGTTCTCAAATGGATAAAGTTACTAAAATAATCGGACGGAAAAATAACGCTATATTGTATTTACCTGAATCTTTTGAATATCTGATTTTGCAGTCAGACTTATTTAAGGATGCAGAGATTTCAAAAGTCCTAAAAGAACCTTCTGGTGTTATTGAAAGTAAGGAATATTTCAGCTGGGAACAGTTTTTCACATCACTCTTAATTAAAGTTTCAAAAGACACTTACTTAAAATATTCAAAAAAGAAATTAAACAAGAATTATTTGGATGAAAGTATAAAAGCGAAGATTCTTAATTCTGATGCATTCAAGGTAATAAAATCTTTTTTTGAGAAATAAGAATATGACAGATGAAGAAAAAAATGAATTAAAAACATAAATACTTCTGTATGTTATGAGGAAGTTGAATAAGATACAGGATTTTGAGTACATCTGGGACTGTGGTTTTGTTATAATGCTTTGAAAAAATTAAGGTAGGTGAATCATGAAAGTTTTACGTAGATTTTTTATTTTTTCATTTTGTTTTTTATTATCATTTAGTCTTTTTGCTGATGAGCATACACTTTCAAACGTTCCAAAGGATTTTCTTGGAA
>CAMVEQ010000217.1:0-3275 GCA_947166545.1 uncultured Treponema sp. | reverse complement strand
AGAAAGTTCTTGAGACAAAAGGAAAAATCAGTCACGAGCAGGCAATTGAAAAAGCACACCATGAATATGAAATATTCCGTGTAATTCAGGATAGGGAATATATTTCAGAATTTGACAGACAGACAAAGAGAATTGAGGAAGACTCAAAATAACAGCTTATCTTTCCTACAAACAATATATCGATATTTCCATATTTTGGATTAAAAATGTATATTGTTTATTACTCTTTTCTTCTAATCTTCTTGACAAATTATACATCTGCTCGTATATTTTAACCATAAAGGTTATACATGGAAGTCATTTTTAAAAATGAACATTTGGAAGAATTGTATACATCTGGAAAGTCCTCAAAATATAAAAAAGTTCCAACTCAGGTAATTAGAAAATTTCCTATGGCTGTAAGAATTTTACAGCAGATAAAAATAATTCAGGATATATGGCAATATCCTGGGTATAATTTTGAAAAATTGAAGGGAACAAATCAGTATTCCATGCGAATGGACAAGACATGGCGGCTGATTATGGAAATTGATTGGACTAATGAAGAGAAAACTGTCGGAATCATTGGTCTTGAAGATTTATCGCATCACTATCAGTGATTAAGGTGCATAGTATGAATGCAAAAGAATTAAAACCATTTTACAATGTTGGTCCGGGAGATTTTATTCTAGATTTTTTGGATTCATTTGGATGGACTCAAAATGATTTGGCCGAAGTAACTGGATTCAGCTTAAAGACTATAAATCTTCTCATAAACAATAAGCAGGGAATAACGCCGGAAACAGCCGTAACGCTTGAAAAAGTTTTTGGATCACCTGCTGATTTTTGGATTGAAGTTGATGCAAAATATCAGATTCGAAAACGAGAAGAACAGGATTCAGAAAAAAATGAACTGACTGCTAAAAAAGCAATGCTCAGAAAATATATGCCTGTTGCAGAAATGAAAAAGAAAGGCTGGTTCTTGTATGATATAAACACTCTGGAAGGAATAGAAAAAGAATGCCTTCGTATATTCAATCAAAAATCAATTCCAGAAGATGATTATAATCAGAACTATAAGTTTTGTGCCCGCCAGACAAAGTTTGATTACGATTATACAAAGTGGTACAGCAAAACTTGGTTTGAATTTGCAAAATTACATGCTGCATCTTTTGAATTGCCAAAATACAACAAGAAAAAATTAGAATCGATTGCTATCCATCTTTATGACTACACGACAAAAGAAAACGCTGTTTCGGAACTTATTGAAGATTTACATTCCTGCGGGGTTGGATTCTTTATATTGAGTCATTTGCAGAAAACATATCTTGATGGTGCTGCTTTTATGTGTAATAAAAATCCTTTTGTTGTTTACACATGCCGTTATGACAGAATTGATAACTTTTGGTTTGTTGTGGCACATGAAATTGCTCATATTCTTAACCATTATGAATTCTTGAATGAGCCTTTTCTGGATAATCTTGAAGAAAAAGCTGAGTCCGAAAGGGAAGTGCAGGCAGATTCTTTTGCAGGAACCTATTTAAATCAAGATAAAGTTATTGAAGTGGGAAAGCAGTACGGAAAATATTTAAATGCATCCCGCCTCAATCTTATAAGTGATCAATCGAAAGTTTCTGTTCCTGTTGCTCTTGGAATGTTGCAGCATTTTGGTTTATTAGATTGGCGTCAGTTTGCAAAATACAAAGAGCATGTAAAGGACTATATACCTGAAGAATTGATTAAGGGATAATAGTGGAAGATACAAGCGGGATGGATAAATCTATTCATTTTTAATGAATATATGGTATACTGGTAAAAAGGAGCTGTTTATGGGCTGTTGTCGTGTTTTACTTTGTATAATTTTTCCACCTCTTGCCGTGCTTGATAAAGGGTGCGGTTCTATTGTTATTGTTACGCTTCTTACCTGTTGTGGATGGGTGCCTGGCGTAATTGGTGCTTTGGTGATTAATAATAAGAAAGAAGAATAGGTAGGAACAATAGCATTTCATCTAGCAATTTAGCAGAATTTGAATTAAAATAGTTATGGTAGAGTGAGTTGGGACGGAAAATCATGAAGCATACCATAAAAAGAATTCTTGCAAGTATTTGTTTTTGTTCATTACTAGCTGTTAGCGGTTTTTCAGAAGAAAAACTTGCTGACAAATTAACTGTTGAAGGATTTAATGTCGGTGGCTATTTGCTCATACAGCGTATGGGTGGTGATTACAGTGATTCCGGCTTAATGAATTTTGGTGCCGGAATGGTGACCGAATTTTTCCTTCCTAAATTTGTATGGATGCCTGATACCATTGACTGGGGACTGAGCGGAAGATTTGAATATGAACATACGCTGCCTAAGAACGGCGGCAATATTAGTTCTTTTGATGTAAGTCCATTTTTGTTTGGAACATGGTTCCGTGTAGAGATGGATAAATTTGCCGTTCAGCCTGAAATTGCCATGGGTATTTTGTCTTATGGCGTTGAAGGGGACGATGTTAGTGACAGTCAGGTTCTTCCTGTCTTTGCAGCCTCTGTTGGCTTAAGGTTTATGCCTGACCATGATCAGATGCGTAATGTTGAGTTGGAAGCTGCTCCTGTGTTTCATTTTACACCTTCTTGGAATGGTCATTCCGTTTCTATGTTTGGAGTAAGGATTGGTGTTCTGTACAGGGCAAATAAGGATACAAGAAACTATTCCATTCTTGCACGGGAAACTCGTGCTCATAATAAAGAAATTTCCGCAGAAGAACAAAAGAAAAAAGATGAAGAAAACAAGCAGCGTATAGAAGAAAAGTACGCCCGTTTTAGGGAGCAGTCTAGACTTGCAGAAGAAAAGAGAAGAAATGAGGCTGCTGAAAAAGAAAAAAGAGATAAGGAAAATGCTGCTCAGAGAAAGGCTAGGCAAGATGCAGAAGCTGCAAAGAAAGCTCGCAGAGATGCTGAAAAGAAACAAAAAGAAGACGAAGAAAAGAAAAAGCTTGATGCCGCACATAAAGAAAAAGCTGAAGCCAGAGCGAGAAAAGAAGCTGAATCAAAAGAAAAAGCCCGGTTGGAAGCTGAGAAAAAAGCAAGGGAAGAAGCTGCTGCTAAAGAGCGTGCTAAGTCTAAAGCCGAGGCAAGAGAAAAAGCTAGGTTAGCTGCAGAAGAAAAAGCCAGAGCGGAAGCCGAAGCTAAAGAAAAAGAAAGAATGACTGCCAGAGAAGAAGCCAATGCTAAAGCAAAAGAAAAAGCTCGAATAGCAGCAGAAGAAAAAGCCAGAGCTGACGCAGAGAAGAAAGAGAAGGCTCGAGTAGCTG
>CAMVEQ010000216.1:0-3292 GCA_947166545.1 uncultured Treponema sp. | reverse complement strand
TCATATAACGCTGTGAGGTTTCTGCATCAAAAGGTTTTATAACGCCCTCCGAAACAGCTTCTTTTATTAATCTAGAAATCTGTGCAGCTGCTGTATCTTCTAGACAGAAACGCTGTCTTAAAGAACTGTTTGTAAGTCATTCGTGTGTTAGATATTTTATACAGGCATGAAGATAACACGACCATAACTTTTCTTCATTTTGAATACTGATTATATTTTGTACCAAGAATATCATGAGTTTCATTGTGAATTCCCCAAACCATATAAGCTTTATCTTTCCCTTTGTAGGTAGCAGAATTAGCTAAAGCACTAATATCCTGCCCTATCATTTCAGGATCAAAGTTTTTATGTTTGAACTCTAAACACTCATTTTCATTCGGGAGTTTAACAAGTTCACGTACTAATAATTCCAAATTTTCCATATCTATCCTAAACCATAACAGATTTATTGTTTTTGTTCATTAAAGTGTAAGTTTAATAAGCATACTATAAAGAAAATAAGAAGCTTACCCATCTATTTACTACAACTCCTTGCTGTATAACTTATAATTGATTGCGAATTTTATTTCCCGTATATTCACAAGTTCTCCATTTCCACAATCTTCGGGGAATACGGACTTATTATTTCATTTTCATCTGTACTAATTGCAATGATACCACCCTCATATAAATCCTTTATTCTAACTTTCGCAACATAATAAAAATCTGCCTGAAATTTATCATTATCAGAATAATCAGAAAGGAGTTCCTGTAATTGAAATCTCGAAATAAGTTCCGTGGAAATAATTTCTGCCCGACAGGATTCTAAGTTTTCAAATTTTTTCCCTTGTTTTATTTTTGTATTATTGTAATCAGTCAAAGTCAATCTAAGATACTTTGCTTTCATCGTTTCTTTATGTAAAGTATAAACATTTCCATTTTTTATTGCATGATAATAAAAATAAAATTCTTTTCCAATGCAATCTTTATCATTTGAAGAAGTTGGAATAATTTTCTTTTCTTTTAAGTATTCATAATATGATTCTCTAACAAAACCAATCATGGTCAAACAAGAATTTGTAGATGCAATTCCTCTTTCATCACTCGGTGACTCTGCTATCATCCTATCAAAATAATCTGTTCTTGCATTACGACTTGCAGGATTTGCATTAAATTCAACAATTTCTTTTATAAATTCTTGAACGGCTTTTTCACCAGCATTTAATTCCATGCTATTCATATTGCTAGGACGAATTGCAAACGCACCAACTCCAGGAAGAATCTCTTCATAAACAGAAAATCGCTTACCGTCTTTATTATCTGTTCCAGGATATAAAACATAGCTTCCAACAGTCCTGCGGATTGCATCATTATAAGTATGCATTTTCAACAAGTCACCGCGTTTATATGTGTTCATCACGCTGTCGCTTTTTTCAGCGCTGATTTCTTTGATGACTTCCTCTTCTGTTTCTTCTTTGTTTATGAACTGGCTTAAATCTTCCAATCGATATTTAGCATCAAAATGAATATAACTTACAGCACCATCTTCTACAGCTTCTTTTTCGTCATTATATTCTTTTGGGAAAATCGCAATTGTGTAATCCGGGCGGAATGGCCGGGAATAAGAACCTTCGTATTTTGATTTTTCAAAATTCTTATGGCTGAAAGTCCTGTTGTAATACAAATCAATTTTCTGATTTTCAGTCTCAAAATGCTGAACTGATTTTTTATCCTGACAAAGAGAAATTGTAAGACCGTCATTTTCTTTTATAAATGAATCATCTTCATTTTTTAAGATTGGAGAACATCCATCGATTTTAGATATGATCTTTCTAAGTTCAAAGAAAAGCCAGTATTCATACAAGAGTGCAGTATTTTTTGACTCACCAGAATAAACCTCTTCTTTACCTTTCCAGTCGAGTTGCAATGCCAAATCAACCATAGAAAAGGCATTAAAAATCTGTGAATAACCTTCACGCTTTTCAAGAACTTGATTATTGACAGGCATTACAGTTAAATCTTGTACATCATCAAAAAAAGAATCTTGCAAAATATTTTCAATATGATTTTTTATTTCGGCAGCTTCGCTATGATACACGGATGATTCTTCAACATAGATTATGATATTTTCGCAAATCTCCAAGAATGTATTCAAAGCAAACTTCAAGAATCTGTTTGCAGGTGTATCAAGGCTTTCACATTTATGAGTAACTACAATTTCAGAAGGGAGAAAAACGCCATTTCCCAAATTATTCCAATTACGAGAATACAAAAAGGGATTCGTAAAAAATCTTTTTGAAGGTGAGCCTTGCCCGAAAGGCTTTATCACATCTTCTTCTATAAGAATACGGTCTGGATTCCGTTTGATTGAAGCAAATAGACTTTCAATGTTATCTGCATAGCAGAACTGCCGTAAAAAAATAAATTGCTCCAATGCAGTCTTCTGTTGTTTTTCAGAATCTTGAGAAAACGAGAGCGATGTCGGACTTGAATATTCCAAAAGTAAAGCCGAACATTCTTCAGCAATTGCCTGTGTAAGATTTACATAATCAGTTTCATAATTGATTTTAGCTGGTACAATTTCAAATGACAGAGATAACGGCTTATTATCTAGGTTAAAACAGAGTTCAGATTTTCCAAGATAATTTATAAACTGGAAGACAATGCTTTTTTCATCATCGCGCTCAATTTTAAGAAGTTTGTTGCTTTCGTTCTTAAAATGAAGGTTGTATTTTTCGTTTTTATCAGGATTTATAGAATCTGAAACCTCGCATTTGTAGCGTATTGTTTCTTTTAAACGAAGCGGATTTATATTGTATTCGTCATTTGCGGAATACTCGATATAGGATTTATTCGTAGAAAGAGAATCTTTGTGTACATAAAAATCAAAATCACTTTCTGAGAAAAATATGCTATTCCAATCAATATCATTTTTCTTTCCAGCTGGAAAAACTTTTAGATTGAGAGAATTATAATGATATATAAAACCTGCAAGATTTTTCATTTTTCCTTAGATAAAGCTTGCGTACTGGAAGCGGTTCAATTTATCCTTCATCTGCCGGATTTTTGCAAGACTGTTCGGCAATGAGTGTTCTTCGCAAAGTTTTTCCAGTTCATCAAGAAGATTCCCAATCTGCTTTTTGTTTCCGTGAATTTTTGGAAGGATCTTCTGCAAAATCTGAATATCTGCAACTTCTGTAGCAGTTGGCTTTTCTCCCTCGGCAGTTTTGTAGGCTGCTATTGCATACAGGCGGATTTCTTTTACAGTTCGGTAGGCGAACTCAAAGCCGCATTTTTCAAGCTCTTTGTAGAA
>CAMVEQ010000215.1:0-3377 GCA_947166545.1 uncultured Treponema sp. | reverse complement strand
TGAACAGATTGCAGAAGCTATAGGATTGCCTTTGGAAAAGATTGAGGAACTGGCGACAGAATAGGAGGATTGCGGATATGGTTGAAGCACAGAAAGAGCTGGAAGCAACGAAGAAAGTGTACTTTACATGGAGCCTTCATGACCATGACGTAAGGAAGCACGGTCGCGAGGAAGGCATCCGTATTGGAGAGAAAACTAAAGCCATTGAAGCTGCAAGAAAACTGCTTGCAATGAATGTCCTGACACATGAACAGATTGCAGAAGCGGAAGGATTGCCTTTGGAAAAGATTGAGGAAATATCTGCAGAAGTAGTAAGTTCTCAAAGTAAATAGTATTTAATACCGCAAAAACACAAAGCCCCGCAGGAAAAATTGATTTTCTTCCTTGCGGGCTTTAATTATTAAGCTACACGGAGGCAAGTCGCTCTTTTGTAAGCGGCTCCGTTTCTTTAGATATACAATTACACTGCTTTTTCGTCAACTTGTAGAGAAAAAACAAAAAACATACATTTAGGCTTCTTACATGTGAAAGTTGTTCATGCAGGGAGCCGTTTTTTGTTTATGCAGCCTGTTTTGTATAATCTGTAACGAATACTTCGCTTGCAATTTCCCTGGCTTTTTTTACAATTGTTTCAAGTTTTGCCATTACATCATCAGAAAAAAACTTTTCTCCGCACTCTGAACATTCTTCACAGGGAACATTCTTAACTATTATTATGCAGTCCTTAAAATCAACCATGTATGTCGTAACTGTGTGAACAACACTATTGCTTTTACAAAAGAAACAAGTCTTCATTTTTCTTTTCTCCTTGTTCGTAAATCAGATTCAAATTTTTCTGTATTTGGAAAATATGCTGTAATAACTATCAGCACATTTTCTTTCAGACCAACAACAGTATGCAGGACTTTACAGTCCAAGGAAAAACCAAACACAAGGCAACTTGGATTTGGAAAAGACCTAGGATAATCTTCTATAATTTCACCATATTGCAAACAATTTAAAACATCAAGACGTTCAATACCACGTCTCATCATCATTTCAGCCGCATGAACAGACCAAACAATTTTTCTTTCCTCACAAAGTTTCTGAACCTGCTCTATAGTCATATAAATATTATATCGTGCTTTAGCGCAAAGGAAAAGATAAAAAAAATGAAAGACCTGCAGGAAACGATTTGTATCATTTCCTGCAGGTCTTTTTGTTTTGATTGACGTGCGTCGTGGTTACTGCATATTTTGTGCAGTACCACAGCAAATGAAGCCTAAAGGCATGTTTTTATTTTTGTCAATGCATTTTAAGTTCGCCAGTACGAACTAACAAAACAACCGTAAGACACGGATGATGCCTGCTTACGGCTGGAGTTTAAATTTACTGCAGCGTTATGTTAACATTAAGAGTATAAGTGTAACTGCCTGTTGTTGCAGAATTTGTAATTCTATTTTTTACAGTATCAGACTTTACTTTTACCGTTACACCGCTAGGAACATCTCTGAATGCGAATTTCCAGTTAGTAGTATTAATACTTTCTGAATTGATTATGATATTACCGCTAAGTTTTCTACAGTTTTCGAAACAGCTGGTCATATTCGTAATGCCGGCAGGGATTACAGGAGCTGTCGTCAGTTTGCTACAGTTTTCGAAACAGCCTGACAAGTCAGTAACACCACTAGGGATTTCTGGGGCTGACGTCAGATCGCTACAGTTTATGAAACAGTTTTTCATATACAGGACACCATCAGGGATTACAGGGGGTGCTGTCAGAGGGCAACCATCGAAACAGGAAGTCATATTTGTTACGCTGGCAGGTATTTCCGGAGCTGTCGTCAGTTTGCTGCAGCTTTGGAAACATTCGTACAAACTACTGACACCATCAGGGATCACAGGAGCTACCGTCAGGCTTCTACAATAACGGAAACAGGAAGCCAATGTAGTAACACCGCTCGGTATTTCAGGAGCTGCCGTCAAGCTGTCACAACCATTGAAACAATTTCTCATATCCGTAACACCATCAGGGATTTCTGGAGCTGTCACAAGTTTATTACAGTTTTTAAATCCATCTGACATATCAGTAATACTAGCTGGCAGTGTCGTTGCAGACAGATCAACATATTTTGTATTGTTATTTCTAAGTGCAGTTTGTATCTGTTCCCAGTTGCTTGTAGTTAGACCTCCAATAGGAGGCAGAACATTAGGACTTTCTTTACTTCCAGTAGGAAGATTTGCAAGGTAGTCACTCAATCCGCCTATGTCAAGCCCCCACTTTGCATACAGCGTAATGTTTTCTGTAATTTCAGTTTCAGCAAAGTCAAAGGCTGTCTCTGAAAGCGTAGTGCCTCCGTCTGTAGACGTATACCAGCCTAAAAGTGACAATCCGCTACTATTTGTCGGAGCTGTAGGTGCAGTTGCCTTTTTGTTGTATGTAACAGTCTGTGCTGTAACGGCACTGCCTCCCTGGCTGTCAAACGTTACCGTAGCAGTCCATTTTGCATAGAATGTCTTTTCGCCTGTTGAGTTTGCAGGAATTGACGTAACCTTATTTGCAGGGGTAAAATCCTCGTCCGTGTACCAGTCTGCAAAAGTCAGTCCTGTATAGGTTGGTCTTGGCAATGTCATTCCTGCAGAAGTATAGCTCTTGTATGTTCCTGAGTCGGATGTGTAGGCTGCAGGAAGAGTTACAGGGCTTTCCCATGTAATCTCAGTTGAGTCCCACTTTGCATGCAGAGTAAACGGTTCGGTAACTTCAGCACTTAAATTATATTCAGTAGAAGAAGCACTGGAACCTTCAGTATCATTATAAGAAGACTTGAACCATCCTAGGAGTACAGCATGAGACTTTGTAGGAGGATTTGTAGTAAATAGTGTAATCGGTAAAGATGCAACAGTTGAACCGTAAGGAACAGCATACGGTGTAGTAGAAGCACTATCTGAATGAGGATACACAGTTACAGTTACAGTCCACTTTGCATAAAGCGTTACATCTCCTGTAGTTCCTGCATCGATAGAAGTAACCTTGTTTGCAGGGGTAAATGCCGCGTCCGTATACCAGCCTACAAATGTAAGTCCTGCAACAGGTGCTGTCGGTGTAGGCAGTGCAAAAGGAAGTTCATCCACTGCATAGCTTAACTTGCCCGAGAATGCCTCGCTTGATGTATCAATAGTAGGCCCTGAACTGTAAGTAATAGGGTATGCAGTAAGCCATACCGCGTAGTATGTTGTATCTGTACTTACAGGTGTGCTTGAAACCGTGTTGTCGGCAACAGTTGCACTGCTGTCAGATGACCAGCCCTTGAACTTAAAGCCGTCCCTCGTAGGCTCTTCGGTACTTGCAGGTACTGTAGGCGTATCTAAAAAGAAGATAAGATTACACTTATTGAAAA
>CAMVEQ010000214.1:0-3466 GCA_947166545.1 uncultured Treponema sp. | reverse complement strand
AGGCATCAAGAGGAGTGTGGGATGCAATTGACAAGGGTCTTATCGACAGAATGTCATTTGCTTTCACAGTCACGGGTGACTCCTATGAGGAGGAGGAGCAGGACAACGGAGACATCATCCTTACAAGGACTATCAAGAAGATAGGCAGACTCTATGATGTGTCTGCGGTCTCATTTCCTGCAAATGAACAGACAAGCATTTCAGCGAGAACAAAGGAACTTTGTGACGGAGAGATTGCAAAGTTTGAGGCGGAGAGACTTCACTCGCAGAAAATAAAGGAGGAGCGGAGTGCTCTTTTGGAACAGATTTCAAGAATCATGGAGGACAATTCAAATGACTGAAATCAAAGAAATGTCGATTGAGGAGGTCGAAATGAGGACATCCGAGATCAAGACAGAGGTCGAGAGCGGTGCAGACGAGACCAGAATGGCAGAGTTGAAAACCGGCGTACAGCAGAAAATCATAATGATTTCAAAAAGCATCATCAGGATTCCGCGGACATACTGTTTCAGATAAAGCACCTGTCCTAGTCCCATAAAGCAGCACGAAGCAATCTTCGTCTTTTTAATCAAGTTTGAATCAATTTCCATAAAGAACGACCTCAAAAAAAACGGCCATTGCAGTTAGCGGAGTATCAACCAAGCAGCAATGACCGTGTAGTTTATAGTTACAAATTAGTTAGCAGCTTCCATTGCGGCAGCGGCAGCGTCAAGGTCCTGCTGAACATTGTCGCCGTCCCAGATTCCGCCGTATGCACTGCCCATTGCTGACCAGTATGTACCCATCTGTGGGATTGTTGGCATTGGGAATGCGTAAGCAGCCTGCTGAAGGATTCCGTTAGAAAGTGGATCTGTGATTGTGATATCCTTTCTTGGTGGAATCTGTGCTGTGAACTCAAATCTCTTTTCGAGACAAGCCTTTGACATAAGGAACTTAGCAAAGTCCTGAGCTTCTGCAGGGTGATCTGAGTAAGCACTTACGAATGCAATTCTTACACCAGAGAATGAAGTTGCAGGTTTACCATCGCCAAAGCCTGGGATAGTTGTGATGCCGTAGTTGCTTACTGTCTTGTTGAAGTCAGCAATCTTCCATGGACCTGTAATAATCATTGGAGCCTTTCCTTCTTCGAATGAAGAGTTACAGAAGTCGTCTGAAAGGTCGGCAGAAGGAACATCAAGAATCTTCTTTCTCAAATCCTGGAAATACTGAAGTCCCTTGATTGTTGCAGGTGCGTTGATTCCGTGCTGGCTCTTGTCGTCGCCGTTAGGTCCGAACAAAGAGGTACCATAAGCACTCATGAACATATATGAGTAGTAAGCGTTACCTACACCCCATACAAGAGCGTATTTGTTCTGTGACTTATCGTTCCAGGTTTTTGCATATTCAACAACTTCATCCCATGTTTTTGGTGGGTTCTGAATAATGTCCTTGTTGTAGAAGAGAGCATAAGTTTCGATAGCGAGAGGGTAGCCGTAAAGTTTGCCTTCATAAGTTCCGGCAACTTTTGCAGCATCTACAAAGTCATTGATGAAAGACTGATCTGAAACAGGAAGAACGTGACCTCCGGCTACAAGAGCTCCAACGTGATCATGTGGTGCAACAAAAACATCAGCACCAACTCCAGCAGGTCCGTCCAATTCGATCTTTGCACGTGCGTCAGGAGAAGCAACTGGTTCGTAAACGATTTCAATGTTCGGATGTGTTTTCTTATACTCAGCAGCAGCCCATTCCATGAACTGGCGTTCCGGACCATCAGACTCCCACATCTTGAGAGTTACTTTTTTCTGTGCACAGGAATTGAACAGAAAAACAGAAAGGCAAGCAAATGCAGCCAATACTCTAACAGTTTTTTTCATAATACCTCCAAATCTGAGCGGCTCGTTTTCCGCTCTAAAACCTGTTATAGTTTAATTATATCCTTGATGGATATACTTGCAAAGAATAATTTTCACGGGGTACTATTCTTCTATTTTTAAGTGAAAATATTACTATTTTTCACCCAAAAATAGTGAATAAGTTTTTATTAAACGTGTAAAACGTTTAATAAAGCCCCTGTGCTATCAAGATTCCTCCAGCATCAAGCGCCCGTGTCTGAGCGTTAAAGTTGTTTTTGAAAAGAATCTTTGTTCCGTTAAGAAGATCTGAAACATCTTCTTTGTCTTCAGAAAAGTTTGCTATAAGCATAATTGATTTTTCTTCAGATGATTTTTTCAGACAGAGCAGACGCTGCTTATTCTCAATATGAGAGAAGCTCATATCATAAGCGCCCATAGCAGAATTAGTTTTTCTCAGAAAAATCAACTGCTTAATAAGGTCCATTGAGGAAGCGCATAAGCCGTCATCTATTTCTTTCCATGGCATACAGCGGCGGCAGTCAGGATCCTTTCCGCCTTCAAGGAAAACTTCTGTACCGTAGTAGATACATGGAGAACCCGGCATGGCAAACATCAGGGCGAGAATCTGTAATGCCTTGTCGCGGCTGCCGGCCTTTGTAACAAGGCGCATTGTGTCGTGGCTGTCCATGAGGTTGAACATAACCTTTTGAGTCTGCTTAAAGTAATCGGTAAGACATCGGTTAACATCCTGCTCAAAGCTTAGGCTTGAACGTTCCTTGTCCAGTGCGAAATTATAAAT
Source organism: uncultured Treponema sp. (assembly GCA_947166545.1). Lineage (GTDB taxonomy): Bacteria > Spirochaetota > Spirochaetia > Treponematales > Treponemataceae > Treponema_D. The sequence continues at coordinate 832 of CAMVEQ010000214.1, read as the reverse complement.
TGCATTCTGAAGAGGGTAGTTCATGATTGCATCAAATTCATTTCCACGAAGCCATGGAATAGAGTTGTGCCAGATTTCTCCGATGATGTAAAAATCATTTTTCAGACCGCGCATGCGTTCCTGCAGCTCGCGGCAAAAATCATGGCAGACTTCATTTGCTACATCCAGGCGCAGGGCATCAATATCATATTCTTTTACCCAGAACTCACAGGCATCTATAAGATATTTGCGGACCTCGGGATTATTTGTGTTGAATTTAGGCATATAGTCGCAGTAGGCAAAGGCAAAGAATTTTCCTTCCTCTGCGTTGCGGCCCGGCAGCCCCTGGAAGCTCCAGTCATTTACCATATACCAGTCTGCATATTTTGAATTCTGACGGTTCTTTAAGACATCCTGCCAGGCAAAGAATTCCCAGCCGGAATGGTTAAAGACGCCGTCCAGCATAATCCGGATGCCGTATTTATGGGCTTCGGCAACCATTTTTTTCATGTCTTCTTTAGTTCCGAATTCCGGATCAATATCAAAATAATCTGTGGTATCGTATTTATGCTGGGTTGTTGAGCAGTTTACCGGATTCAGATAAATGCCGGTGATTCCAAGGTCTGCAAGATAAGACATTTTTTCGGTAATACCGCCCAGGTTTCCGCCGAACTTCTGCTCGTTATTTACAATGGTGTTGCGGTCCGGCCAGGCTGCAAACTTTTCCTGGCTGTCCTGATTGCTTACAGGACCTTTTCGGAAACGGCTTGGGAAAATCTGATACCATACGGTATTTTCTGCCCATTTTGGAGGATTACAGATATCATTCTGATTCATCCAAGGGAAAATAAAT
>CAMVEQ010000213.1:0-3541 GCA_947166545.1 uncultured Treponema sp. | reverse complement strand
CCCACCATCAGCAATTTTTCTTTGCTGACCTGCAAATACTGAATTTACAGTTTTTCTATTAGCATCATAAGAAGCAAAATCGTTACAAACTCCATTCTCATCTTCATCTTTAAAAAAGTTTTCAAGTTTATCACATAATTCATCAGTCCATACAACTTCTTTCATAGGATAAATAATCAGACTATCACAATTTTGCTTTGAAGACTGTGATTCTGTATCAAACAACTTTATCTGTTCAACTGTATCAAAATCAAAAACAATACGGCTAGCACAAGATTCACCTGGCATAAAAATATCTAAAACTTCTCCTCTTAATGCAAATTCCCCCATTACTGTAACTCGAGGAACTCTAATATACCCTTGAGATGAAAGTCGCTCAGAAAGAACTTCTGGATCTAAACTTTGACCTTTACGAATCTTTATAATAAGATTTCTAATATAAGAAGGATCTGGTACTGGAGAAAGTAAGACTCTCTGAGGAATAATAAAAATTCTAGGATTTTCAGACTTTGGATTTCTCGATGTCAGTTTTGCAAGAACGCTGGATCTTTGTCCAAACACAGCTGCTCCTTTAGCCACTGGACGATACGGAATAGTTCCCCACCAAGGCATCTTGTAAACGCTTACATCTCCATTAAAAATTGTATTAAAATCAGATTCACATTCATCTGCTGCTTTCTGAGAAGCTACTATAATAATAAAGTCTTCCTGAAAACTATCATGACGAATATCATACTGTTCATCATGAATTCTATTCACAATTCTACGTTTAATATATTCAGCCATGTAAAATGAGGGTAAACTACCCTTCAAACCAAAAATTTCTGCAGGAAACGTAATTTCATTGTCAGCAGTCTGCAGAACAGAAGAATTAAATGCTGTATAAGATTTTAGCAATGGAAAAAGTGATAAATTATTTTTCATAAACAACCGATATTCAAGTAAAGAAATTTAACTAAGTCTGTGGTACAGACGGGAGTTATTACTGTGAAACGAATACTATTATGTATTATAACAACTTTTCTTGTTCTTGCCCATATAAATGCATCAGAATCTTTGGCCGACAATGCTAAGGTTTCAATTAAGTTTTATGACAGGACAATGTATTATCCGGGAGATTCAGAAAACAACCCTGTAAAAATCCATGTCACGGTTGCAAATACAGGAAGTGAAACTCTTCGCTTTAAAATGGCTGACGACCATATGTTCAGTATTGATTTCGATGCATTTGATGTAAAGAATTCTCAGCTTCCTTCTACAAATGCACTTGTTCAAAAACGAACAACCAGTCAGGCAGTTTATTTTAGAGAAATTGCTCTAGAGCCTGGAGAAGAATACTCTTTTGTAGAGAATTTAAAAGAATTCTTAGATGTAAAACGAGCTTCCATATATTATGTAGATTTACGTTTTTATCCAGAACTTTATAATAAGAAAAATCAGTATATTGTTTCAAATCGTCTTAGTTTGGAAGTTCGCCCATCGCCTGCCTCAGCTTCTTCATCAAAGATTCCTGTTGCAGTTCCAACAGCAGCTGTATTACAGCCAGAAGAAATCAGTCCTGACAAAGTTATAGAGCAGACAATTATTGCACGTCAGAGAAGTCTTTGGGATCAATACTTTCTATACATGAATCTTGAAGAAATGCTGAAAAGAAATCCATCAAGGAGCAGTAGATATAATGCAGAAAGTGCAGACGGAAGAAATCAGATGCTTGCTGCGTTCCGTTCTGACTTACAGCAAAACCGTATTGATTCAGATATAGTAGCAATTCCTTCAAAATTTGAAATTGAAACAACAACATATTCTCAAATTGAAGGAAGCGTAAAAGTTCTAGAATATTTCGATAATGGAACATTTACGGAAAAGAAACGGTATACCTATTATGTCCGCCAAAGAGACGGTATATGGCAGATCTATAATTATTCCGTAGACAATTTAGGTACAGAATAAATTATGGCTAAATCAAAAAGTGCTAAATACTTTTGTGAAAACTGCGGTGAGGAAGTAGCTGCAAATGCACGATTCTGTCCTCACTGTGGTAGATTTTTCTCTGCAGTTAGATGTCCACAATGTGGACACATGGGGGCAGTTACAGCATTTAAGGATGGATGCCCTAAATGTCATTATGCAATGACACCTGATGATATTTTTGGAACACAAACAAATCAATCTGAATCACAAAGAAATCCTCAAAAACAAAAAAAATCTTCTAATCTTTATCCAAAAACAATAAATAAATCAAAACAGACACATAACGATGATGCTCCTATATGGCTATACATAGTTAGTCTTGTTGTTTTATTTGCAATTCTTGGAATTATATTTACAAGAATGGGACTTTTTTAATAATCCTTTCAAAAAAAACAGTATCCTTTATTGACCAAAGTGTAAAAATTGTATATATTTTATATACTTTTTGCCCGGATGGTGGAATTGGTAGACACGCTAGTTTCAGGTACTAGAGCTCTAACGGGTGTGCAAGTTCAAGTCTTGTTCCGGGCACTGATATAGACCGCTTACTTCTGCGGTCTTTTTTATTGCCCTCTGCTCATTTTTACAAAATACAATTCTTTATATTACAATAATTTACCCTTTTACTGCAAAACAAGTTCTGAAAAATCAGTAATTAGAGACTTTTGCATGTTTAGGCAGTTTTAGGCTGTTTTTGCGGAAAAAATGCGGTCATAATGCGGCTATAATGCGGCTATAATGCGGTCATGAGAACCTGCACTTTCAAGGGGCATCAGTATGGGAGTAAGAATCAGAATCAGAAGGGGCATTGTACATATTGTCACAGTGTCAGGCGGAATCAGGACAGAAGAGTCTACAGGACTACATGTTTCGGATAATCCTGAACAGAACAAAGAAGTCATGAAGCTAGCTGAACTTTTACGCAGCAAGAAGGAACTTCTTTTAATCCAAGGACAGAACGGCTTGACACCGCCAGAATCAAAACTTTCACTCTATGAGTATGTAGAAAAGCAGAGCCAGGTAAAAAAGGATTCAATCATCTATAAGTGTCTGCCCTACCTAGAAAGATTTGGAGGAAGGCACGTAAGGCTCATTGACATAACTCCAGGATGGTTTGAGGATTTTCAGGAGCGAATAAAAAAAGATTCGGGATTAAAGTCTGCACACACACAGGAAAAATACTGCTGTTTAGTGCGACAGTGTCTGAAAAAAGCAGTGCGAGACGGACTTATTACACGTGATCCATCGAGCGGAATAAGACACATATCTGTACCAGACAGCAAAAAAGAGTTTCTATCATTGGAAGAAGTACGTAAAATGGCGATTACTCCATACATCAGGAGCGGTTCCATGTCTCAATCTTTACAGATGGAAATCCGGAAGGCATTTCTATTCGGATGCTGTACAGGCTTCAGAATATCGGATTTGATACAGCTAAAGTGGAATGACATAGATTTTAACCGGATGGAAATAATCAAGAGGCAGAAAAAGACCCGCAAGATGGTTGTAGTTCCTGTTAAAAAAGCGACACTGACAATACTTGGAGAAACAGAACCAACAGACTGGAATT
>CAMVEQ010000212.1:0-3549 GCA_947166545.1 uncultured Treponema sp. | reverse complement strand
GGAAGGTTGCACCGAAAGCACGGAGACCACCATGCAGGTTAATTCCGCTTACAACCTGACTCATTGCAAATTCGCGAATACCGTATTCAATTGTTCTTCCCTTGCGGTTTCCAGCATTATAAACGCCGTCATTGTTCTTAATCTTTGTCTTATTTGGACCTTCCAAGTCTGCAGAACCACCAACAAGCCACTCAAAACGGTCTGCCATGCAGTTAAGGCTCTTTCCGCTTGCATCACGTGTAGCAAGCTTGTCGCCTACAGCATAAGAAGGAGCAGCTACATCAGCTGTTGGCTTTGCATTCCAGTATGCATCCCATTTCTTTGCAAGTTCAGGATTTTCCTTTGCCCATGCATCAAATTCTGCATTCCATTTTTCTTCTGCAGCAGCAAATTCCTTGCGCTTTTCTTCAAAATATTTGTATGCTTCTGGAACTACGTAGAACTTTTCGTTTTCTGGCAAGCCCAAAGCTTTCTTTGCAGCAACACAGCCGTCTTCTCCCAAAGGAGCACCATGAACGCCTGCAGTACCCTCATTTGGAGCACCCTTACCAATAACAGACTTCAAAATAATAATTGAAGGCTTGTCCTTTTCGCTCTTTGCAATATTAACGAGGTCTTCAATTTCCTTTACATTGTACATTGAGCCGCGGAGAACCTGCCAGCCATAAGACTCGTAACGTTTCTGAATGTCATCTGTGAATGTGATGTCTGTTGAACCGTCGATAGAAATCTTGCTTTCATCGTAGAATACGATGAGCTTTCCAAGCTTCAAGTTACCAGCAAGAGAACAAGCTTCTGATGAAACGCCTTCTTCAAGACATCCTTCACCAACAAGTGTATAAGTATAGTGATCAACGATTGTATGATGTGGAGTGTTAAAACGTGCAGCAAGCATGCTTTCTGCAACAGCCATACCTACAGCTGCGGCAATTCCCTGTCCAAGAGGACCAGATGTACATTCAACACCATCTGTAATTTCTACTTCTGGGTGACCAGGGCACTTAGAACCAACCTGACGGAAAGTTTTAACATCATCAAGAGAAACTTTGTATCCTGCAATGTGCAGAATAGAATACAACAACATTGAACCGTGTCCAGCTGAAAGAACGAAACGGTCTCTATCCTTCCATTTTGAATCGGCAGGGTTATGCTTCATAACCTGACCATATAAAACAGCTGCAACTTCAGCAGCTCCAAGAGGAAGTCCAGGATGTCCTGAATTTGCCTTCTGAATGGCATCCATAGAAAGACTTCGGATAGACAACGCAGTAGCTTCTATACTTTTAGTGTCCATAATTCAAATGCTCCTTATTAAGTTTTTTGGATATAAATCAACTTTTCTATTCTACAGCCATATTTTAATTATTGCAATATATTTTTATGGCATCCAGAAGAGCCTGTTTATCAGGTCTTGTCCTTAAAAGATTGACAAACTCACGCTTCTGAACAAGGGCTGCAAGAGTAGACAGTATTGAAAGATGAGATTGAGATGAATAAGTAAGCAGTACAAAAAATGCAAACACATTAGTACTGTCAGGGGAATGCATATCAATGCCTTCCCGAGAGAAACATACTGCAATTCTTTCATCCGAAGGATTATGAATTAACTGTGTACGAGGATGAGGAATGGCAATGCCATTACCTACCGCAGTACTAAGTACATTTTCCCGTTCTATAAGTTCTTTGTTAAGAACTTCCGCATACAAACCATCTGGAAGGTTAATTTTCTGAGTGAAATTCTCATAAACTTCTTTTACTGTAGAACCTTTCACCTCTGTAAAAACACCACCGCTTGTAATTAAATTGCTCAACTCTTTTGCTGAAAGCATCTCCTTTTACCTCACAACTTTAAATCTATTACAACGACATTCATCGATTGCGCCAAGAAGTATATCCCGAATTCCCTCAAAATTACAACGCATTCCATCTAAAGAAGCAAGAATAGCTTCATTTTCATCACCAATATCAGAATCAGAAACGAACGATTGCAGAATGCGTACAATGTGATTATACAGCTGAGTAAGAATGACAAGTTCCTGCTGAGGAAAATTCGAAAGTCCGCTATAACACTTGTCTACTTCAAACATTAGTTCATTCACTTTTTTATATAAATCAAGAGCCTGCTCGCGAATAGGACCTGCAACCTGATCCGCAAACCAGTTGTATCTTAATTTGAATTTTTCATTACGGTCAGTAAGGTTCATCATGACAAGGGCTTTTTCACCAAGATGGAAAATATAATCATCAGGGTAAATCTCATACATAAGCTCTTTTACGTCCGTACCGTGATGATACAGCATGTCCAGAACATAATGGTCAAGAATGTCAGGCGGAACGGTGTAATAAGATGCCTCTCCTTCATAGCTGTAGCGGGCAGCTTTATCCCCCGATTCCATTTTTTTAATATTCCAGTTTCCCACGGCAGGAACAGATTTGCCTTTGTACCAAAGGCGTGTTTCTACTCCGAATTCCTGTATGCCGACTTTTTTTGAATAGCGGTTTACATACTCTTCAACAGAACCACAGTTTTGAACACATAATTCATCGCGGTGCATGAAAAAGATATAGGTCAACTGTTCTTCAATGGCAGCACAAGGACCTTCAATTTCAAACTCTTCCAGACAAAAGTTTTCAAAGTTTTCATACCATTTTAGTTTTGCATCGCCATCTTCGCCACAGTCAAACAGATTGTTTCCATCATGTACAACAACCATATCTATATAGCCAAGATTCCAATCCCGTACATAGCAAAGAATTCTATCACCTTTCTGAAGATCATTTTTTTCAATAAGCTCCGAAATATCAACACCTGTCAGACGAACTTTATTTGGCAGTTCAAAATCGTTACGCAAAAGATTCAACTCTGCATTTGCAGGATCTGCCGCAATATACTGGGGAGCATACTCTTCTCCATACAGCATGAACATGTCGATTGCATCATCAGCCTCAAATTCCCCAGATTTCAGCGGCATTTTTTTATCATTATGAAAAAAAGTCAGTGCATAGTAAGCAATTTCAGAATCTACAAAGGGCATGCACCTGTGACCAGCAACAAACATCTTCTGCTCATACTCTGCAGCCGTAGGTTTTATGCTGAAAAGAGCTCCTGTGAAAGCTCCAGCCTGAGTAATGTAAGTATCGTTTTCCAACGAAAAAACAAGACAGTTATGCTCCAGAAAATCCTTTACATCCCTTAAGGACGTACGTATCCCCACACTGGAAAAGACTTTCAGCATGTCCCGAACGGTAAAAACGTTCTGATAGGTGCGAAGATATTTCTCTACATAAGCCTGTGCATGTACGTTCATACAAGTATTATCTTACTGTATTTTTAAATTTTATGAAATATAATATTTTTAACAAATATAAATAATATTTTTGAAAATAACCCTCTATCTATTTGACATAACCGAAGTAATAATTTAGTATAAATAGGAATAATTCTAAAACAATAAGGAGAAAAATAAATGTCCCGCATCATGCTAAACATCATTCTCCCCGTTGCAGGAATTGTTCTTGGATGGACTATTCGCTGGATTTATGCCAGAT
>CAMVEQ010000211.1:0-3557 GCA_947166545.1 uncultured Treponema sp. | reverse complement strand
AGCACTGTGTCTCCTCAGAAAGAAGACGAGCGCCCAGGTTTCCGTGTCCAAGACCAACTTTGCGGTCATCAGCTACAGAACCTGGCAAACAGAATGCCTGAAGTCCTTTACCAATGTTAGCAGCAGCTGTTGAACCAGTCTTGTCTCCAGACTTTTCAGCTTCCTTAATAGCAATTGCAGAACCCAATACATAAGCCCACTTTGCATCTTCAAAACAAATCTGCTGTGTTGACTGGCAGATTTCATAAGGATCAAATCCACGAGCTTTACAAAGGTCACGAGCTTCGTTCAAGCCTTTTTCACCTTCTGCAAAACCATATTCTTTAAGAGCCTTGTTTACCTGTGGAATGCGGCCTTCATAATCTTCAAATAATGACATATCCTAAGTCCTCCGTTCCTTACTCTTTACGTGGGTCAATGAACTTTACTACACCCTGATCTTCTGTGATGCGACCATAGTGTGTTCTTGCCTTTTCAATAGCTTCCTTAGGATCTGTACCAGCCTTAAGAGCGTCCATCAATTTACCAAAGTTAATACACTTGTAACCTACAATCTGGTTGTCCTTATCAAGTGCAATCTGTTCTACATAACCTTCTGTCATTTCAAGGTAGCGTGGACCAGTCTTGCGTGTTGCAAACATTGTTCCAACCTGTGAGCGGAGGTTCTTACCAAGATCTTCAAGAGATGCACCAACTTTAAGTCCATCCTTTGAGTATGCTGACTGAGTACGTCCGTATACAATCTGCATAAAGAGTTCACGCATAGCTGTGTTGATAGCATCGCAAACAAGGTCTGTGTTCAAAGCTTCCAACAAAGTCTTTCCAATAAGGATTTCTGAAGCCATAGCTGCAGAGTGAGTCATACCAGAGCATCCGATTGTCTCTACGAGAGCTTCTTCAATAATGCCGTCTTTTACATTCAAAGAAAGTTTACATGCTCCCTGCTGTGGTGCACACCAACCGATACCGTGTGTAAAGCCGGAAATGTCTTCAATTTTTTTTGCCTGTACCCATGTTCCCTCTTCTGGGATTGGTGCAGGTCCATGATATGCGCCTTTCATCAAAGGACACATATGTTCCACTTCTGCAGTGTACTTCATACTGGGTTACCTCGAAAATTGTAGTAAATAGAGTTTAACAGGCAGATAGACGGCATTTCGACATCTATCTGACTATTCTTGCGGTAGATTGTATCATAATATTAATAGAATGAAAAGAAGAAAAAGCCCGTGTTTATGTGGTGGTATTATTTTTTTTTGCTGAAAACCTTGTAGTTAATCCATGGGAACAGAGGATCTTTCTTTTCAAGATTGCAAAGCCACTCTGTACTTACGGTATTACTTGCAAGAGAATCGAAAATTGCAGTGAAATTCAGGATGCATTCCTTGAATGTTTCCATGGCAAATTCTGGCAGTCTGCCATCGTGAATCATTTTTCCCCATTCGTTAGATTCTGCAATTAGAACTTGACGTGCTGCAAGATTTAAAAGACGTGCTTTTATGCCTGTTTCAAAAGGAAAACGTTCAGTAAGGTCAATCATGCGTTCACTGGCCTTTCGGATGTAACGCATCATCCAGTTATTTGTATGGTCAAGCAGGTTTTCTGCATAGCCTGTACCTTCGCAGCTGCATGGGTACGGCTCTATTTTCTGTAAGAGGAACTGGTCTTTTATGCAGTTCTTGCACAATGCCAGCTGAATTTCGCCAGCCTGTGCTGCATGTCTAATAAGATGCTCCAGCCACAATATGCCTTCATGCCATTCTGTTCCAAGAGTTTCCAATGGAATTACGCATACAAGGTCTGCATCTTTGTCTTCAAGATATTCCTGTGCCTGAGAAAGTTTTTGAAGTTTTGCGTTGTAAAACTGCTCAGCATCTTTTTTTGCCTGTTCAGTTGCGGCTTCCTCATTATAAACTGCGTTTGTAGTCCAATATTTAAAGCAGGTCTGAAGGCGAGTAGGATCTTCTCCCAAAAATGTTTTAAGCGATTCTGCAGGAAGTTCATAACCGACATCACGCTGCTCACAGCGATACACAGGATTAGACATGAAGCCGTCTTGTCCTGAAATGTCTTTAGGAGTGTCATTGTCACGGCCAAATACAACAAGGGCATTTTTAGTGCGTGCAGGTGTGAATATTCCTGTGTCGCACTGCTTTTCGGCAAACATAATTGAACGTGCGTCAATAATAGTGTAGTTGACACCGTAAGAATGAAGCACCTTATCAATGCCTTTTGCCCAGCCCATGTATGGCAGGAAAAAGCCATCGCCAGTTTCGCCAAAGAAAGTTTTATGAGCAAAAAGCCCTGTTTCTACCTGTGCATTCAAGACTTCTTTTAAGTCTTCATAATGCGGCATGTAGATGTTTGTTGCAGCCGTAGGAATGAGTTCCAAAAGTCCCTTGTCTGCAAAACGACGGAAAGCCTTTACAAGATTGCTGTTGTAAGTTTTTATAAAGTCAATCTTGTCTTTCTGGAGTTTTTTCAGACACAGCTGAACATTCTTTAATATATCAGGATTGTCTTTGTTGCGTTCAAGTTCTACATCTCCAAAAGCAATTCTTTTATCAAGCCATGTAATATACTGCTGCTGAGTGTGTGCATCTGATAAAAGAGTACAAAGCGAAGGATTAAGTACCATGCCAAGCTTAACGGCAATTCCTTCTTCTTCAAGCTTTGCAAGGAGATTTAGAAGTGGTATGTATGTGTTTGAAATTGATGTGAAAAGATATTCATTGCCAAAAGAAAAATCAATATCTGATTTTGAATTGTGGATATAACCTTGTTCCGTTGCTAAAACCAATAATAAATTCTTTTTTGACATTAAACTCTTCCCTTTTTCTAATAATGTAATGATTCTCTATGTGTTAAATAGTATTCCCTCAATAATTCTTCCATGCCCGAAAGCCGTACCAATGGCGGAACATCAAGCCTTCTACCAGGCTGTAAGTCTGCAAGCTGTGGACAGAAATTTGGAATTGTAATCATTTCTGTATGTGCAATGATACGGTGACTTGTGCCGTTATTAACAGCAAGATTTACAATAAAGTGCTTTCTTGCAGAAGAAAGAAGCACATACTGCATTCTGTCTTCAAGCGAAATCTTTGTATCTATTGTATCTACAGGTTTTTCGTCAGTTTCATTTTCATAAAATGCAACATGAAGCAAAAGATTCTTAAAGTTCTGATTGCTTCTAAGGTTTTCAAGTTCGGATGCACTAATGTCCCAGAATACAAAAACCCAGGCAGGATCGTGAATAATGGCATGAATAGAAGTTTCATTGTATGACGTAGGAAGATTAGGATTTATATTCATTTCTTCGTCAGTAAGGTTTACTTCTGGCACTACTGGCTGGTCTTCCTGTTCATCTGAAAATTCAAGAAGTTCTTCAATAATAAAACGTCTGTTTAAATCTTCAGGAATGTCAATTCCAAAATCGTCAGATAAGTCTAGTAAATCCTGTGTTGAAAGAGATTCAAGCTGCTGACGTGAAAGAATTTGTGTTTCCATATCCATTTTCATGATACTGTTTATAATATAGAAAAAAACACCTTATATCA
>CAMVEQ010000210.1:0-3562 GCA_947166545.1 uncultured Treponema sp. | reverse complement strand
TTACTTCTGAACACTCTTTATCATATTCAGAATTTTGGAAATAAGGATGAGAAGGATTACCTTTTATGGTTACAGAGACTTTGTCAGTTTTTATATAAACTAATTCTCTAGAGCCAGAAAGATGTGAAGCCATCTTCTTCAAATCTCCTTATCATGAAAGCAATTTTCTTTGCACTTTCTTCATATGTTGCAGTAGTACTTTCAAGGGTATTAAATAAACTTTCGCTTCCAGAGTCTTGTTCTATCTGAGTGCCTCTAGCATCTCCTAAACAGTATTTGAATAAATCATACAGCATTTCTTTTACTGTATTACTACTACCTTGGATACGTGGGAGAATCTTTTGCATAATTGCATTATCAAGAGCTTTGTCATCATCAATTAGCTGCTCAATCTTGTTGTTTAAGGTATAGAAAACAATTTCATCTCGAACACGATAACCAACATGGAGATTTGCTTTTGCCAAAATCTGATTTATTTTTTCCAATTCTTCACAAAGAGAAGAAAGCTCTGATTGATCATCCAAACAATCTTTTAAAATCAAATATTTAGTTTTTATAAAGTCATTATTAATGTTATCTAATGGATTTGCTGATTCCGTTGAAGAAAAATCAGGGAAGCTTAAATCGACATTTGAGAATTCAATAGTATTGGCACGGTCCAAAACCTTCTTGCTAAATGGGAAGGTTGTTTCATCCATGTTTACAGTTCCAATTATGTATAAGTTTTCTGGAAGTGATAACTCACCATATTTTTCAAAAGCCGAAGTATCTTTACCAAAAGATTCTTTTGTTAAGACTGGATCTGTAATAATCTTTCCATCCTCTACACGACGGGTCTCAATTACAGAAAGATAATCACTTAGATAATATTCAACACGTGCAAGGTTCATTTCATCAAGACAAAGGATGTGTGGCTTTGATAAGTTATTATTTGCTTTCGCAATAAAATCTGTTATTGCTCCTGGAATAAACTTTCCTTCCAAATCTAAGTGTCCAAATAAATCAGAAGAATCTGACCAGTCAGGACGTACAGGAACCAATTTATATTCAGCCTTTATAGATTCAGCGAATAATTTTGCAAGTTTTGATTTACCTGTTCCTGAAGTTCCTGCAAGAATCACAAATGGTTTTGCCTTCAAACTAAGGTATAGATTTTCAATTAAATTATCTTTGTATGTAAAACCTTTAGCAGTTATATAGTCTTTGATTTTCTCGATATTTTGTTTTTCTTGAGTCATTTCTTCAACTCCTTCATTAACAGTTTCTTGCTTTATTTCTTCAGTCTGGATTGGTAAACTTAGTCTATGCCGTAGTTGTTCTGCAACATTTTTACTTAGTGGATTTGTCTCCATTTCTTTAAGTATTATTTCTACAAGACTCTTATTTGCAGTAAATAAATATGCTAAACCAATTTTTAATTCACCAGCTCCACCTTGAATAATTGGTCCTCCATAAGGTTGAGATTTATAAAAGGAACTAATCCATTTTCCTTTTGGAATATTGTATGGCGAAAAGTATTGCTCAACATCAACTCTTGTTCCCTCTGGGTTCCATAGAGATGATGAAGCACCAATTGTGTCTGGCTTTTTACATCTATACGCATCGGCTTTCGCAATTGATATTCCTGGAATAACCGAGTTGTTATAGTGGATTATCACATCGCCTTTTTTAATACGCTTCATTAATTCATAGGCACGAACACTTTGTCCATTTTTACTAAATAATGGTGCCCATAAATACGATTTTGAATTCTCATCTTTGTAGGACTTACTTTGTACAACAAAATAGTAGTTTGGTGAATTATTTCCTTCCATACTTGCAGCTTACCAGGAAATATAAAAAAGGACCAGATCTTAATTCAATTCATGAGGATTTGGATGGATCAATTATCAATAAAGAATCTAATTCCAAATACAACTTTTGAAGAAGCCTGGATGACTATATAAAATAATATTCATTTCTTTTACTTATGATGTATAATATGTAACTGAAAATTAAGGATAGATCCAATGAAGATTCTAAATAAGCGCTGTCCCGCATGCAATGGAAAAGTAAAAATTGAGATTTTACAATTTGGACAAATCTGTTTTGAATGTTTAAGATGTGGTAAATACTTTGAAGCCGATGATAGCCTTCCATCTGAATCGGAAATAGACAGTTTTGATAACTTTGAATTGAATTCAGATATAGACTATTATTCCGACCTTGATGCAGCTGATGAAGAGGAAAGGTCTGCTGATTTTGAATACTCAGTGGATTATCCTTTTATGAATTGGCTAATTACAAAAGAAAGAAAAGCAAAATCTACCGCTAGACAATATTCTTATAGTCTAACACTTATTCGTAAGCATTATACTGCACATGAAGGAAAGAGTTTTCCCAATTCGTTCAATGATATTCAAGACTTAGTTTATATATCTTCTTTGTATGATACTAATGGAAAATATTGGTTTTTTGGAAATAAAGCGAATGGAACTTATAGGAATGCATTAAAAGCATATGTTCGATTTATTCAAGATAATATAAAAACTAATACAGATTCAGAATTAAAATCAAATAGAAATGCAGAATTCTGGGAGATAAAGAATAAGGCTGTAAGCGGTAACGATAAATATCAATATGAATTGGGTATAATATTTTTCAAAGAAAGCGATTTTGATAATGCTGAATATTGGCTTAAAAAAGCTGCTGAGCAAAATAATGAAGACGCTCAATATAAGTTAGGAATAATGTACTATTATTCTTTTGGATGTAAGAAAGATTATGCAAAAGCTTTTGACTTTTTTTCAAAATCTGCAGAGAAAGGAAACCATGAAGCCCAAGTTTATCTTGGAGACATGTATTATTTCGGACGATACGTTGAAAAAAATTTCAACATTGCATTTGATTGGTATAATAAATCTACAAATCAAGGAAATATAAGAGCTCTATTTTCTCTTGGATGGATGTATGAATTTGGAGAGGGTACAAAAGAAAATTTAGAAGAAGCTTTTAATATGTATAAACAAGCATCGGAGCAAGGAAGTTCGGCAGCACAAAACAGACTTGGCTTTATGTATGAAAATGGTAAGTTCGTAAAACAAGATTTTCAATTAGCAAAAAACTATTATGAACAATCTGCGGATCAAGATAATGCCGATGCCCAATATAATCTAGGATGGTTATATGAACATGGATTAGGTGTACCAATAAATAAAAACTTAGCTGAGGAATGGTATAAGAAGGCTGCCTTAAATTATCATGTTGATGCACAATATAGATATGGTTTACTCCTTTATGAGAAAAAGAATTATTTGATTTCAAAACATTGGTTTGAAAGAGCTGCTGAACAAAATCATTCCGAATCACAGTATTATCTTGGATACATGTTTGAAAAGGGAGAAGGTGTATCTAAAAACTTAGAAGAAGCAAAGCTCTGGTATGAGAAGTCTGCAAATAAGAATAATCCCAACGCTCAAACTGCTTTAGGGGATATGTATTTTTATGGAATGGCTATTGAATGCAATTATGAATCAGCCTTTTCATATTATGAAAAGGCTGCAATTCAAAATAATGCATATGC
>CAMVEQ010000209.1:0-3566 GCA_947166545.1 uncultured Treponema sp. | reverse complement strand
CCTGTAATAAGGTTACGGAAGTCCTGAGTCATTGTTTTATAAGGTCCCATAAGAACGTTCATTACAGCCTGAGTACCTACAATCTGAGATGTAGGAGTTACAAGAGGAACATAGCCAGCATCTTTGTGAACTCTTGGAAGTTCAGCAAGAACTGCATCCATCTTATCTCCAGCTCCCTGCTGTTTCAGCTGGCTTTCAAGATTAGAAAGCATACCACCAGGAACCTGAGAAAGAAGAATACGAGTATCAGCTCCGAGGAACTTAGACTCAAGAGATGCATAGTGCTGACGTACTTCACGGAAATATGCAGCAATCTCAAGAAGAGCCTTTGTATCAAGTTCTGTATCAAACTCTGTTCCCTTAAGCATTTCAACTACAGTCTCTGTAGGAGAATGAGAAGTTCCCATTGAAAGTGAAGAAATTGCAGTATCAAGAATATCAGCTCCAGCTTCTGCACCCTTAAGAAGAGTTGCAACAGAAAGTCCTGTAGTAGCATGTGTATGAATTTCAACAGGCAAATCAACCTTTGCCTTTATAGCCTTTACAAGATTATATGCATCATAAGGCTTAAGAAGACCAGACATATCTTTAATACAGATTGAATCTGCACCGAAATCAGCATAAGTCTTTGCAAGTTCTGCATATTTTTCAATTGTATGGAAAGGAGTTACAGCGTAAGAAATAGCCATCTGAACATGCTTTCCAGACTTTTTTGCAGCCTTTGTAGCACATTCCATATTACGAGGATCGTTACATGCATCAAAAATACGGAAACAATCAATACCATTCTTAGCAGCTGCATCTACGAACTTCTGAACAACATCATCAGCGTAGTGACGATAACCCAAAAGGTTCTGAGCACGCAAAAGCATCATAATCTTGTTATTAGGAAGTGCTGCATGGAGTTTTCTGAGGCGCTCCCAAGGATCTTCATTAAGGAAACGGATACAGCTATCATAAGTAGCTCCACCCCAACCTTCTATAAATTTATAGCCAATTTTATCAAGCATAGAACATGCAGGAAGCATGTCAGCAGTAGTCATACGTGTTGCATGAAGTGACTGATGGGCATCACGTATCGCAAGTTCGGAAATACCAACCTTAGACATAAAAAAACCTCTTATTATAAAAAATTAACTTAACTTTTCATGAACAGCAGCTGCAATTGCAGCTATTACCGCACCGTTATCTGCAGACGGCACACTGGCAGCAGTAGAAGCAGCCTCTTTTTGAACAGGATCCTTATCAAGCTTAAGAGCATGTATTACTGCGTGAAGCAAATACATTGCACAAATCATAATGATAAGGAAACTGAACACAACACCCATTCCCAGCAGAGTAAGCAATGCACTCTGGCTAAGCATTTGTGAAATAGTCATATTTCCTCCACGATACATCTATCAGAGATTTCAAAAGAAAAATCTAGCAATATACAGATTATAATTAATTGCGGGAATATATTCAAGCATATATATATAATAGATAGATATAAATCAACAATACACTAGCGGTAATGCATCAAAAATTATTAAAAAGGGCACCTGCATCTATTCCATTTATAACAGTGCCTTTCGGGTAGGCTTTTATCAGATTAGCTTTACCATCTATAAGATGTTTACTTGTAATTCCGTGTCTTATAGAAAGTTCTGCTTCCATAAGTGCTGAATAATGATCTGCAAGACGCACAATCTTCCCATCTACAGGACTATATTCATCACTATTATATTTTGAATTCAATTCTTCCCAGTTTACACAAACAGTACTACCGTTGTGAATAATCCTGTTTTTAAACTCGTCATTAGTGAAATACAGTATCTCATCTCTATAAAAATCTTCCATCAATGGAACAAGTTCTTTAGAAACAATTTCATCCTCAATTTTTTTTACAATGGAAGGCAAGCCTTCTGTTGCTTGCTTTACAGGGGAAATAATATCTCGTGTTACAGCTTCTGGCAAATCATGAAACAAAGCACAAAAAAAATTATTGTAAAGACGTTTAGGACACATCTTTACATCAGTTTCACGCTGAAAAAGCAATGTCAGAACAGCAACAAAAAAACAATGCCCTAAAACAGAAGTCTTAGGAACACGAGGAGTCTGATTCCAACGGGTTTGAAATCTGAGCTGTTCAATACGCATCAAAAAATCAAACGGTTTTTGTTTTGTAAGAAGTAACTGAAGACCTTTTAAATCGAGGAAAGGCTGTATATCTGCATTCAATTCCCGGCGGATAGAAGCAAGTCGTTCAGGCTCATTCACAGCACTTATCATATCTAACTCACGTAAAGTTGAATACTTATGAGCAGCACGAAATATTCTATTAGTTTCAGCCTGCCCTTCTTCAAAAGGTATAGAACCACTTCTTTTTCCTATATAAAGTGTAAATTTTGAAAATAAATCTTTATCAGGAATCAGTTTTTTATATTGATCCAAAACCCATTCATTAAGCCTTATGAATTCATCTGGATATTCACTTTTTATTAAACGCTGAACAGGACTTTTTATATCACAAAGAGAAATTTTTCTAAGAAGATCAAAAAGAGAGGCATAAATCATCCACTCCCAGTCAATCTTTACACCGCAACTTTCTTCATATTTTCCAAGAATGTATGCCACAACCATTTTTTCAGCATCCTTATCCATTTCAACAACATCAAAAGGACGGATCAAATCATTCCAGCGTACAATTGAAAAACCCTCAAAAATTTTCAGTGCAAAATCTTTGTTCATCTTTTATTTTTTAGAACTTGATTTTTTAGTATCAGCATCAAGCTTATTCTTCCAAACAAGAGCCTTTCGCTTTATTTCCTCAGAGGCATCCTTATCACCAAGAACCATAGCAACTCTTCTGGCAGCAATAAGAAGATTAATACCAGTCTGCATATCATCTATACGGTTACCAGCAAGTTCATATTTATCACGATATTCATCAGCACTTTTATCTAACAACTTGCGGATAAGACGTATATATAAAATAGAATTCTCATAGTCAGGAGAATGAGGATCGTAATAATCTTTGCAAGCTTTCTTCATATCGATCATATTCTTGGCAACAACAACAAAACGACCTCTGATTTCAACAAAACTCATTTTCCATTTTGAATTATCACCAAAAGCTTCAACAAGCATATCTATAACTAGTCCCAACTTACGAACCAAATAAAAACGCTTTTCAATATTTATATTTTCAATTGTAGCAAGTTTATCTTCCAAATCAGAATATGAACAGTCTACTGTATTAGAAACAACTTCCTCAAGATAAATCAATGCCTTATATATTGTCTTACGTGCATCGTTTAGAGAATCATTATTTTTAAAATCAAGAATCTGGACAGAAAGAGTATTAACTGCCATGTACAAAGTTGCCAGATAAATCATCTGATCTGCAAGCATCAGTTTTCTATATGATACCCCTTCAGGATTCTTTTTTATTTCCGCAAGTTCTTTTTTTTCTTTTTCAATAACAGCTTTTATAGAATCTTTTACAGGTCTAGCTTTTTCATTAAACTCTTCTCTTTTTTCTTTTTCTTTCTCTTTTTCTTTTTCTTTGTTATTTTTATGCTTTT
>CAMVEQ010000208.1:0-3597 GCA_947166545.1 uncultured Treponema sp. | reverse complement strand
CTACAGCCACTGAAGGCACATTTCTCGATTGTTGTAACACCGTCAGAAATCGTCACTGATGTTCGCGAACTACAAGAAACGAAAGCACCATCACCGATGATGTTACAACTACCAGGAATCGTCACCGATGTTAGTGAACTACACTTACTGAAAGCAGAATTCCCGATTATTTTAACGCTATCAGAAATAGTTACCGATGTGAGTGAAGTACACGTACCAAAAGCATTATCCCCGATTGTTGTAACGCCATTAGGAATAATAAGTGATGTGAGTGAACTACAGCCATTGAAGGCAGACGTTTCAATTATTGTAACGCTATTAGGAATAGTCACTGATGTTAGCGACCTACAACCCATAAAAGCTTGTAGTCCAATTTTTGTAACACCTTTAGGAATAACAACCTCTTGAGGCTCTCCCTCACACTTTATAACAGTTTTACCATCCGCAGACAGTCTAAGACATCCAACTTTTTTTGTACCAGCCTGTGAATAAGCAGGAAAAGATGATGATATTGCAAGAGCAATTATTAATAATCCACTAACTAATAAAGATTTATTTTGTTTCATAGGTACCTCAAAAACTTTTTTTTCATAAAACAGTTATACGTTTTTCATCATAGTCTAATTCGATTTTCGAGCGTAGCGAGAAAATCGAATTACCGCAGTCTTGTCAACTGCGGTAATGGTATACCATTACCGCTCGCCCGCTTCGCGAAAAAATTTTTGAAATTTTTCAAAAATTCGTACAAAAATGCTCTTGATGATACAGTAATGACAAAAAAATACCCGTCACGTCAATTAACGCAACGGGCATAAATGAAATCAATAAAAAATTCTATTCAAGCTTTCCGTACATTAAGTACCAGTAACCATAAGGAGAATGCCATGTACCCTTAAGATTCTTCTTCTGGAGCCAGAACTCATTATAGTAAGCAACAGGAGCCATAGCAGCATCATTCAAAAGAACCTGCTCAGCCTCGTGCAGATACTCATAGTGCTTTGCAACATCTGTAGTATTTCTTGCAAGGTCAACATACTTGTCAAATTCCTTAGAAGAATACTTTCCATCATTGTTACCGTTTCCAGTCTCAAGAAGGTTAATCATGTTTGAAGGATCATCCCAGTCATAAACCCAACCATTACGAGCAACATCAAAGTTTCCAGAGCGGCGGTCAGCAGTAACAGTCTTCCATTCCTGAATGTTTACGTTCATTGTAAGACCAAGTTCTGCCCATGCAGCCTGAAGGTACTCAGCAACAGCCTTGTGATAGCTTGCATCGTTTGTAAGATATTCAAATACAGGGAAGCCCTTTCCTTCAGGATATCCTGCTTCTGCAAGAAGCTGCTTTGCCTTTGCAAGATCAGCAGCATAGTTGTCTGTATGGAAGTGATCGCCATATTTTGCCTTTGTAACTTCTTCAAAAGAAGAACCAGGTGTAGCATCAGAAACACCAGCACCAACAAAATTCAATGCAGGAGAATAAGTTCCAAGCATGATTGTTGAAGCTACATGTCCACGGTCAATAGCAAGAGAAAGAGCTTCGCGAACTTTCTTGTTATTAAAAGGAGCTTTCTGAGTGTTGAATGTTACATAGTAAGTTCCCATGAGAGGTTCAAGATAGAATTCTTCATTTCCACGAAGAGCTGTTATTTCCTCTGTAGGAACATCCTTAATCAACTGAATTTCATTCTGATTATATGCAGTATAAGAAGTGTTTGCATCTTCAATAAGATGCCATACAATTCTGTCAAATGTAATGCTTGCAGCATCCCAGTAATATGGGTTCTTTGTAAATACAATCTGAGCACCATCAGTAAATTCTGTCATGTAGTAAGGACCACTTGTAATGTATGTCTTAGGGTTTACAGTCCAGCTGTCACCGTTAGCTTCAATAGTAGCCTTCTTAACAGGAACAAGAACAGCAAAAGCTGCAATCTTATCAAAGTAGATACAAGGATTTGTAAGGTGTACTACGAATGTATTTGCATCAGGAGCTTCTACCCCAAGCTTATCAAGGTCACCAGCAGAAGCTTCATCAAAACCTACAACAAGATTCAAAAGATCATAGCCGTAAGGAGCTGCTGTAGCAGGATCTGCAACACGTTTCCAAGAGTAAACGAAATCTTCTGCAGTAAGTGCAGAACCGTCTGACCACTTAAGATCTGGACGAAGATGGAATGTCCATGTAAGTCCGTCTTCTGACTGTTCCCATTTGTCTGCAAGTCCTGCAACAATACTATTGTTGCGGTCAAACTTAAGCAAACCTTCAAATGCATGAAGAATCATGTTTGCACCGTCAACAGCAGAGTTAAGTGCAGGGTCAATAGTTTCAGGTGATGGTCCAATTTGAACATGAACTTCAGTGCCTTTTGCATCTGCCTTTGCTCCAGCTTTTTTACCGCAAGAAACAAAACCAAAACCTGCCAGTGTAATAATTGAAACCAACGCAGTCAGTTTCATCTTCATAATTTTCCTCCCGTCCATTAATTCCAATATGAATTAACAGACAATTTATTAATTAACTTTATCCAGATGGTGACATGCAGCATAATGACCACTGCCAATTTCCTTAAATTCTGGCTTTTCAGCAGCACACTGCTCATCTGCATAAGGGCAACGAGTACGGAACGGACATCCGCTTGGCGGATTCAAAGGAGAAGGAACATCCCCTTCAAGTACAATTCTCTTATTTGCACGAGCCGTCTTAGGATCTGCAATAGGAACTGCAGAAATAAGAGAACGGGTATAAGGATGAGCAGAATGGAAAATCAATTCATCGGCATCTGCCATTTCAACCAGATGTCCAAGATACATAACGCCAATTCTGCTTGAAATATGATTTACAACGGAAAGATCATGGGCAATAAACAAATATGTAAGCCCCATCTGTTTCTGCAAGTCCTCAAACATATTGACAACCTGTGCCTGAATTGATACGTCAAGGGCAGAAACTGGCTCATCACAAACAATAAACTGAGGATTTACGGCAAGAGCTCGGGCAATGCCTATTCTCTGTCTCTGTCCGCCAGAAAATTCATGCGGAAATCTGTTTGCATGCTCAGAATTAAGGCCAACAGTAGAAAGCAGGGAAAGAATCTTTTCCCGTCTTTCTTTTTTGCTGTCGTATAATTTATGAATATCAAGAGCCTCGCCTATTATGTCGCCAACCGTCATGCGAGGATCAAGAGAAGCATAAGGATCCTGAAAAACAATCTGCATCTTACGGCGATAAGGAAGCATATCCGCTTTTATTTTCTTTTCACTGTCAAAAATTACTTCCCCATCATACGTAATTTTTCCAGATGTTGGTTCTATAAGACGCAGGATTGAACGCCCCGTAGTAGTTTTACCACAGCCAGACTCTCCAACCAGACCAAAGGTTTCACCTTTCTTTATAAAAAAGCTTACGTCATCAACAGCTTTTACAAATCGTCCTGAACCAGCAGGAAAATACTGCTTCAAATGTTCTATTTCAAGAAAATTTTCTTTGTTGTCGCTCATGACTCACCCCCCTGTTGTGTTACTGAAGAATCTTCGGTTACTACTGCTTCGGCACTGCCAAGCAAAGCTGCTTTCTGTTCCAGCCAGCAACGGCCA
>CAMVEQ010000207.1:0-3768 GCA_947166545.1 uncultured Treponema sp. | reverse complement strand
ATTATCTCAGCCTTCCAAGCTGATGACGAGGGTTCGACTCCCTTCTACCGCTCTAAAAAGCTAACCTAAGCGGTTAGCTTTTTTTATTTTTGTATTAATGACTATTTATAGCTTATATTATAAACTCATAAAAAAAAGCCGAACAAAATGTTCGGCTTTTTCTTTTTATAGAAAAATTATTCTAATCCCAAAGCTTCACAGGCAACTTTTGCAACTGTCTGTTCTGCAGACTTTTTTGTCTTACCTTCGGCAGGCCCGTAAGTAACGTTTCCAAGCCTTACAGCCATAAAAAAAGTTTTGTCGTGATCAGGACCAACAGATTTTACCAATTCATACTTTGGACAAATCTTATGTTTTCTTTGATAATATTCCTGAAGAATTGTCTTATAATCTTTTATTCCCTTAAAGTTCTGAACATTACGAATTTCTGGAACAATAATTTCCCAAACAAACTTTTCTGCAACTTTATATCCAGAGTCCAAATACAAAGCTCCGATCACAGCTTCAACTGTATCAGCAAGAATAGCTTTCTTTTCCCTGCCTCCAGTCTTTTCCTCTCCTTTTCCAAGTATGAGATATTTATCTACATGCATCTTTTCTTTTGCAATAGGTGCAAGAGTCTGTTCACTGACAACCGTAGCCTTTATTTTGGCAAGATCACCTTCAGGATTGTCCATCATATCTTCATACAGAAAAGCTGCCGTAGCAAGTCCCAATACACTGTCACCAAGAAATTCCAGACGTTCATTATTATACAGCCTATGATCTTCATTTTCATTTGAAAAAGACCTATGATGAAATGCCAAATCCAGCATGTTCAGGTTTTTAAAATGCAAATCAAGATTCCTGCAGAATTCTTCAAGCTGCCTTTTCCGTTCAGGAAGGATTTTTTTTGATTCGTATATTTTATCGCGCAAATTCATTGTAAAACCTACCTAGTTATTTATAATATTTAAAACAAAAAAAGCACAGTATTTAGTACTGTGCTTTTATATGCTTTAACTTAATAAGTTATTTGTTTGCCTTAATGAAATTATAAGCATCTGCAACTGTTTCAAATTCATTTGCTTTATCATCAGGAATCTGAACACCAGTTTCTTCTTCGATTGCATAAACAAGTTCGTATGTATCAAGGCTGTCTGCACCAAGGTCACCACGGAAAGATGACTCAAGCTTTACCTTTTCAGGCTCAATATCAAGCTTGCCAGCAATGATTTCCTTCATCTTTTCAAACAATTCGTCTTCTGCCATTGTATTCTCCTAGTTTAACCATTTACTTCAGGTGTAATTACCTGACGACCTTTATAAAAACCGCATTTTGGGCATACATGGTGCTGCATAATAAGATTACCGCAGTTTGCACATTCAACAAGATTAGGCGTCTCAAGGTGCATGTTAACACCGCGTCTTCTCTTTGTTACGGCTTTTGAAGTTTTTGATCTAGGTACTGCCATATTATATAACCTCGCTATTTATTTTAGTCATCTGTATAACGTTGCACATAATACTACAGACTCCCATTTCATGTCAAGATTATACAAACAATTCATTTTCTTTGTCAACTAAAAAACTGACATTTTTGTTTTTTTTGTCAAAAACAATAAATCAACTGTATTTTTGTTTTATAGCTCTTTCCACTATAGGAGGAACCATTGCACTTATATCACCTCCATAGCGGGCAACTTCTTTTATGCTGCTAGACCGTATGAGGAAAAAACGCTGTTCCGTAGGAACAAAAAGAGTTTCAATCTGACCATCAAGAGATTTATTAATCAAAGAAAGATCAAATTCATAGGAAAAATCATTTGTATTGCGGATACCTCTTAAAAGAACCTTTGCATCAACTTTTCTGCAATAATTTACAATAAGTGTATTACAGGTATGAACTTCAACATTATCATACATTTTAGTAAGTTCTTTTAACATTTCATAACGTTCTGTTTCAGAAAATAAATACTTTTTATCAGGGTTTATGGATATAACAACGTCAATTTTATCAAAAAGACGACTCGTTCTTTCTATTATATTAAGATGTCCATACGTAGGAGGATCAAAAGATCCTGGAAATACTGCCGTTATCACTCTGCATCACCTCAACAAGAAAATATAGAATAACACAAAAATATAATTTACTCAATTAAAAATCATTTGACCAAAACTATAATTAATATTAATATTAATTTTATGAAGAATATTAATTTAGTAAAAACAGTTGGTGTTATTACAGCATCTCTGTTGGTCACAGGTTGTGTATCCACATGTTCATCTGCTGACAAAGTACCTCAGCAGGAGCAGGCGGAACCTATTATAGAAACAATAACAGAAGTTCCTCAGCAGGAAATGAAACCTGTTGAAAAAGAACAGCCAAAGAAGACGGAGCCAGAGAAAAAGAAGGAAGAACCGGCTCCTAAACAAGAAAAGAAAGAAGAGCCCAAAAAGGAAGAGCCGAAACAAACCGTTCAGGAACAGCCTGTAAAAAACATTCAGAATCCGCTTCCAGAGCAGAATACAAATAAAAAAGAACCTGCTCCAACTCCAAAGGTAGAAGAAGCAGATGAAGAATACACTCGCTCAATAGAACAGATTGCAGACGGTTCAACAATTACTCATGAAACATTCAATGCAGATAAAAAAGCTGTTCTGGCACTTATTGACGGACTAAAGGGTGTAATGACAGAACAGAACTACAATGAATGGCTAAAATATCTTGATGAAGAAAGCATTAAATATTGGTCTCAAAAATCTAACCTGCAGAAAGCACAAAAGAGACTTCCAGTAAAAGGATTAAAGATAAACACTTTGGAAGACTACTTTAAATATGTATTCATTCCTTCAAGAACTGGTAAAAACGTTGATGAAATCCGATACCTTTCAGATTCTCTTGTTAAGGTTGTACAGATACGTAGAGATGAGGAAGGCGGATATGTAGGCGATACAGTATACTACAATCTGAGAAAAATAAATGGAGAATGGAAAGTACATTTACCAGAACTGTAACCGATAATAAAGGCATATTGTTATAATAATAGATTTAGGATATGCCGAATTGATTTTTTATCAATACTGGTGTATAATCAGTTTACGTAATAAGTAGGAGGAAACTCAGAAATGAAATTATTGAAAACTATTGCATACGGTACATGCCTTATGCTTTTAAGCACAGCAGTTTTTGCACAGAGCCGTTCTAATGAAACTTCTGTTGAAGACATTTACTTGACAAATGTTCAGGATGTAATCATTACAGAGCTTGCAAATTCTCAGGATTACGACAACAAGCTTGTTGCACTTCAGTATCTTGAAGATTCTGTAAAAAGCGGAAAGGTTTCAGAAGAACAGAGAGTTGCACTTAAAAATCTTGCTGGCGAAGGAATAACAACAAGAGTAAGACAGAATGGTCGTCTTATGAATAACTTCCCTGACATCCGTGCAAAAGCATGTGACCTTCTTGGAGAAATTAAAACAGAAGAATCTAAGAATGCGCTTCTTACAATTGTAACAGAAGATGCAGAACCTATGGTAGTAAGTGCTGCTGTTCGTTCTCTTGGAAACATCGGAATAAATGCAAACGATGAAGTTGTAAATGCAATTGCATTCATTCAGCACAAGTATGCAGCTTTGAACCCAACAAGCTCACTTGCCTATGAAATTCTTGATGCTTATGAAAAGCTTGCTTCTACAGCTCAAGATAAGAAACCAATGATTGAATCAGTTGCAGAAATTGCTTCAAATTACAAATTTGCAACTCCAGTACGTCTTAAGGCATTAAAT
>CAMVEQ010000206.1:0-3896 GCA_947166545.1 uncultured Treponema sp. | reverse complement strand
GTAATTTTTCTCTTGGAATTACAAAGGTTTGTCTATCTAAATGGAATTCTTTCGAATTTAAGTATTTAAATCCCTTTTATGACTCAAATAGTGGTATAGGTGAGAAAATTGGTGAAGATCAAAAAATGTCTTTTTATGCAGATTTAATTGTTCCTAAAGGTGGAATTGAAATTTATGGCGAAATTGGCTTAGACGACTATCTCCAAGGAGGTTGGATAGAAGGCCTTAGCCGTTATCCTTTTGATACGCTTATTTGGACATTAGGCATAAAAAAATCGGTCAATATTTCTTCTAAATATAATATTTATGGAGAAATTATTCTTGAACTATCTGATATGGAACAGGGAAGAAATAAAGTTTCGGATAATGCATCATACAGCTTTAATTCTCATTACCAGATTACCCAAGGGTATACAAACCAAGGTCAATATATTGGAACTTATCTTGCTAACGGTGGAAACTCTCAAACCCTAATCTTTAATCTTTATTACCCAAAAGGGCTCCTCACATTAACTGTGCGACGTGGAAATCCTGACGATACCTATTCATATATAAATCTTGGAAATGACAACCAAACATACAAAGGTTACCTCTTGACTGGATTATCCAATACATTATTTATTACAAAAAACTTCAGCTTTGATACAGGAGTAATCTATCAAAAGCTTTTTAATTCTATGTATTTTGTAGATAACGGAATTAATGTATCTGGGACAAAAACACTTCAGAATTTTATTATTACACTAGGAGCAAAGTATAATTTTTAATATATAATACTATATTAGAAAATTATTAGGAGAAACGGAATGTCTGAAATTTGCAAATTAAAAATTAAAAACTTCGGCCCAATAAAAAATGGATATTCAAATTCTTCTACAAACGATTTTTTTGACATTTCAAGATGTTCTGTAATTATTGGAGAGCAAGGAACTGGAAAAAGTACAGTTGCAAAACTTGCCTCCACTCTACTCTGGCTTGAAAAAGATTTTATACAAAAAGAACAAGACTACCCGTTATTTACAAAGAATGATTTTTTTACTTTATGCAAAAATCAGAAAATTGAAAATTATTTTTCAGATAAAACCTATATTTGTTTCAAAGACTCTATTTTCACTTTTGAATACAAAGATAAAGAGTTTTCTATAATGAAAAACGATGAATTTTCAAACTACGAAGGTAAAAAAATAATGTATATGCCTTCGGAGCGAAATTTAATTTCTGTAATAGACGATGCCGACGAGATTAGCGGTCTTCCATATTCAATTTCTTCCACTGTTGAAGAATTTTTAAAAGCAAGCAAACTGTTGGGAAATGATTTAAAAAAATTGCCATTAAATGGATTTAATTATTTGTATGATAAATCAACTAATACTGGATTCATACAGGACAACAAAGATAATACAAAAGTAAAACTTTCTTCTGCATCCAGTGGTTTACAATCATTTGTTCCACTTTTTATTGTAACAGATTATCTTTCAAATAATGTCACGAAAGATTTTTTTGAAAAACTCAAACGCTTTAGCATAAAAGACAGGAATAGAGCGGAAAATCTAATCAGATTCAACCTGTCACAACAAGATAAATCAAAAATAGATGAAACAATTACAAGTTTCCGTCGTGCATGTGATACAGGACTTACAAAAGATTTATCTGATTCAGATGTAAAAATGCTTATGGAACAACTCAAGTCAATTATGAACATAAGTTTTTTCAATATAGTTGAAGAGCCGGAACAAAATCTCTTTCCAGCCTCTCAGATTGAAACAATAAAATATCTAGTAATATGCTTGAATGCAAATAAGAAAAACTCCTTACTAATTACAACACACTCTCCTTTTGTATTGAGTGCATTAAACAATTTTATTTTGGCAGCAAAAATCTCATCAAAAGAAATACCAGAGAGTCTTTATATTTTTTCAGATGATTTCTCAGCTTATCTCATTCAAGATGGGAATATAATTGATATTTTTGATAAATCATATAGCCTAATTGATACAACTGTAATTGATGACTGTGCAACACTTCTTAATACACAATATGATTCAATTTACAATCAGGAAACAAACAAATGAATAAGCCAACAACATTAATACCAGACTTATTGAAAAACAATATCCTCTATGGACCTGATTCAAGAAGTAAATTTGTCCTCGAAGAAAAAAAAGCAAAATACATAGGTTTAAACGAAAATAGGAAAATTGGTTTTGCATTGCAAATTGATAATGGTCTAATTTCAGATTATAATACTAAAAAGTGTGATAAAGGTCTTTGTATTGAGGATAAGACTCTTTACCTGATTGAATTAAAAGGTGTAGATTTTAATACTGCATGTAAGCAGCTTTTAATAACATTGGATTTCTTTAGAAAAAAAATGGAAAATTATACAATTAAGTGCCGTGCAGTTGTAAAAGAAATGCCATCAAAGAATAATTACCCATTTTCATATAAAAAGTTGTTGGCCTCATTACCTAAATCATCTGATTATTTCAAATCAGCATCCGGGGAATTGATAGAAAAAATATAACTATGAAAGACTTTTTGATAGATATTTTGAATGTATTAATATAACTTAAATTTTATAGGGAAGCACCAATGAAGAAACTTGCTATTTTTTTCCCAGGAATGGGTAGGAATCCAGTCGGAGGCTATAAGATCGCATATCAATATGCAGATTTTTTTGCAGGTACTGGCTATGATGTTCATTTGGTTTACCAATATGTAAGAGAAAGTTTTTTTAAATCAAAAGAAATTTCTTTGTTTTTAAAAATAAAAACGTTTATCGGATTTTATTACAGAAGTTTTAGAAAGCAAATTTCATACTCAAACTGGTATTCATTTAAGAATTCTGTACACAAGGATGCTTGTTTTAATTTTCATCCCAAGTTTCTAAAAAAATACAGAAAGTTCGATGCTGTTTTTGCAACGGCTGTTGAAACAGCATACAGTTTAAATAATGCAAAAAAAATCCCGAATAAGCATAAATTTTATTTGATTCAGGATTTTGAAAACTGGAATGACAACACGGATGAATATGTTTACAAATCATATACACTCCCTTTTACAAAAATAGTCATTTCAAAATGGTTGCAAGAAAGAGTTGAAAAAACAGGAAATAAAGCAACTGTAATTCCAAATGGACTTGATTTTAATTATTTTAAATTGACAAATCCAATTGAAAACAGAAAGCCAACAGAAATTGCCATGCTCTATCATCTTGATGGAAGGAAACGCTGCTGTGATTCCATGTCTGCTTTAGAAATCGCAAAAAAGGAAATTCCAGACTTACATGTTACAATGTTTGGAGTTCCAAATAAACCAGCTAATTTACCAGACTGGTATTCATATTATCAGACTCCAAACAAAGAAACTCATAATGCAATCTACAATAATGCCGCCATTTTTATTGCTGCCTCTGAAAAAGAAGGCTGGGCTTTACCGCCAGCAGAATCCATGCAGAGTGGAGCAGCACTTATCTGCACAGATATCGGAGGTTTTTCCGATTATGCTATTGGAGGAAAAACAGCACTGATATCTCCCGTCTATGATGTTCAAGCATTAGCAAATAATATAATTAAACTCATAAAAGATAATGACCTACGAATAAAAATTGCAAAAGCAGGAAATGAGTTTATTCAGCAGTTCACATTAGAAGCTGCAACTTCAAAAATGAAAACACTTGTGGAGCAAACTATTGAAAGCTAAGTCATTAAAACTTAATGCAATTCTAAACACTATAAAAACTGTTACAAGCCTATTATTTCCTCTCATCACTTTTCCCTATGTTTCAAGAATTTTGCTTCCAGAAGGAACGGGTAAGGTAAACTTTGCAAATTCTATTGTATCATATTTTGGCATCATTGCTCTTCTTGACCATCGGGAAGGTGATGACCTTCAGC
>CAMVEQ010000205.1:0-3934 GCA_947166545.1 uncultured Treponema sp. | reverse complement strand
AGTTGTATTTACACTCATAAACATTGAACATAACAATATGATTAATATTCTGAACGAAAGTTCCCTTCATAAAACCTTGAAATCTTATTACTCACTGCAGAATGAAGGCAGCCACACAGAAGCCCCACAAGGTCCTTACATTGCGGATATACGTACAAAAGATGGAAGCATTATAGAAATTCAGACAGCAAACCTTGCACACCTTCGCGACAAGATTCAGTACTGCATAAATGAAGGAATACGTATAAAAGTTGTATATCCTTTAGTTACAACAAAATACATACAAACCATATCAAGCTCAGACAAAACAGAATCTAAAAGAAAAAGCCCTCTACATAAAAACATTTATTCTATATTTAAGGAACTCACAGCCTTATACGGATTTTTACTTAATAAACTTTTTACACTTGAAGTAATAGAAATAACCATGACGGAAATACGGCAAACAACACAACAGCCAGTTCAGTCGGACAACAAAAGACGCAGATTTAAGAAAAATTGGCTAAAAACAGGCAAAAAACTTGAAGAAATAGGCAAGATACACACATTCAAAAATAAAAAGGACTATCTAAAACTGCTACCAACCGAACTTCCACAGGAATTTACAGTCAAAGACCTTCAAAAAGCCCTTACGAATGCTGGCATCAAAGCAACAGAACAGTCTGTACGATGCATGATATGGGTTTTCTGCAAGACAGAACTCCTAGAACACTGCGGAACACTTAAACGAAGCCATCTATATAGAGTTTTATAGACTAAAAAAAGCGATTCTGTCATACTATAAGCATGATACGAATCGTAAAATCATTGTTATTTCTATTAGCAATATGCACAGTCAGTACATTTGCCATGTCTCGACATTCATCAACAGAAACAGTCCGCATAGGAGTGCTTTCAGGCCCTAGCGGCATTCCTATGGCAAAACAAATGGAAAACGACAGACTAGGAGACGCACAAGCCTCTTACGAAGTTTTTGCAGGAGCAGCACTCCTTCTTCCAAAGCTCATAAAGGGCGAGATTGACATAGGATTCCTTCCTCCAAACATGGCGGCAAAAGTTTACAATACAAACAACAAAGCTTTAGTAACAGCAGGCATTGCAGGTAATGGAATGCTTTATCTTATTACCAAAGACAAAAGCATTCAAAAACTTTCAGACCTTAAAGGCAAGACCGTAACAGTTGCAGGACAGGGAGCAACTCCAGATTTCATGCTTCGCTATCTCCTGTCAAAAGAGGGAATCAGTACAGAACAAGACGGCATCACATTAGACTTTTCCATTCCTAACGCAGAGATTGCACCAGCCTTAATATCTGACAGAATACAATATGCACTCGTTCCAGAACCATTCGCCACAGCCGCCGAAACTAAAAGTTCCGACATAATAAGGGCAATAAATATTCAAAAACTTTATAATCAGGTACAGAATACAAAAGACTCTTACCCTATGAGTTTAATCGTAGTAAACAGCACATTTGCACAGGAACATGCTGATGTTGTACGAGCGTTCTTAAAGTCATACAAAGAAGCATCAGAATGGACAAAGGCAAACACAAAAGAAGCAGGACAGCTTGTAGAAAAACATTCAATCGGTCTTGCAGGACCTGTTGCAGAAAAGGCAATTCCAAACTGTGCTTACACATTTGTTACGGCAGACAAGGGGCGTAAGTCTATAGAATATCTGCTTAACGTATTCCTTCAATTCAATCAGGCATCCATAGGTGGAAAACTTCCTGATGACGAATTCTACTTTAAGTAAAAAAACAATACTGCTGTCTGCCATATTGCTACTTGTAATATGGCACTTTACTGCAGCATATCTTAATGCCCCTCTTATACTGCCGCTGCCAAGCCGTGTCTTGCAGAAGGCAGTTTCTCTTTTAGGGCAAAAATCCTTTCTTTTTGCAATGCTCAATACTGCAAAAAGATGTCTTACGGCATTTACAATAAGTGTGATTGCAGGCTTAATTCTCGGTTTGCTCTGTGCTTTTTTTCCAGTATGCGAAGCTTTTTTTGAAGTTCCGCTTGCAATAATCCGCTCAGTACCTGTCGTATCAATAATTTTACTAGCACTGTTCTGGCTTAAATCCAACAACATTCCAGTATTTGCAGCTGTCCTCATGAGCCTTCCTATAATGAAAACCTGTACACAGACAGGCTTTAAATCATGTAGTAAAACGCTCCTGCAAATGGCGAGCGTTTATAAACTTACGAAAATTCAGAAATTTCTTTTCATACGCATTCCATACTCATCCACATCAATCATCACTGGAATAAAAAACTGTTCAGGCATGACATGGAAAGTCGTTGCAGCAGGCGAAGTCTTAAGCCTGCCTCTTAGTGCGTTGGGAACATATCTTCAAAATGCTCAGGCAATTCTTGAAACAGAACAAGTATTTGCCACAACAGCAGTAATTGTCGTAATGAGCTTTTTATGCTCCATGCTAATAAACAGCCTGTCAAACTTAGCTCTAAAAGCAGGTCTTTTATTTAACAGATTTTATTTTTCTACAAAGCTATTTTTCTGCAAAAAAAACTGCATGACTAATGAACAATTGCATAACGGCATGACACCACAGGAAATTCATATAAAAAACTTAAACCTTGGCTACGAAAGCCTTATTTATAAAGACTTTTCGCTAGACATAGCAAAATCTGAAATCCTTGCTCTGTTTGCCCCAAGCGGATGCGGAAAAACAACACTTCTAAACTACATTGCAGACAATAATAAAAACGGAAATACAGCATACATTTTTCAAGAACCACGTTTAATACCAAGTCTTACAGTATTACAAAACATAATGCTTCCGCTTTCAAACTTAATGAGCCAAAGTATGTCATTAGAACATGCAAGGCAATATCTAGAAAAGACGGGGCTAAAACAAAAACAAAATGCTTTTCCAAACGAACTTTCCGGCGGAGAAAAACAACGGGCAAGTCTTGCACGGGCTTTTGCCTACCCTTCCGGGCTTTTGTTAATGGACGAACCTTTTCAATCGCAGGACTATGAAACAAAAACAAAGCTTATGCAAATGTTTGAAACTCTTCAAGAAGAGCAAAACAGAACGGCAATACTCGTAACACACACACCGGCCGAAGCAGAAAAACTTGCACACAGAACAATAAAACTACAAGGCAGACCAGTTACAGTTGCAACAAACTAAAGTAAGCAAAAAAAATATAATCAAAATTAATACAAAAAAAAGCCCATGATCGTATGACCATGGGCTCCCGACGAATAACTAACTAGTTATGGTTATCAATCACCAGCTATCATCCATATCATCAACGTCTCTGTTTTCCTGATCATAAAGGTCAGTTACAGCACGCAAATCATCGAAGTATACGTAATATGCTCCCTGTGCTTCCATTGGGCTACAGTCTACACGGAAACCTACAATGCGAAGACCAGGCTTGTTACCATGGTATACGCTCTGCTGAACAATTCCGTGCTCGCTATCTGGTGAAGGAGGAATAGCTGTTGTAAGCTTTTTCCAACCACTGAATTCAAGAGAACCCATCCAGATTTCAAAGTTGTGACCATAGTAGTCCTGAACCAAGAGCCACAACTGATGTCCCATGTTACGTCCACATACCCAAACAGAAACTGTCTTTGTGATACCTTCGATTGGAAGTGGGCGAGCAGCTGTAATATAGAAAGAGTTAACACCGCGCTTGAAGAACTCAATCTTTGCACCGAATACGTGAGTATCCTGCAATTCTGTGTTCTTAATGTCATTCAATGGATCTTTAGCATCTGGACCACCTTCAAAAAGGCGACCTGCGATTACACCAAAGTCTGATGAACAATGAACATTCCAGAAACCTTCACGTTCAAAGCGGTCTACGCTGATTTCGCGAAGAGCTTCTCTTGCAGAATCATTACCAATATTTGCAGCATTTGGGTCTGAAAGACTTGTGCTGCCGTTAGAGTT
>CAMVEQ010000204.1:0-4017 GCA_947166545.1 uncultured Treponema sp. | reverse complement strand
CTTTCCTTTACATACTCCAAGAGCAACTTTTACACGACCATTCTTTAAATAAAACTCCAATGGAACTAAAGTGTAACCTTTTTCGTCAACTTTTCTTTGCAAACGCTTAATTTCATCCTTATGAAGCAGAAGTTTTTTTCTTCTGTCTGGATTGTGATTGAAAATTGATGAATAGGAATATTCAGAAATGTGGAAATTCTGCACCCAAACTTCACCATTTTCTATTACTGCAAAACTGTCTGCAAATGACACCGTTCCCGCTTTGACAGATTTTACCTCAGTACCTTCTAGAACAACACCACATTCAATAGTATCTTCTATAGTGTAATTAAAGCGAGCTTTTCTATTTTGTGCGATAATCTTGCGAGCAAGCCCATTAGTTTTATCTGCCATAGTAAAAATATACCTTACTTTAACCAAAAAGTCTATACTGTAATATTGCTTAACCTATGATTGATATGATATTATCATCTAAGCAAATAAGGGGATTTAAGAAGATGAGACAGAATGTTTATGATTATTCATTTGAACTACGCAGGCTTAGAAGAAAGCGCATTACATTTGTTTTTTCTATAGTTACATCAACATTTCTGGTTGTTACCCTGTTTTTGAATTTCATACTTTTTCCAGTTTACGTAAAATCGGACACAATGGAACGCGACATTGTAAAAGGTAGTGCAGTTTTTGTAACACCTCTTTTACACAATCCAAAACGTGGCGATGTCTATTACATTTCCCAAAAGGATACGGAAGAATTAACAAATTTCCAGAGATTTATAAATTCAGTATCCCGTTTTTTTACATTCCAGAAGTTCTATCCGTTTGGCTATAGCTATGGTAACAAGATAAGCTGCAGACCTTTTTTGCGCAGGGTAGTAGCCCTTCCTGGCGATAGCATTTACATGAAAGATTACATACTTTACATAAAGCCAAAGGGCGAAAACATGTTCCTTACAGAATTTGAGCTTACCGAAAAGTCTTATAATGCAAATATTTATTCCATTCCTGCCGAATGGGAAGATTTAGGCATTTCAGGTAAGATGGATGAAATTACACTTGCTGATAATGAGTATTTTGTTTTGTCCGATAACCGCATTGAATGTTCCGATTCCAGAATATGGGGTGCAATTACTGCTGACCGTTTTAAAGGCAGAGTGTTGCTGGAATATTTTCCGTTTAATAAAATCCACCTGTTTTAATACAGGGCATAATGAATTCTAAAAGTTTTTACTTGCATATCCCATTCTGTCTTTCAAAATGTGACTACTGCGATTTTTTCAGTGTAGCAAAAAGAGACAGCATGGGAAATTTTATTCCCGATGCATACATAGAAGCCTTAAAAAATGAAGTTGACTGGTATTGTTCTTATTATGGAATAGATACTTTCAGAACAGTGTATATAGGTGGTGGAACCCCAAGTCTTATGACTGCATCCCAAATGAAAGATTTACTTTCCTTCTTAAATAAAAGAATGGAGGGTTGTTTTGAATGTACCATAGAAATGAATCCAGAGACGGTTACAGAGGAAAAGCTTTTAATTGCACAGGATTACGGAGCAACAAGACTTTCCGTTGGAATTCAATCCTTTAATGGCAATGCACTTAAATCTGTTCACAGGCATTGTTCTGTAGCAAATATAGAAACTGCACTTAACCTGATAAAGAAAAACTGGAAGAACCGCCTTAATCTTGATGCAATTGCAGGATTGCCAGAACAGACTTCACAGGAATTTCTTTCATCTTTGCGAAAAATCTTAGACTATGAGCCTGATCACATTTCTTTATACACCCTTACAATAGAAGATGGCACACCGCTTGCACAAAGGATTGATGACGGACTTTCTTGGAATGCTGATCTTGCAGATGAACAGTGGCTTTTGGGAAAAGCCGAGCTTCTTTCTCACGGATTTTTGCAGTATGAAGTGTCAAATTTCTGCAAGCCTTCAAAAGAAAGCCTTCACAACATGACCTACTGGCAGCAGCAGGATTACATAGGCATTGGTAGCGGAGCAACAGGCACCGTCTATGCTTTTGGTAAAGACGAGAGCGGTACTCGCTGGACAAATACAGACAATATAGAAAATTACATTAAATTTTGGACATCACACAGAAGTTCTTTTGATGGCGGAAACCTTCCGCGTACAGAAGAACTTCTTTCTATTTCTACAGAAGAAGAAGAGTTCTTCATGATGGGGCTTAGAACTGTAAAAGGGGTTAGTGCTGTGGAATTCCAAAGACGGTTTAAAAGCCTTGCACCACATTATGGAAACCTTCTTTCCCGCCTTGAACCTATACGGGACAAAATAGAAGAGCATTATGAACAGAATGGCGATGTTTATTATGCTCTTTCTGCTGATAACTTTTTATTTTTAAATACAGTATTATTAAAGCTTCTTTGAAAATAAAATAAAAAAATGCTTTATTTTATTTGGACATGGGGTTACAATTTAAAAAAAATAGACCGAATATTAGAAAAAGGAGGTTTTTATCGTTATGATAGGAATAAAAACTAAAATTAATGCAGCTCAGGCTATTATGATGATTTTGACTTGTTCTGCAGTTGCATTTTTTTCATATAAAAAAGCACGTTCCGAGCTTGAAGCCGCTGTTGATACTGGTAATTACAGCTTGGCTCATGCTACTGCATCTGACATTTTCAATATAAATGACCGCGAAATAAAAATGCTTACAGCTTTGTCAAATCTGTCTGTAATACAGGATGCAGAAGTTGACCTCCATGATAAATGGGAATTGGTAAATTCTGCAATCAAAGGTGAAGCTGGATATATAGGAATTGGTATTTATAATGAAAAGGGTATTGGCTATGCTACAACTGGAAAATGGAGCGACTTGCACGAACGCGATTACATTGCAAATGCCTTAAAAGGAACACCTTATATTCAGGAACCTGGCTACAGTAAAGTAAACGGACATGTGTGTACCTATTACGGCATGCCAGTTCATGATTCTCGTAATCGCGTGATTGGCGTTATTGCTGCCGTTGTAGACAGTGAGGCTTTGTGCCACACAGTTTCAAACATTATTGTAGGAAAAAAATCACATCCATATATTGTAGATACAAAATCGGGTGTAATTATTGCAAGTGAAGACATTGAAAAGGTTAAGAACGCCGTCAAAATTTCTGACGATGCTTCAAACGGATTTAAACCTGTAATCAACGACATCTTGAAAGGGGTTGCAGGCACTTCTGTTTATTACGATGAAGTTGCACGTGTAAAAAAATCAGTTGCATATCAGCCAATAAAAGACTGCACTTGGGCAGTTGTTTGTGAAGCTCCTTTTTCTGACTTTTATGGCGGAATCAGCGAACTTCTTGCAAGCATGATTGTTATCAGCGTTGTTTCTATTATTGTTGCTGTTGCTATAGGATTTGTTGTTATCCGCTTTGCAATAAAACCATTGAAAGCTGTTGGTAAATCAATGGAAGAAATTTCTCAGGGACATGCAAACCTTACTTTGCGTTTGCAGAGTTCTGCAAATGACGAAATTGGTCAGGTTGTAGGCGGATTTAACGGCTTCGTTGCCAAACTTCAGGAAATCATAAAAGACTTGAAGGTTTCAAAGAATGACCTTCAGGATTACGGTGAGCGCCTGAACGGAGTTGTTCAGAAGAACGCAGAATTGGTTACAGAAATGCTTGCTGGCATTAGAAAAGTTGAGAGCGAAGTTGGAAACCAGCACACAAAGGTTGACAGCACTGCTGTTGCCGTAGACCGCATTTCAGAATCCGTACAGGGACTTCGCGAATTGCTCGACAGACAGGATGAAAGCGTAGAACAGGCTTCTACAGCCGTTACGGAAATGATTAGTAACATTCAGTCTGTTACTCATTCTATACAGAAGATGGCGGAAGAATTCTCTAATTTGCGTGGAGATGTTGACAGCGGTATTGAACAGCAGCGTAAGGTTTACGTACAGATCCAGCAGATTGAAGAGCAGTCAAAAATGCTTAACGAAGCAAACATCGTCATTTCTTCTATTGCAAACCAGACAAACC
>CAMVEQ010000203.1:0-4032 GCA_947166545.1 uncultured Treponema sp. | reverse complement strand
ATATTTCTTTAAACAATATACAATATACAGGATGAGACGATTCTTTGCAAATTTTTTTATACTAATTATTGTAGCTTGTGTTGTTTTTTTTATTGGATGGATCCAATTCAGTGTAAAACCTGGAACCTGTGGAGTTTTGGTTTCAAAAACTAGCGGAGTTTTGGAAACTCCTGTTTTACCAGGTCAGTTTGCATGGAGATGGGAAAAACTTCTTCCTACTAATGCAAATCTTCTGATTTTTTCAATGGATGCATACAAGAGTAGTCAGGAATATTCTGGTGCATTGCCTTCTAATAGCATATATGAAAAGCTTCTTGATAATAATGTTGATTTTTCCTATAACATAAAAATGTCTATTTCGCTTTCAATGCTTCCAGAAGAAATTGTAAAGTATGTCAAAAGCAATGAAATAAAAACACAAGAAGATTTAAATACATTGCTGGAAAATAAGGCTATGATTCTAGCAGAAGAAATTGCACAATATCTTTTGAATTCTGCAAAAGATAAGGTTATTACTCATCCAAAGGCTTTAGACAGTGAAACGTTAAAATTAATGACTTCAAAAAATAAAGATTTTTCTGATATTGTCTTGCATTCAGTGGAATTTGAAAGTGTTAAAATTCCAGATTTTGAGATGTATGAGAATGCAAAAAATCTTTATGACTCATATAAAAATGATTTACAGGAAATCATAAAGGAAAAACTTTCCGCTCCTGTTGTTCAGCACATCCAGATACAGCAGGAACAAACTCAAGTTCAAAATGTTCAAGAACAAAATGAATCTTCATCAGAAACAGGAGTAAATGATGAACAGCATGAATAGGCTATTCTGTATTCGTGGTGCAGTCTGTACGGAAAATAATGCAGATGCAATTATAAAAAATGTAGAGCTTCTTTTTAATACAATCCTAAAAGAAAACAATATATCAAATGAAAAAGACTTTGTTTCCATTCAGTTTACGGTTACGGCTGATATAGATGAATTAAATCCTGCATCTGCTTTACGCAAGGGCAGACAGAATGTTGATGTTACTCATATTCCTTTGTTCTGCGCGCAGGAACCTGTCATGAAGAATTCCTTGAAAAATGTCATAAGGATAATGGTGACTGTATATCTGCCGGAGCAGACTGAAATTCATTCTGTCTATCTGAATGGTGCGGAAGTCCTGCGTCCTGATTTAACCAAGAGGTAATTTGCAATGAATGTCTGGACAGTTGCCCGAGAATATGCTGGTATAGCAGAAGCTGGCGGTGTAAAGAATGTAACATGTTCTATTTCAGAAGCACTTTCTGCTCAGGGGCATAAAGTTACCCTGTTTATTCCGTTGTATGGATGTACGGATTTGTCCTGTGTGTCCAATTTTACATGCGTCTGGCATAAACCTGTTGTTGTAACCGTCCAAGAAAAGGCAATTCATATTTCATTCAGTCACGGTACAAAAAATGGTGTTGATATTGTTTTTATAGGTAATAAGCATTTTTCTGAAAAAAAAGCTGTATATACCTATACAAGAAGCGAAGAGAAAGAAAATCCTTGTCACAAGCATGGTTGTGGGCATGAAGATGTTCAATTTTTGAATACACTTTTTCAAAAAGCTGTAGTTGCATACGGTACTACATGTTCTGAAGCTGAAAAGCCTGATATTATACATTGTCATGATGCTACATCTGCTATGGTACCTTTATTTTTAGAAACATATAAAAAAACAGATGCATCGTGTAGAAGTTTTTATGATAAGACAAAATGCGTAATAACAATCCATAATGCAGGAAGCGGATATCATCACGAATATAAGTCTATTGGTGAAGCTGTAAGCATGACTGGTATTCAAAAAAATAAATTAAAAAGAGGCCTTAATAATGGCTGTGTTGAGCCATTTCTTTTAAGTGCAGATTATGCATGTATGACAACAGTTTCTCCTGAATATGCAAAGGAAATTATTAACGGAAAACAGGATTCCGGCGGACTTTGCCATTATTTTAAGAAAAGAAACATCAAGATAATAGGAATAACGAACGGAATAGATTACGAACGGTACAATCCTGTAAATACTGCTGTTTCGGAATTGCCGTTTCCGTACAATCCTATAGAAAAAGATTTCCTGGGCAAATATAAATGCAGAAATTCATTCCTTGAAAAATATGCATCAAAAAATGCAGAATGTATTACAGATAATATTACAAAATATGGATTTCTTTCTGTAAAAAATGATTATGATAAAGATTTTGTATTTATTACGTATCACGGAAGAGTTGTAAGACAAAAGGGTATCAATGTTCTTTTGGAAGCTGCAAAAATGTTGCTGGCAGAAAATCTTGCTGTTAAATTTATATTTATTGGTCAGGGCGAGCAGGAACTTGAAGATGCTTTAATACAGTTTTCTATGAAAAATAAAGGGAATGCAATCTATTTTAACGGATATGATAAAGGACTTTCCAGACTATGTATTGCATCTGCTGATTTTGCGGTAATGCCAAGTGAATTTGAGCCATGCGGAATGGAAGACTTCATTGCCCAGATATTCGGAACTTTGCCTGTTGCACATGCTACAGGCGGACTTCAAAAGATAATTAACGGGGAAACGGGATTCCTTTATGAAGATAATTCTCCTGAAAACCTTGCAAACATCTTACGTTCTCTTATTAAGATATCTTTGAATGCCGGTAATGACGTATTTAATACAATGAAGTCTTTTGCAGCATCATATATAAAACAGGACTTTTCATGGGAAAAAGTTGCCGGTGTATATGCGGATTTATATAAATCCTGTTGATTGTAATTTTTTTTGAAAAAATTTAAAAAAAATATATTTGTCGTATTGACATTTTTTTTTGCTTAATGTATAGTCTTATACGTCAGCGAATGACACAAGCCGCTATAGCTCAGTTGGTAGAGCACGTGATTTGTAATCTCGGGGTCCAAGGTTCGAGTCCCTGTGGCGGCTTAGTTCGGGATTTTCCTGGACATGGGGAGTTTCCCGAGTGGTCAAAGGGGGCAGACTGTAAATCTGTTGGCTCGTCCTTCGTAGGTTCGAATCCTTCACTCCCCATCAGTTAAGATGTAGAAACCGCAGGTTGAAAGCAAACCCTGCGGCTTTTTTTTTGTGCAAAAAATATTGTTTTAGGTTGCTAAAAATACCTTAATGGTTTAATATATTAGGATAGCGGGGAATTAACTACGCATAACTAAAACGTGAAAGGCAAATAGTGGGGATTTTATAGTGAACGTTCATTTTTGGGGGGTCAGAGGCTCCTTACCTACACCCATAACTTCGGAGCAGGTTCAGGCTAAGATTGCTGCAGTTGTTGAGCGCATAACACCAAAAGACATTCAGGACGAAGACAGCAGAACCCGTTTCCTTGCATCCCTTCCGCCTTGGCTCTTTGGCACTGTTGGCGGAAATACGGCCTGTGTTGAACTTACGGCAAACAACGGTACAAGATTCATATTGGACTGTGGTTCTGGACTTCGCGAATTTGCAGTAAACGGAACGCCTTCTCCAGATAATCACTACAATATCCTTATGTCGCACTTCCACTGGGATCATATTCAGGGGCTTCCTTTTTTTGGCCCCATTTTCAATCCGAACGCAACAATTGATTTTTATTCGACATTTCCTGCTGCAGAACGTATTCTTGCAAACCAGAACTGCCTGCCTTACTTTCCGCGGAACGGTGAATGGGAAAAGGTTGGCAAGCAGTTCCGCTTTCATCTCATAAAAGAGGGTGAGCCTTTTGAGATTGGCGGTATAAAAATCAACACTAAAAAGATGAAGCATCCGGGAAATTCCTATTCTTATTCATTCGAGGAAAACGGAAAGAAATTCATATATGCCACGGATGTTGAGCTGGAGCCGTCTGACTACGACAAGAACATTGCCAAGAACCATTTCTTTGAGAATGCAGACGTGCTTATCCTGGACAGCCAGTACACCGGTGACGAGGCCATTGCAAAGGCAAACTGGGGACACAACATATTTTGCTATGCGGTTGACTTTGTTGCGGACGTCCTTATATATCTTTACGTTCATT
>CAMVEQ010000202.1:0-4033 GCA_947166545.1 uncultured Treponema sp. | reverse complement strand
GTTAGGTTGATGGCGCACTGCGCCACTTATTGTTAATAAGGTAAATCTTCCGACATATATTCTCCAATTTTTGGGAGTACTTATGAACAATAAGCCAACTAATAAAACTTTTATAATGATACTGACATTTTCATTCTTCGTTATTCTATCTCTAGCATGTGCTTCAACTGATGGTGTTTCAGGAACATCATCGACTTCATCAGTAAACAGTTCCAATCAAAAAATAATTTCAAAAGATAGAACTCTAAACCTTAGTGGATATACAGTTTCTGAGACAGAATTTGGTGGTGTCGAACGCTGGTTTGCAGTTGATAAATATAGTAGTGATACAAAAACTATAAGGTTTCAAGTAGGATATTTTAAAGAAAATAATATAGGATTTATTCTGTATGAAGATGGAACGATGGGAGAAGAGGCCTTTTTTTCTAGACAAGGATTAGACTTACGATGGGATTGGGGAAGTTATAACCGAGACGGAGCTGATAGATTTAGATATAGTTTTGTTATAGAACCAGACGGAACGGGGTTATATTATGATTTTTCAACATCAACAGATGGAACCGCAAAAGCTAGAGGATTATATCAAACCAAGAAGTTTTGATAAAATAAAATATGACAAAAGTAAATTCAAAATATTGCTCGGTATATTATTGATATTGTTTGCAATTATCTTGTATTTACTCATACATGGTACTTCAAGACTTTATTTTGTAAGAGGGATAAACTCTATTTTTGAAATAATTCCAATTTTTGATGGGGTAAAAATAAATAATAGGTTTATCACAGATTATGCCATAGATGTTTTATGGATTTTTGCTTTTAATTTGTTATTCTCTATTTTTAATAATAAGGTTTACAATTTATTTGTTTTGTTTACATCTTTATTTTTAGAGTTATTACAATTAATTGATAAAAAGCTTGGAACTTTTGATTATG
Organism: uncultured Treponema sp.; assembly: GCA_947166545.1. Lineage (GTDB taxonomy): Bacteria > Spirochaetota > Spirochaetia > Treponematales > Treponemataceae > Treponema_D. The sequence goes on along the minus strand of CAMVEQ010000202.1, from coordinate 3,097 downwards.
TTGATATGTTAATATATACGGTCATTAGTTTCTTTTTTATAATTAAGTTGAATCGAAACAAAACCTAACATGGTTTTCAAAACCGATAAAAACTTTGTCACAAAAGTTGCTTTTCGTGGCTTTACGCCACCGCAACTTTTGCGCCAATTTTGCCTTCGGCAAAACCGTTTTTACGGTTTAAAACGCTAGTTATGTGGACGCCCGCACTGGGGCGCTTTTTGTAGTTTTACTGCATTTCTCTTTGTAAATTTTCAATAGCTTCTTCGAGCAACTTTATCGTCTTTGAATGGTCAGATTTTTTATTGCTTGATTTTCCAGTTACCAAAAATTCTACGGATGTGTTCAAGGCATCTGCTATTGTTACAGCCTGTTCAGCGTTCGGAAGCCTGTCTCTGTTAATCCACGATTGCAATGTATTGTAACTTTCATTGATTTTTTCAGCTAAATCTCTCTGTGTCATGTCCTGAAAATCTAATTTATCTTTAACTCGTAACCAAAAATCCAACATAAATAAAAAATAGCACAAATGTACTATTCTCTACTTGATTATTCTGCTATATGCACTTATTATAGAGATATATTAGCACAAATGTGCGAATTTTTGCCTAGTGTACACTAGGCAAAGGACTTGAAAAAGCCCTTTGCCGTAAATCCATTCGTTCATTCAGAACATTCCGAATTTGTGGCAAAGAAAAACTATGAGGAGGATTTTATGACAAGTCTAATTTTAGGAATAATTAGTTTATTCTTCGTTTTAATGGGTTTAATTCCTTTTTTAGGAATTATGATTTGGATTGCATTACCACTTTTAATTATTGGTCTTGCATTAGGAATTGCAGGAATAGCTAAAAACAAGCGAAGGGGAATAAATATTGCTGGAACTGTAATTTGCGGTATTTGTATTATAATGGGTGGTATAAGGCTTGCAGCCGGGTGGTCAGCAACAAAAAATGTTGTTGATAAAGCACCAAATTCGATTGATAAATTAAATGATACTGCTGATAAACTAGATAATCTTTCAGATTCACTAAAAAAGTTAAATGACTCTTTAAATAAATAAAAAAAGAAAACATGGAGACTTATATGAAAAAATTTGCTTATTTATTTGTAATCGCAATTATTTTTACATTATTCGGATGTGTAACAACAAGCAGCGTCCCTACTAATCCATCAGAAATTGAATATAAAGAAATTGATGGAAAGAATTATTTTAGCTCCAGAGATTCCGAGTTGTATTCCTCGCAGAAAGGATATAAAATTACAGAAGTCTTTATTCTTGGTGCAGACACAAGAAATGAAAATGGAACTACAGAAGCATTATTAAAGCTTGCGACTGATAAAAATGCCTGGGGTGACAATGTTCGTTATGTTTACGCAACAGATTTTATTAAAAATATAAAAGAAACTGATTCTACATGGATTGACAGACTTGATTCTGTTAGAAATGAAGAAAAATATAATGGGCATTACACAGTTTATGCGTACGGAAGAAACGAAGGAAACTTCTTAGACGGCTACACTACAAAAGTAACCATTTACAATATAGAAGGAGTTCCAAGTCAAGAACAAATTGAAGCAGATAAAGAAGCTGCAGAAGCAGAAAGAATAGCAAAGGAAGAAGCTGAGAAAAAAGCTAAAGCAGAAAAATATGCTAAACTAAATGCTGCTGGAAAATCCATTGCCAACGGATACATATATCATGGAGCAGAAGAAGTCGAAAAGAACTGTAAATTATTTGCAAATGGAGCTTTAGAATCTGGCCATGCTTATTACATTTCAGGTTTCGTAGTAAAATATGGTGGAAGCATGGCAAAAATTGAATATGGAGACGGCTTCTTTTTCTCTTCTCAAAGTAATGCCGTTTACGTTGACTATGTAAATCAAAAAGTAAAGGGTGAAGTTGTAGAAGCAGGTGTTACAAATCTTTTCGGACAAACAATCGAAACTCCTATAACAGTTATAGTAGCTGGTGGAAAAGGTGTAACAAAAATACCAGTTGTTCTTGGTATAATCGAGGAGAAATAGTAATTTATGACATTGCGAGAGTCAATCAATGAAATTTTAAGTTCATTTACATCTAACGATTTATTTGATTCTCATACGATAATAAATGAACTTATAACAAAGCCTGAGTATCATCTTGCTTACTTACGTGAATATCCTGAAAATTGTACTGTGAATCAATATCACGGACAAATTGCAAAAACAATTAGTAATATTCCAAATATAAAATCTTTTGGAATAAAGATTAAAACACATACAATTTACGGTGATATATCTGAAAATGAAGTGTGGCAGAAAATTTAAGTCTTGACGCCTATATGTCCTAGTGTTATATTATAGGTATTGGGAGCATTCCTGCCCTAAGTGGAAAACTTAAACTGAGTACGTTCCGACTCTGAGCGGAAAACTTAAACTGGGTACGCTCCGACCCTAACTGGAGAACTTAACGGGCGACTTTAATAGTCGCCTTTTTTTATTGGAGATTATTATGACAGAAGATAATATTTTTTACATAGTAAGTGATGAATATGTTGACTATCTTTTGAAGATAGAAAGCCATGTAATGCAGAACAAACCTCAAGAACGAACTTATCACAGAAAATATGTTGGAATTCTTACGGAAATAAATGGATTTAAATATTTTGTTCCGATGTCATCTCCAAAGGACAAAGATTATGAGAATGGAAAAATCAAAAAGAATAATCTTACGACAATATATCTTCGAAGCAAGGAAAAACTGTACGGTACCCTACGCTTTAACAGCATGATACCGGTTCCTGAATCCGAGCTTTCACTTTACAAAATCAATGACGAGGGAGATTTTAGTTATAAATTACTTATGCTTGCTGAATATAATTTTTGTAAAGAGAACCGAGATAAAATTGAAAAAACGGCAAAAAATCTTTATGAAAAAAAATGTAATTCTTCTGAAGAAGAGTTTCCTGTAGGAAAAATTGTAATTGATTTTAAGAAAGTAGAAGAAGCTTGTAGAAATTATAAGAAATAGCACATAACAAGAAGTTCAAAGCCGACAAACCGGTCAAGCCGGTTTGCGGTTTAACTCATTGTTATGTGGACGCCCGCACTGGGGCGC
>CAMVEQ010000201.1:0-4036 GCA_947166545.1 uncultured Treponema sp. | reverse complement strand
TTATTTTTAAGGAGGGGGAAGTCTCCCCCTCGGCTTCAATTCGGGTAGCCCTCATTTCCGCCTACCCCCTCTGCGGGGAGAATCAATGTATCCAGTTTTTGCATTGCAAAAACTGGAGGCGCAAGTAAAATATACTTACAATTAAATAAGCACAGAAACTTGCGTCCCCCGCATCGCCCCCGGTAATCATCGTTATGCAGTTTTGTCTACAAAACTGCAAGTGCAGGCAGATTCCGCTCACATAAAAAAATCAACATAAGCCTGCACTACTTCTTCTTAAAAGTTCCATGCAGGTACGTCCGTTATGGTAGCTTGTTTTCCAGTTTCCGCCTTTTGACTCCTGCAGAATCGGCTTACCATCCTGGTCAAGACTTGCCCACCATTCACCATTTTGCTTATCAACCTGATGATTTTTTATCCAGTCCCACTGTTTTAAACAGGCATCAACATATTTTTGTTCACCTGTCATTTGCCATGCATTGTAAAAACCGTTCATTGCTTCTGCCTGATTCCACCAGACTCTGGTTCGGTCACGCTTTTTACCGCCATCGCACAAGAAATTTTCCATACAGCCGTTTTCGTGGTCAAAACCTTCGTCCAAAGCAACTTCTGCAACACGAATTACCGTATCGTGAATTTCTGCTTTTAATTCTTCGTCATTAAGTTCACAGGCAGCTTCCCACAAAAGCCAGCTTGCTTCTATATCGTGCCCGTAAGAAATTTCATCAGAAAGAACTTTCCATTCCATGTCAAAAAACATTCCAAGATGAGCATTGCTCTGTAAAATTTTATCTACAGAAACCCGTACCAGTGCCGCAAGTGCGTCTCCAACTTCCGCCCGAACAGTTTTTGCATCGTCAAAAACAACCGGCAGAGTGCGGTAAAGATTTGTATAGGCTTCCATTACGTGCAGATTCGTATTCATTGATTTTGGACAGTTCATGTCTTTTGGAGAAAGAATCATATCTGTAGTTGGAGACCAGTCCTGAGCACAAGCTTCTACATAACCGCCGTCTTTTGGGTCGTAGGCATAAGTTTCAAGAAGATTGAATAAATCAAGGGCAAAGTTCATTGCTTCTTCAGAAACCAAAACTGGTACATTGCATCTATCCCCTCCTTCTCTCAGTTCTTTTACAGCAGCAGCATATTCACTCAAACCGTAGCAGCAGAAGGCTTCGCCATAAATCTGTTTTTTACTAACAGCAGGACTTCCATCCGGCATTACAGACCAGTAAACTCCGCCATTTTTTTTGTCCCAGTACTTTTGAATAATTGTTTTGTAGGCAAAATCTGCCATTTTTAAATATTCTGAATTTTTTGTAAGCCTTGCAACGGCACTGTAGGTCCACAAAAAACGGGAAGTCATTACAATTGAACGCTGAATTTTTGAATCAGGCACATTTTGATTATCAATTGCACCAAAAAAACCTTCCTGTCCGGCTTTTGTATCGCAGGCGTGCTTTTGCCAATAAGGAAGAATATCGTTAAAAAGTTCATTCTTTACCGAATTATAAAAATCGGGAGTAAATTTATTCATATTTTGAATTATAACGGGGAGCGTAGAGAGAAACAAGCAGAAAATTGAAATACAGTTAATCTATTTTTATAAGATAGCTTGCAACTTCGTTAAGATACATCGGTTCTTTGCTTACAAGCGATTCCATAATCTTATTTACAATTTCCGGACTGTTCGATTTTAAGGCGGCAATATCGGAACTGTCAAACTCCAGCTCTTTTTTTAAGCGGCGTGCAACATCTTTGTCAAACTCGTCCTGGTAAGAATGGTAAACCATAGAAAGTTCACCAGCTGAACCAAAACTTTCGTATTTTTCGGAAAAAAGAATAGCCGTCAGGGTTTTTAAAATATTCGAAATACGAACATGCCATGGAATTTTGGCATTGTCAGTATTACGCATAAAAACCATAACGGCCGTAAATTTAGAAGAGAGGTTTGGTCCATCGAAAAAAAGCTTAGTTACGTCCTGCAAAAAATCCTCAAAATCATCTTGGGACGAATCCGAAGTCTGCCAGTAGCCCTGACAGTATCTTACAGTTTCAAACACGACTAAATCATAAAGCTTTTCGTATTGAATCATTCTTACACCCTCTTTTTAATTATAAGTGATGAAATTATACCATACTTTTAAATAAAAGAAAGTAAATTTGAACTGTGAGTCTAAAATTTATTTTAGGTTGACGCCACCCCAAAAACTGCCGATTTCTCTTTTTCAATTAGCTTTGGATTCGCATATTTTGAAAGGCTTCCTCGCAAAGTCTTGATGCCTTTTATTTTCTTTTCTTCTGCTTCATCCAATACTGTAATCATCAGTTTCTGATCTTTTGAGAATTTATAATTGTCTACAGTTTTTACTGTGTCTCCATCAAAATATGCGGGCAATACAAGCATTTTCTTCCTCCGCTAACCTACTTATACTTTTGATTATATCATACAAGTTTATCTTTTTCAAAAAATATCCTGAAACTCTTTTATTTCTTCATCTGAAAAAAAACATTATTCTGCTATAAATAATCAGGAAGAATACAAGTTGCATCAAGGAAGACTTAAATTTTTTAATTGTCATTATGTTTGAAATTAAGTTTCCAGTTAAAAAAGGAGCCGTTTCCGACTCCTAAGTGAGACCACCTAACAGGCAAACAGTACTAAATTATATTTCTTATCATGGTATTAAAAAAAAATCTTCAATTCGTTCTTTAGTTATCAAGTTCAACATAAATATTGCCTTTATCGGCATCAGAAATTGTAATAGATAACTTATTTCCATTATCTAGATAAGCAGTAGCCTTGTAGATATGATCTGTAATTTTATATACATCATCAACTTTTGCACATTTTGCTACATCCATATAATCTCCATAAGCATTTTTTATTATCTGTGACACTAAAGGCTTTGCCGATTCTGCAAGGAGCTGTTTATAAGGAACATGACCTATCATAAGTCCAAAAATTAAAAAAAGAATCGCGAAATAAATATAACCACTAAATTTTTGAACCTTTTTTAATTTATTCTTTAATATTTTCTTAAATAGACATACTACTGAATTATCCAAACCAAACAAAATTACAAGATTTACAACAATACCAATTATTGCAAACAAATACCCATCTCGAACAGAAAAATTATGAACTATTACATAAGAATTCCAAGCAAAAATAACACTAGTTGCTATAGTCATAATTATAGCACCCTTCAAATTATAGGTATTATCTTCAGATGTCGATGTTTTTAAATCCTCCCTGCTTTGAACAGGATGTTTTTTTGTAAAAGCAACAATCTGAGCAATTAATTCTGCAATTCCCTTAAAATCCTGAATATTCGTTGTAGCCTTTCCACTAGAATCTTTAGCGATTTCCCACAAAAGTCCTGTATTTGTTTTTACAACACACGATGTAGACCCCATGAAATTTTCGAGCCATACATCTTCAATATCACAATATTTAATTACAAGGGGATTAAAAAAATTTAATTTTTCATATATTGCATCTTTTGTAAACGCAAAACCTTTAATACCATTTCTTAACAATGATTCATCGATAAGTGCAAGAATTTCTTCCGGTTTTGCCTTATTCTTTGTAATAAATTTCGAAGCTTTTTTTTGTTTTTTACTACCATTTTCCAAAATACACAACGGAATATATTCTTTCAAAATATCATCTAGAGATTCATAATCCTTTTCTTCTATTTCAACAGAAACTTTTCCAGCAAGAGGATTGATTTTTTCCTCATCTTCAGTATCTTTTACTGTCTCCTCCCTAGTTATTTCTTCTTTGCTTGAAGAATCCTTTTTTTCTTCAGTTTCTACAATTTGATTGCCACATTTTGAACAGAATTTTTCACCATCTGCAATCTGTGCACCACATTTTGAACAATACATAAAAATCCTCCTAACTCTGCAAGTTTTTACAATTAACTTGCATATTGCAAGTATAACATACAATTGTGCATTACGCTAGTGTAAAATTTTCAAATAGACTATCAAAATGCAAGTAATGACAGAACAACAACTACATGAGACA
>CAMVEQ010000200.1:0-4049 GCA_947166545.1 uncultured Treponema sp. | reverse complement strand
ATGTGGTTGAACAGTTTCTTTCCGTCAAGACCAACTACACTGAAAGTCTTTACATCAGGAGTTTCCTGTTTGATGTCTATTATTTTTCCTACATAAGGAATGAATGATTCTTTAGTTTCCATGTTCAACTCCTTATTCCTAGATGTCATCCGTCTCGTTTACGGCTTTAATGACCTTAACGATGTTCATGTTTACTGGACAGCTTTCAAGACAGCGGCCACAGCCTACGCAGCTGAACAGTCCCTCATGTGCCATAGGGTAGTACATGAGCTTGTGCATGAATCTCTGGCGGCTTCTTTCTTTCTGTGTGTGGCGTGGGTTTTCCGCAGCCATCTGAGTGAAGTCGTTGTACATGCAGGAATCCCAACAGCGAACTTGACGGATACCTTTTTCGTTTCCTGTGTTAAAGTCGCGAACATCAAAACACATACATGTAGGACATACATAAGTACATGTTCCGCATCCAAGACAAGCTTCTGCAACTTTATCCCAAATCTTAGAATTAAAGATTTTGAGCATATCCTTGCCCTGAAATTTAGAAAGGTCAAGGTGTGCAAAAGGAAGCTTTTCTGTCTTTGCAGCAATGTCTTTCTTTACGCTTTCAACGGCTTTGTCATCGGAATCTGAAAGAACTGACTTTGCATTTTCCAGGAACTTCTTACCTTTGTTTGTATTTGCATTGAAGTAGAACTTACCGTCTGCATTCCAGCAGCTTACATCTCCAGCAGGCTTTGCAAGGGAAGCATCAATTCCATAAGTAGAACAGAAACATTCCTTTGCAGGCTCGTTACATGCAAGAGTGATTACAATTCCATGCTCACGACGGTTTGTATAGTAAGAATCCTGAGGATTCATGTGCATATAAACATTGTCAATAACTTCGAATCCCTTTGCATCACAGGCACGTACGCCAAAGATAACAAAGTCTTCAATGTCTTTTCTTGGATCTGTTACCTTAATTTCCTTTCCAGATACCTGATAAGAAACCATGTGCTCTGTTTTTGGAAAGAAGAAATCCTTTGCTGAACGTACTGTCTTGAGTGCAGAAGAGAGCTTTACGCCTTTTTCCCACTGCTTAAAGTCAGCCTTTCCTGAACTGTTGTCTACAGGCAGATACAGAGGCTGCTTTGAGCCGATAAGCTCAAACAGTGAATCAATTTTATCGGCATTAATGGATAACATTATTCAGCCTCCTTGTCTTTTGAGCGTTCCCAAACGATTGTAGTTTCTGGGTCGCCTTCCGCATTAAAGGTGAGCATAGCTGGCTTAGACTCCATGTCTGCACCTGCCTGATACTCGCCGTAAATCTCGTTGATATCTTTGATGAACTTGCGGTTCAACAGATACAGCGGAATGTGCTGAGGACATACGCGTGAACATTCTCCACAGTCCGTACAGCGTCCGGCAACATGCCATGCACGGATAATGTGGAACAGGCTTTCTTCAAAGTTAGTTTCTGCAACCTTCTGTGAAGTGTAGAGCTTATTGTTATCGAATACACATTTTTCGCAAGTACATGCAGGACAGATGTCACGACATGCATTACAGCGAAGACAACGGCTGAACTCATTCTTCCAGAAAGCATCACGTTCACTTGCAGTCATAGCTTCAAGCTTTTCAACTTCAGCCATACGCTTTGACTCAACAGGAGCTGGTTCTGCTTCTACGCCAATAAGTTCGTCACATGAAACAGGCTTTTTGTTTTTGCATGTCTCACAAACTTCACCGCCGTCAAGAGTGTCCTGACAAGGAACACCGATAGCATATACATCACCACGGGTAATTCTGTTTTCCTTGAGAAGCTGTGTAAACGAATATGTATCGCTAGGCTTAAGGAATACAAGAACAGTTTCCTGTGGAATTGGCTTGTCAACAGCGTTAGGATCACGCTGCTTTGCCATTGTATTGTTCATTCTTGTTGTACTCTTTGCAGTTTCAATCTGTCTTGTAATTTTTACAAGATACTTTGACAGATTTGCCTTACAGAATTTGTTGAATACAAAATCTTTATCAAGTTCTTCTGCGGAACTGAATACTGCAGGAGTAATGTCATCGTCAAAAAGACCTTTCTTCCAGCCGACAACTTTCTGTACTTTGCCTTCTGCAAGAAGTTCCTTTGCGCGTTTGATTAATTTGTCTTGCATCTTACGTCCTCCAGCTTCTTACATTCACCGAGCTCTGTAATCTGCTTTACGAAATCGTTCATGATTCCTGCAAAGCGGACACCTTCGGCAGCAGAACACCATTCAACACGTGTGCGTCCTTTCTCTATTCCAAGATAGTCAAGCATAGAGAAGAGAAGTGTCATGCGGCGGCGTGCAAAGTAGTTTCCTGTAGAGTAGTGGCAGTCACCTGGGTGGCATCCACAAAGAATTACACCATCAGCTCCGCGCTGGAATGCACGCAGTATGAACAATGGGTTCAAGCGGCATGAGCATGGAATACGGATAATCTTTACGTTTCCAGGATATTCGAGGCGGTTGTTACCAGCCAAGTCTGCTCCAGCATAAGAACACCAGTTACAGCAGAATGCAACAATCTTTGGCGTCCATGATTTATTAGTTGTTTCTGACATAATCATTATTTCAGCAATAAGCCATAATTCATAATTGTGAATTATGAATTACAATACGCTGTCTACCTCCGCCAAAATTTGTTTGTTGCTGAATCCCTTAAGATCCATAGCACCGCTAGGACATGCAACTGTACAAGCACCACATCCGTGACACATTGCAGAGTTGACCTGTGATACGTGACGTGTGATTGTTGTTCTGTTAGGACCTCTGAAGTCCTTGTCAACATAAGAGATTGCTCCATAAGGACAGACATTAATACACTGTCCACATCCGTTACATGCATTTTCGTCTGGCTGTGCAGTACAAGGGTCGTTCTTGAGCTTGTCTTTTACGAGCAAGCAGATAGCCTTTGCTGCAGCACCTGATGACTGTGCAACAGTTTCTGGAATGTCTTTTGGACCCTGACAGCATCCTGCAAGGAAAATACCAGCAGTAGGAGATTCAACAGGACGGAGCTTTGCATGAGCTTCAAGGAAGAAGTCGTTGTTGTCCATTGAAGTTGTAAGCATAGTAGCAAGTGGTCTTGCGCTCTTGTCTGCTTCAATAGAAGCTGCAAGAACAACCATGTCTGCCTTTATGTGAACCTGTTTGTTAAGAATCAGGTCGCTTCCCTGAACATCAAGCGTACCGTCTGCAAGAGGGGTAACCTTACCAACCTGACCCTTGATGTAGTGTACTCCATACTGCTCAACTGCACGTCGGTAGAACTCATCAAAGAGTTTTCCAGGAGTACGTACGTCAATGTAGAATACATAACAGTTTGTATCAGGATAGTGGTCACGAGTGAGGATTGCGTGCTTTGCTGTGTACATACAACAGATCTTAGAACAGTATTCGTGTCCCTTTTCAGAATCTGCTGAGCAACGGCTTCCTACGCACTGAACGAATACGATATTCTTTGGTTCCTTTCCGTCTGAAGGGCGAAGAAGGTGACCGTTTGTAGGACCAGAAGCATTACACAGACGTTCAAATTCAAGAGATGAAACAACATCTGGACTCTGGCTGTATGCATATTCGTCAAATTTTTCAAGAGAAATAGGGTTGTAACCAGTTGCTACAATGATAGCACCATACTTCTCTGTAATGATTTCTTCTTTCTGCTTGAAGTTGATTGCTCCAACACCACAAGCCTTTTCACAGAAACCACAAACATTGTCCTTGCCGTTTGCAAGTCCCTTCATGTGCAGACAGTAGTTTGCATCAATGTTTGCAATCTTTGGAACTGCCTGAGCAAAAGGAATATCAATAGCCTTGCGGTTGTTAAGGTTAAGGTTGAATGCGTTTGGAACTTTCTTGTTAGGACACTTTTCAATACAAGCACCACATCCTGTACACTTTGTTTCGTCAACATAGCGAGGATGACGCTTAATGTCAATTTCAAAGTTTCCAATATAACCGCTTACTCTGCAAACTTCTGAATATGAAAGAATGCGGATGTTAGGATTCTGGCTTACTTCTGTCATCTTAGGTGTA
>CAMVEQ010000199.1:0-4132 GCA_947166545.1 uncultured Treponema sp. | reverse complement strand
TGATTGTTGACACAAAATGCAAAATGATGTATAATTATTTTATCGAATACGCCACAAGGTATACGCGGCGACAAGGCTAGTACATAGATGCCATGTGGTAAAAAAGTTATCGTGGGTCTGTAGTCATGATTCCATCAACATCTTTCCAAGTCTGAATCTCTTCAGCCCCCATTGCAGCACCAATCATTGTTGCACTCAAATCGCTTCCACCGCGGCCAAGAGTAGTAATTATACCATTCTTATCCTTTGCAATAAATCCAGTAACAATAGGAATTTCCTTTGAAACACCGTTTTTATAGTCATTCAAATGCTTAGGAATATTCTGCCAAACTTCATCAAGAAGCTCTGCTGACATATAGTTAGAATCACTGACTATACCAATATCCCATGCATCATAAAAACGAGCTGGTGTATTATTCTTAGAAAGATAAGCAGCCATCATACGAACACTCATGCGTTCGCCAAAAGAAACAAGATAGTCACGTGTACGTTTGGTAAGCTCACGAAGCATGCTTATACCAGTCAAAAGAGTCTTTAATTCATCAAGAAGCTCCTTGATTGCAGGAACATCAATTTCAAGTTCTTTAGCTGTATCATAGTGAAGTTTTTCAACTTTCTGAATATCTACAGTTCCATTAACAGCATTATCTGCAGCTTCAAGCAGATGATCAGTTGTATCCCCCATTGCACTCAAAACAACAACAGGACGGGAATCTTTATAAGCCTCAATTATTGATGCTACATGACGAATACGCTCAGCATTTGCAACAGAGCTTCCACCAAATTTCATTACTATCATAATGAAAGCATTATATCAAAGCTGAAAAAATTTAACAATATTAAAGCCCCTAGAAATATACTGTTTTCATGGGAAGATTACACCAGCAAGAGAAATTGTCAATTGTTGTGGATTGAAAAATCAGTCTTTTTTCATCAGGCAGCATTCTTCAGTTCACCATCAACAAAAATTATATTTCTGGCTACAAGCTCAAGCTGTTTGACCCCCATGAGCTTTCTCCAGTTTTTCTCTGCCTGACAGCAGAGTTTAAATGCCATTGCAACAGAAGCTGCGGAAGAACCGTTCCCCTTGGTTGACTTGTGCCGAAGCCGGACAGTCGCAAATGTCGATTCAATCGGATTCGACGTCCTTATATGACACCAGTGTTCCGCAGGATAGTCATAAAAACGGAACAGGTCGTCCCTGTCTTTTTCAAGACACTCGACAGCCTTCGGATATTTTTTTTCCGAACGTCTCTACAAAAAGAGCGTAAGCCTTCAATGCATTCTCCCTCTCCCTCTGTGTCAATATAGATGTCGGGTGATTTTTTTTTAATCATGCTGATTTCTTGACCTCCGGGTTTAAGATTTCCTGTTCTTTGGCAATGAATTTTCTAGTATTGCGTTTGCCCCATCGACTTGAGAATTTTTCTTTTGCGTTGAAAAGTGTCGTGTTTCTTGCTGCAAAAATCTGATAATGCTGACCTTTTCTTTTCTGCATCGGTGTTATGTACTGCATCCCAGAATGCCAGTGGCGGTTGTTATACCAGTCTGTAAAATCTGCCATCCACTTTCTGGCATGGTCAATTGAGTCAAAATGTCTAGGGTAGCCGGCTTTATATTTGAGTGTCTTGAAAAATGATTCTATAAACGGATTGTCATCACTTACTCTCGGACGTGAATAACTCGGTACGATTCCAAGCTGATAAAAAAGTCCGCAAAGAGTAGTGCCTTTCATTGGATTCCCGTTGTCGGAATGTACAAATTGGGGTGCACAGCCATGTTTTCTGCACGCGTTCCTGAAAAGCTCAGAGGAATGTCCGTCGCTTTCATTCTCGTGAATAGCCCAGTCAATCACGCTCCGGTCGTAAAGATCGATGATTACGTATGCGTAATACCAGATCCCAGTTACAAGTGATTTAAGCCACGTTATGTCCCACATCCAGACCTGATTTGGAGCAGTTGCAATGCGTTCTTCAGGTTTCGTCCTTGACATTCCTTCTTTTGTGTCCGTTCTGTGCGTCAGGACATTTTTTTCGCGGAGGATTCTGTAAAACGAGCTGTCGCTAGCTAAATATATGCCTTCGTCAAGTAGGATATGGTATATTTCACGCGGATTTGAGTCCTTGAATCTCTGTGAGCAGCAGGTTTTATAGATTTCTTCACGCTCTTCTTCGGTAAGTTTCCGTGGAACTGATTTTTCGGCACCTTTTCTAAAATCTTTCGTGCCGTTTTTATTCCACCTCTGAATTGTCCGTTCTGAAATCTGTAAGAATTTTGCAAGCTCGGAAATCCTTATGAGTCCAAGCTTTGCATAGAAATTCACGAAATCTAAGATTTCCTGTTTCTCTTCTTCCTCTACTTTACATCCTCGTCCGTAATTCCGTGATACTTCGAGTCGAGCTTTTTTTTAACATCATCAGGGCTGCCATTTCGGCAAGCGCGTCATTTTTCCGGAGAAGTTCTTTTTCGGTTTCCTTCAGCTTCTTCTCCAGCTCCTTGATTTTCTTGTCTTTTTCGTCTGATTTGTTTGCCACGATTTCGCTTAGCTCCTGCTTGAATAAAGTCAGATGTTCTGTGTGCAGTCCGTTCTGTCTCAGCCATTCGCCTTCATTTTCGGCCGTGACTTTCTGGTATTCCAGAAGAAGATTAAGCTTTTCATTTGCATTTCTGCAGCTGCTCGCTCCGTCTTATTCAAGCAAAAGTGTACCATTTTTCAGCTTTGAAAGCCAGCTGTTGATTGTAACGACTGCAACTCCCATTTCTTTTGAGACTGAACTTACGCTTCTGTTTTCCGGTGGCAGCACTTTCCTTAAAATTGAATCCCTAAATGTCTTCGTATATTTCATAGTTGCCCCTCCTATGGGCGACAACTATATTGACACATTCAGCTCTTGTCCGCCTGCCACATATTCCTTATCATCTTCGCAGCCTTTGTCTGAACACTGTCAGGCAGCTTGTCCAGAATGTTCATGGACTTATGGAACCAGCGCCTCTGAATTTTCATCTGTCCCCATATTTCATCCACTGCATTCTGAAATCCAAGTGTTCCGTCACATATTGCAAGTTTAGGAGCTTTTTTCAATCCCCTGAATTTCAAATCCAAAAGCAGTTCCATCCAGCTCTCCGCTGACTCCCTCATGCCTGACTGGACAGACACAAGTTCCTTCCTGCCGTCTACCGTAACTCCAATCATTACAAGGAGACACGTCTTCCCTACATCCAGACGTGATTTCACATAAACACCGTCTGCCCAGACATAAACATATTCCTTGCCTGTCAGATCCCTTTTGCACCAGCTGTCATATTCACCCTGCCATTTTACTGTCAGCCGCTGGATTACGGACGGACTCAATCCTTTCACTCCGTCTCCGAGAATTGCCCGCAGTGCCTCTGGAAATTTGCTCGTAGAAACACCGGCAAGATAAAGTGCGCAGAGAACCGCCTCTACGGTAGGTATTTTTCTCGCAAAAGGCGGAAGTATACTGCTTTCAAAGCGTTCCTGTTTTTCAAGTCCCCTGTCGTCTATTCTGGGAAGCCTGACCTTTACGTAGCCGCATGTCGTAAGAACAGTACGTTCCTTATAATGTCCGTTTTTCACGGCTTTCCGCTTTCCGTCTTTGTCAACAAGACTTGCAGTCCTTTCAAGAAACTGCTTAACCTCTTCTTCATACAGGGCTTCGATAATCTCTTTTGCCCGGTTTCTGATTGCATCTTCAATCAAATCAACAGTCTCGCTGTTGCCATTTCCGCCAAATTCTACTATAATTTTCATCAGAGGTCTCCTTTGTTCTGGTTTGTATCCAAAGAATACTATAACGAAGTCAGACCTCTTTTTTCTATGCCTGCTCAGGCTATCCACAACTTTTGATTATAACTCCCAGCAACATAGTTTCTGGAACTTTCGCCGCATTATCAACAACTCTTTGCTAATAACATTCTCTTTTCTTTTTCAGAAAGGAATATTTAATTTATCTTTGATAGTAATTTTATTCTAAATTCATATTTTGAAATAAAATAATTAAATATGAAAAAAGAGTTTAGAAAAAAAGGATATAGGTATTCTTTCATAGATACTGGCATGAAAATTACAATCATTGAAAGTTCTAAAAGACACAAAATAGGAATAACTATT
>CAMVEQ010000198.1:0-4179 GCA_947166545.1 uncultured Treponema sp. | reverse complement strand
CCAATTATGTTTTATATCTGATTCTTTCATAATTAATATTGGATTTAAATTTAGTAGGTTGTCAAGAATTGATACTAAAATATGGAAAATATGTGATATAATAAGAATGGGAGACAAAAATGACCATACAAGAAGAAATCCAAAACGGTGAGAGCCGCACACTGGAATATAAAGCGACGCTTCCTCATGATTCACAAAAATGGATAAAGACAATTGTATCTTTTGCAAATGGTGCAGGTGGAAAGTTTGTGCTTGGAGTAAACAACCAGCGGGAGTTTGTAGGACTTGCAAAATCTGTGGACCTGTTTGAACTAAAAGATAACATTGCAGATACAATCGGCCAGATGTGCGAGCCACAAATTATGTTCGACATCACAGCAGAGATGGTAGATAATGCCCAGCTTTTGATTGTGAATGTGTTCCCGGGAAACGCAACTCCTTATTACATAAAAGCTTTGGGAAAGGAAAACGGCACATTCATTCGTCTTGGAGCAACAACCCGCAATGCAGATTGGACAGCTTTGGAGGAACTTTCTAACCGTGGTCGCCATGTTTATTATGATGAGTTTGCTTGTCCTTCTTTGAAAGTCGAAGATAATGATATCAAATATCTTTGCAAGGACTTTTCTGAACGTGCTGAACGGAAGATTACCAGAAAGGATTTGGAAAATCTGAATCTTATAATTGGCAATAAAAAAGATACTGCAACAAATGCTTATGCAATTCTTTTGGGTAAACATGATTATACATCCCGTATCCAGTGTGCCCGGTTCCGTGGAACTGAGCGTGTTGATTTTCTTGATAAAAAGGAATATGAAGGTCCTCTTTGCGAGCAGATAGATGGAGCTTATAAATTTGTTTTGAACTATTTGAGTATGTCAGTAGAAATTAATGGAATTGTTCACAAAGAAAAGTATGAACTTCCGCACAAGGCAATCCGTGAGTTGATTATCAATGCTGTAATTCACCGAAACTATCAGATTAGCTCCAGTGTTCAGGTTGCGGTTTATGATGACAGAATAGAAATTTCTTCTCCGGGTAGCATCTATGGCTCTTTAACTTTGGAAGAGGCTCTTGAAGGTCGTTCATCAATCCGTAATAAAACGCTTGCCCGAACACTTGAAAAAATTGATGTTCTTGAAGGCTGGGGTTCTGGATTTAAACGCATTTTTGCTGAGTGTGATGAATACGGGGTAAACAGACCTGAGTTTCTTGAAATTGGTGATATGCTTAGAGTAAACTTTTATCGCCCTTCGTATAAGAAAATCGGCGATAAATCGGCGATAAATCAAAAAATCGGCGATAAATCGGCGATAAATTACAAGGACAAAATTCTAGAGTATCTTTCTGATCATCCCGGAGCCCGTTCACAGGATATTGCTTTGTTTATTGGTTTGAAACAATCTCGTACAAAAGATTATCTTTCAGAACTCGTAGAAAATGGCAAAATTGTTGCCAATGGCGCAAATAAGAATAGGACATATTCGCTAAAGTGAAATGATTATTGCTTTCTACACAAATACCATGTAGTTTACCACAACTTATCAATATAACTCTGAATATCTGCCAGCGAAACAATATTGTATTTGTTTTTAATGCTTGTGTAATATTCAAAAATTAAGTTGTTGTCAATGATTCTGGTTGAAGGTTCATTTTGGGCAAGACCTTCGCGGGCTTTGAGCCAGGGGAGTTCTTTGTGGGTAAACTCTTCCAGAACCTTGCCGCTGTATTTTTCAAAGTATAATACAGCATTTTTTGCAGCCGTAGGGGAGTAACGTCTCCACATTTTGCAATTATATAGGCATCGCATTTTTTTTAATTTTTCCTTGCATTATTAATAAAATAATATTATATTGGTATTGTGTAATACCAAAAATAAAGAGGAATAAGTGAATAATATCATTGCAGCACAATTATTCATTAAACGACTAAAAGCTCTCCTTGCTAATCATGAGGAAGGTGAATATGATTAAGATGTCTTGTCCTTACTGCGAATCAATTCATGAAGTACATAAAATTACCCGTACTGAAAGTATTGTTTTTAAGGGAAAAAATGTAAGTTACGAAGCTGTTCATTATGAATGCTGTAATTGCCATGAGATTTTTGATTCTGCTCAAATGATGGATGAAAATCTTCTTGCGGCAAGAGAAGCTTATGAATTGATGGAAGAGTCTGTAAGTCCTGCTAAAATCATATCTATTCGCGAAAGTTACAATGCAAGTCAAAAAGCTTTTGGGCTTATTCTTGGGATGGGCGAACTTACAATAAATTCGTATGAGCAGGGCAAGTCAATACCAATGTCTTCTAACCGTTTGCTTTTACATCTTTCTGAAAATCCTCTTATTTTCTTTGAAATGTATGAAAGAAATAAAAATAAAATAGGTGCTATTCAGCGGGAAAGAATCGAGTCTTCTGAAGCTTTTAAGAATTATAAAAAATCAGGTGGGCTGGAAAAGTTGTACAGAAGTTTTGAGGGGAGGTAGAGAATGGAAGACCAGGAAAATGAAATTCTTTTATATAGTGATGAGAATGGTAAAACAAATGTTTCTGTGCGTTTTGCAGATGAAGATGTGTGGGTGACTGCAGTACAACTTGCAGAGATTTACAATACAACTCGTCAAAATATTGGGCAACATCTTGAAAATATTTATAATGATAAAGAACTTCCCAAAGAGGCAACTATAAAGAAATTCTTTATAGTTCAACAAGAAGGAAGTAGACAGGTAAAACGGGAAATTGATCATTATAATCTCGACATTATAATCGCCATTGGTTACCGTGTTCAGTCCGATGTTGCGGTACGATTCAGGCGTTGGGCTACAGAACATCTTCATGAATATATTCAAAAAGGTTTTACCATGGATGATGAGCGGCTCAAGAATGGACGAAATCGATATTTTAAAGAGCTTTTACAACGAATACGCGATATTCGCTCTAGTGAACGAAACTTTTATCAACAGGTTACAGATATTTATGCGACTGCAACAGATTATGATCCAAGATCAAAAATGACTTTAGATTTTTTTGCAACTGTTCAAAATAAACTTCATTATGCGGTTCATGAACATACTGCAGCTGAATTAATTTATGAGCGTGTTGATAGTGATAAACCTTTTGTTGGAATGACAAATTTCAAAGGAGATTATATTACCAAAGATGATGTAAAGATTGCAAAGAACTATCTTTCAGAAATTGAACTTCAGCGTCTTAATCTACTTGTTTCTGAATTTTTAGATTTTGCAGAATTTCAAGCGTTGGAAGAAAAACCAATGAAAATGCAGGACTGGATAAATGCTCTTGATAATCAGATAATTGCACATCAAAGAACAATTTTAGAAGGAAAAGGAACAATATCTCATGCCCAGGCAATGCAAAAGGCAGAAAAGGAATATGAATTATTCCGGCAAAAAGAATTAGCTTCTTTGAAGAGTGATTTTGATTTGTTTCTTGAAGGTGTTAAATCCTTATTAAAAAATGATCAATAAGTTGGATATTGGATCTGGTGAAAAATTAAGGATGTAAAGAAGGGAGTAGCAAATTTTAAAGAAGCTGCTGAAATGTTTTTTTGAGCCTTCAAAATTTATTACATGTCATCCATGGATAAACCGTCTACTTTACAGGTGTAATTGTTTAGATTCTGCAGGAATACTGCTGCTTTTGCCTGAACTTTAGAGAGGTTTATGTTTTTGGCCTGGCGCTTTACTTCGTAGATTTTACAGGATTTATCAAGGTCGTTTATTGTAATGATGTCTATTTCGTTCATTGCTTTTCTGTCCCACCAGCCGCCGATTTTTGTGATGTTGCCTTCTTCCTGCAGCTTTGCTGTAAAGTAGCGTTCAAGTGTTTTCCCGGTGAAAGTTTCGTAATCGCGGAGAATAAAATCTTTGAGCATATCATAATTTCCGAGCTCAATTAAATCCTGATGTGAATAAATGAATCTGAAATAAAATAGCATGTATTCATCTACAATCTGCCAGTGTGTATTACGACTTTCTGACTTTGAAAGCAAAGGACGGATTTGTTCTGTGATTCCAAATACCTTCTGCAAGTTCTGTAAATATGCTCCTGTATTTTTCTGGATTACAGAATCTATTTCGCTTTGTGTTGTTAAGCCTCTTGAGATTGCCTGAAGGATTGAAAAATAGGTTCCGTAGTCTTTGCCGATTTCGCTTATGAGT
>CAMVEQ010000197.1:0-4204 GCA_947166545.1 uncultured Treponema sp. | reverse complement strand
CAACAGGTATGATCAGCCGTGAGCTTTACGAACTCCGCGACAAGCACAATATGGGCCACGACCGCGACTTCCTTACAGTTGGCGGAATGGGGCATGCAAGCCAGATTGCACTTGCAATTGCAATGCAGAAAAAAGACCGTCAGATATTCTGCGTAGACGGAGACGGTGCTAGCATCATGCAGATGGGCGGCATGGCAACAATCGGAAGCCGTAAACCTTCTAATTACGTTCACTTTGTTTTGAATAACGGTGCTCACGATTCAGTTGGGGGCCAGCCGACAGTTGGCCGCGAAGTTGACTTCTGCGAAATTGCTGAAGGCTGTGGCTATGAAAACGTAATAAAAGTTACCACCTCTGAAGAACTGGACTCAGTTTTAGGTGATGCCGAAACAAAAGAAAAACTTACTTTTGTAGAAGTTCTTGTTACAAAAGGTGCAAGAAAAGATTTGGGACGCCCTAAATCAACACCAGTTGAAAACAAGAAAGCATTAATGGAGTTTCTTAGAAAATGAAACTTTTGATTCTTTCTGATATTCATGGAAATCTCACTGCTATGAATGCTGTTTTAGAATATCTGAAAAACGTTCAGATAGATTCTATGGCAATTCTTGGGGATTTAATAGATTACTGTCCTCATTCAAATGAAGTTGTAAAAATTGTATCTTCTATGAAATACCCTGTTGTTTGTAATATTTGGGGAAATCATGAAGATGCAATTTTGAATGAGCATTATGACCGCTTTTCTTCTCCCCGTGGTGTTGAGTCTGCAAAATATACGAAGTCTCTTTTAGATAATGATTCATTATATTATCTGAATTACAATATGGAGAAAAGCGGATTTTTAGAGTTTTCAATTGACGGGAAAAAGATTCTTGCCGTACACGGCACCATTGAAGATAAATATTGGGGCAAGTTCAGTGTCAAAAAAGACTTATCCGCTTATTCTGAATATGACATTGTATTAATGGGACATTCTCATCTTCCAATTTATTATGAAGAATTCTTTGAATGTGATAATCCTGAAACTCGTAATATGAAGAAGACCATTTTTATAAATCCTGGTTCAGTTGGACAACCAAGAAATATAAATCCAAATTCTCAATTTGCGATTTTAGATACAGAAACAGGAAACTGTGAGTTTGTAAAAAGTCGTTATGATGTAAAAAATGAACAGAAAGATTTTTCTGACAAAATTGATTCATTTTATATGAAAAGACTGGAGGCTGGTGTATGAAAAAGTTATATGTAATAAGTGGTGTTACAGGAATGACAGGAAGCGAGCTTGCAAAGATGCTCGTTAAAGAAGGTCATGAAGTTATTGGTTTTGATAATTTTTTTGCTTCATCAATTAAAACTGTAGAAGAAATAAAAAATAATCCACTTTTCAAGTTTTTTGAATATGATTTGAATAATAAACAGCAGATGGATGAAATTAAAGCTCTTGTAGAAGCTGATAAAAAAACTGCATCGAATTTGATATACATCAACTGTGCAGCTGTTGTTCACACAGAGCATTTTTATCATATTGATCGTACCTTTGAAACAAACGTACTTGGTATGAAGGCTTTTCTTGACCAGGCAATTGAAGTAAAGGCAGAAAGTTACATCAACTGTTCCACTTCTGAAGTTTATTCGATGCAGTCTTGGAAAGAAGGTGGTGTAAAAGAATCTGACTTTATTACAATGGCAAATGCTGAACATAGCCAGAGAACCAGCTATGCTACAGGAAAGCTCCTTACTGAATTCTTTATGAAAGATGCTGTTGATAAAGGTCTTATCAAAGGTTGTTCTTTACGTTTCGCAAACGTTTACAGTAAGAGCGAACTTTATCCAAAGCATATTATTCCTCATATTATTACTTCACTTGCAAAAAACGGTTCTGTTGAACTTTTGGAAAACTCTAAGAAAAACCGCAGAACATTTCTTCATAATATAGACAGTTGTGCAGCTGTTATTAATCTTGCAGATACTCCATCTGCTCTTGATGGTTCTGTTTATAATGTAGCAACTGATGAAGAAATTACAATTATTGATCTTGTAAAGCTTTGTGGCAAGAAACTTGGTATAGATAATCCAGTAATTACCTTTAATGGATACAGAGAATCTGACCCTGAGCGAAGAATTTTGAATACTGAAAAGATTCGTTCAAGAACAAACTGGAAGCCTGTTATTAACCTTGAAAAAGGTATTGAAATGTGCGTGGAGTCGCTTAAAAAATGAAAACAGCAGCAATAATTACTGTCGCAGGAACTTCTACCAGATTCAGAAAATCGATAGGTAAAGACTGTCTCAAGTGTATTTATTCTGAAAAAGATGAACAAGATACTCTCTTAATGCGTCAGCTTTCTATGTGTAAAACTTTTGATGAAGTTATAATTGTTGGCGGATATAAGTTTTCAGAATTAGAAGCTTTTGTAAACAAATATTTGAATGAGTATCCTGTAAAAATCACTCTTGTAGAGAATGAACATTATGAAGATTTTGGTTCAGGTTACAGTCTTATTCTTGGAATACATGAAGCTGAAAAACTTGGCGTAAATCAAATTGTATTTCTTGAAGGTGATTTGTTCTTTGATTCAAATACTTTCAAGACTATTGTAGAAAATAACAATAATGTTGTGACTGTGAATACAGATCCAATTGAAGCAAAGAAAGCAGTTGCTTTTTATATCAATGAGGATGGCAAAATAAACTACATTTATGACACGGCGCATTCAGCATTAAGTATAAATGAACCGTTCTTAGGAATTTATAATTCCGGTCAGGTATGGAAATTTTCAGATGCTGCAAAATTGTATAAATTAACTTCTGAATTGACTCAAAACGAAATAGAAGGAACAAACCTTGTTCTTGTTCAAAAATATTTTGGCTCATTGAACCAGAATGAATATAAGGTTATTAGATTTAATGATTGGATTAATTGTAACACAGTAGAAGATTATAGAAAAGCGGAGGAAATAAAATGACTTTAAATGATAAAATGGCATTATTGAAATCGGAACTTGCTAATAGAAAGGCAAGAATTATGATTATAGGCCTTGGTAGCGTTGGAAATTATCTTTTAGATTATCTTATGTCTACAGGTGATGAAAATATTGAAATTATTGTGGTTGGTAGAAATGCTGAAAAAATGGAGATGGATGTAAATATTGTTAAGATTGCATCTTTAATCCGTCACCAGAATCATACAAAAATTACTATAGAAGCTTCTGTTGATCTGAATGATGTTTCTTCTATCAAAAACGCAATTGCAAAGCATAATCCTGATATAATTGTAAATTCAAGCCGTGCATATTCTGGCTTAAAATATGGAAGCATTTCATGGTCTAATTTCCGTGCTTATGGAATCTGGACTCCACTTTCTATTAAATATACAAAAAATATTATGGAAGCTTATGCTATTGCTGATTCAAAGGCAATTGTAATTAACACTTCATATTCTGACGCTGTTATTCCATGGCTTAAATCTGCGGGTAAGGCTTATCCTGATTTTGGTTCTGGAAATGTTAATCATCTTGTTCCTCGTATTAAATTTGCTCTTGCTGCAGAAAATAACATTTCTGATTGGTGGAACATTGATATAACCTATGCTGTAGCACATTTTCATGATGTTGTAATTAGTAAGGAAGGACAGACAGAGGGCGTTAAACAGCTTATTTGTGCTGAATATAAAGGAAAAGAACTTATTGTTGGTGATAAAACTTTTGCTGCATGCAAAATTTCTATGCCTGTAGATGCAAAACGAAATATGATGAATGCTTCAAGTAACTTTGAAATTATTCAGGGAATTTTGAATGCAGTTCGCGTAGGTAAGAAAACAAAAGTTCATTGCCCTGGTTTTGATGGAAATATTGGTGGGTATCCTGTTGTAATTGATGGTACTGGTTCAAAACCAAAGGTTTATATTGATGAGTCAAAGTTCAGTCTCGATGATATGAAAAAGAAAAATCGTGAATCAATTTATCTGGATGGAATTGAAGATGTTACTGATTCAAAACTTTTTTATACAGATGAATTGATTAAAAAGGTAAAGGATAGATTTAATGTAACCCTTCCTAAGACTGTAAATTATTGTGATATTAATTCTGTTGCAGAGTTAATTATTAAAAATATAATTGAAAAGGCTAAAAATGTATAATAATTTGCATTCAAACTAAATAAAATAAAAAGGAGAGTTGTTTTGGTTGGTATTGCTCCAAGTATA
>CAMVEQ010000196.1:0-4212 GCA_947166545.1 uncultured Treponema sp. | reverse complement strand
AAATGATGCATTAAAAAAATAATTTTTTTTGTCTACTTTTATTGACTGGTACACTGTCTGATTTAGTGCGGAATTAGCCGTCCGGCGAATCTTAACACGGAGGTAAGGTTTGCCAAGTTTTTGTTCGCAGTCTTTGGACGGCTTTGAAAAAGTAATAGATAAAATCATTTTTCTTCTATTATATAATTATATAATTCCCAATCTTCTGGCTTCGCACACAGCCTGATGTGCAAGTTTTACATCAAGCTTTCTATAAATCCTTTTTAAGTGGAACTTGATTGCGCTTTTTGTTAAAAAAAGGCTTTGTGACATTTGATCTATAGACCTTCCCTGATCCAGCATGACCAGTACGTTTTTTTCCCAACGGGTAAACTTAGAATCTTCTGCAAGCTGACTTCTAAGATACCAGGGTTGACTTAAAGCCATGCTTCTTGTAATTTCTGTAATCTGCCTTGCAAACAGTGTTAAGCCTTTTTCGTTTATGTAAGCAAGCAGAACAGGAAGAATGGCATCTCCTTCGTCAGCAATGAGCCTGTAATATCCGTACCGCTTTGCGAATTTTAAGGCACGTTCCAAAGCTTCAAATGCAGAAGCCTTTTCGTTACTCCTGAAAAAATTAATTGCCAAAAGAACATCCAGCTCGCACAGATCCATGAACCTGTTGCCTTCTACAAGAAGAGGTCTAAGTCGTTCTGCAAGGGCAATTGCTGCGGTGTACTGCTTATAGACAATGTAACAGCGAATCTTAATCATGTAGCGGAACAAGTCGAGCATATTAAAGTCTGCGTATTCATCTGGAGCTTTTTTCTTTAACCATTTGGACATGGTGTTAGGCTCGTTGTCAAAGAATGCAAACATACATTCTACGGCATCAATATTAAATGAAAATTCTACTTCTCCTTCTTGTTTTACATAATTGCGGATATTCTTTATAAAGCTTTTTGCATCAACAGGTTTTCCGCTCGCAATAAGGATTTTTGATTGAAGATAAAGGGCTGCGAACAAAAGGCGTTTTTCGCTTGCCTTGTTAAACTTGTGTATTGTCCTGCTCACAAGAATTTCGGCATCTATGAGCATGTTGTGGTAATAATAATATTCAGCAAGACACAGTTTATAGATAGATTCGACCGTTATAGGTTCGTATATGCAGCGCATAGCTGCTATAATACGGTCTTTCTTTTTCTCTAAAAATGGTCCAATACGAGAAAAGTCTGCAACTCCGTTCAGCAGGTTAGGGCGACCGCCAGTTAGCACGATAGGAACGAACATCTTTTTTTCTTTGACTTTTTCTACCAGGCTGATAAACTGCGGAAACGTTGTTTTTGGATGGACAAGAGTCATTGCATATTTCATGTAGCTGTCGTCTTCAAGAGAATTTATCAGGTCCCAAGCTTTGTCTAGCTCGCCGTCCATAACAAGATTAAGGAATACACCGTATTGGCATAGGGGATATTTCTTTAATTCTTCTTCCGTTAAGGCATAAAAAGCTTCCCTGTCATTTTTTGCCCCAATAAGAAAGTAGTAGTCATAAAAACTGTCTATTCTTTCTGACAATTCCTCTGCATCTGGAAGATTTTCACTCATATTTTTATTCCCTCTTAAAAACGACTTTATTAGAGTATATCATGAAATTGCTTTTTAGTCGTAATTTTGAGTAGAAAAAATAAAAAAATTACTTTTCAAAAAGTGCACTGCACACTATTCAAAGTGTGCAGAGTACACTGTCGCAAATGAATAGTGTACACTATTCAAAGTGTGTAGTGTACACTGTCGTAAATGTGTAGTGTACACTGTCGCAAATGTGTAATGTACATTATCGCATTTGAAAAGTAAAAATAGCTCAAAATTTAACATTTTCCCTGTTTTTGTCATGAAAAATGCTTAAAATTTGATTGAAATTTAACGTTCGTCCCAGATTTAAGACGTTTATCCCAGTTTTGTTGACAGATTTTGAATTTCGGGTATAAAATTCAAGCAAATTCGCAAGAATATATAAGAATTGTCCTTAGGAATAGTAGACAAAACTGTTTGTTATGTTAAAATATAATTGAATATCATAGGAGGCTGTATGTCCGTCAAAAATCTTTTCAAAAAGTCCTTCACGGGTATTGACAATATCCGCACAAAATGCTATGGGGGGGGGGTACTGTAAAACAGTAAAACCTCTGAAAGAGGTTAAATTGCTAAAAGCGGCACTTTTTAGTGCATTACTCCTTTCTTTTCTTCTATTAACTACGACATTCATTTCATGTGCAGGCGGAGCTGGAAGTCCTAAAGGCTCCGAGTCAGAGGAAACTTCCCTTGCAATAAAGCTTCCAGACACAGCAAAAACACTTTATGAAAAAAATGACATCGTAACTTTTACGGTAACAATAAGCTCAGGTTCCTACAACAGCACAAAAACCGCCAGCAAAGGCGAGACAATGCGGTTCTCAAACATTCCCGCTGGAACCTACAGCGTAACCGCCTACGGAAAGATTGCAAACGGTTCAATAGCCGCTAAGTGCGTGACTTCCGTAAAGATTGTCTCTGGTGAAACAACCACAACGACTCTGCATCTTTCAAGATTAGATTATTATGTAGTAACGTTCAAAAATGAGGATGGAACAGAAATTTCCCATGAGAACGTAACGACAGGCTACACCGTTCCAAAACCTGCCGACCCAACAAAGACAGGCTACAACTTCAGTGGATGGAGGACAAGCCCGACAGCAGAGTCAAGCTTTGACTTCAACACCCCAATAACTGCCGAGACAGTTCTTTACGCAACCTTTGGCATTAAGAGTTACAAGATTACATTTAATTACAATGGCGGAAAAATTGGAACGGAGACATACACCGAGAAATTTGTAAATCATGGTTCTAATCCAGGAAGTGTTGAAACTCCTACACGTACTGCACCTGACGGAAGTGCATATACGTTCATGGGATGGAATGAAACTTCGGATGCTACAACTATCATTGCAGGTTTTGATGCTGCCACTGCCAACAAGACATATTATGCAGTATGGTCTCCAAAGGTTAAAGTCACGTTTGATTATAACGGCGGAACAAACGCTGGCAGTACTAAAAAGGAAGTTTATCCAAATAAGGATACTGCTCCAGATGTACCAGCAAGTACCGAAGAACCTTCAAAGTCAGGCTGCAAGTTCAAGGGGTGGGCATCCACAAGCAACGCAACAGTTGCCGACAACACGGTTTCAACTACTCCTGTAAGTGCAGACACAACATACTACGCAGTATGGCTTCCTGCTTATACAATTACTTACAGCTCAACTCCTACTATTGATACTACGAGTGAGACATTCTCTGGTAAATTAAGCTACACGAGCGATGAAGGACTTTCATCAATGCCAGAACCAGAGGTAAGCGGACTTACCTTTGACGACTGGTACACTGACACAGCGTTTACCCCAGCAAACAAGCTTACTTCTATTGCACCAGGTACTACAGGAAATGTAACACTTTATGCAAAGTGGAAGGTAACTGTAACCTTTGACTACAACGGTGGCAAGGATGGAAGTTCTACGTCGTCTGAGGCAGATTATGACTACGCATCAACGTTCAGCAGCATAAAGCCTTCTACGAACCCTACAAAGTCTCATGCAACATTCAAGCACTGGAGTACTGTAAGTGACGGAACTGGCACTGCAGTTAGTGGTACATCTTCTGTTACAACATCCACTACGTATTATGCAATATGGGACTCAACCGAGATTACCTATGAAAGCCCTGTAACGCTGAACACTAACTTTACGAGCGAGACTGGATCATACAGGTCATATACTGCAGGAACGGCTTATACTCTGCCAGAACCTACAGCAGCGGAGCAGACTGCCCTTAAGCTGACATTTGCAGGATGGTACGATAATGAAAACTTTACAGGCTCAAAGGTAACTGCAATCCCTGCAACTGCCACTGGTGCAAAAACCTTCTATGCAAAGTGGACTGCTACGGTAACGTTTGACAGTCAGGGTGGAAGTGCCGTTACAGCACAGACTGTTATATATAACAAAAAGGTTTCGAAGCCTTCGAACCCTACAAAGAGTCAAAGGGCTTTTTTGGGATGGTACACGTCTGAGGATGGAGGTACAACTCTTGCTTCTGAGGCATACAACTTTAACACTGCAGTAACTCAAAACCTTACGCTGTATGCAAAGTGGGGACTTGATATAAGCGGTTTGAGTAGTTATATTGCAAGCTTGCCAGAAG
>CAMVEQ010000195.1:0-4273 GCA_947166545.1 uncultured Treponema sp. | reverse complement strand
GATATATATGTTACAAAAGAGGTTTATAATAGTTTTATCCAGTACTTGGAAAAAGATGATGATAAAGAAATAAAAGCATCATATTACAGGGATTTAGATTTTATAAAAAAGTATAAGCAATTTGATGAAAATTGCTTTATAAAGGTATATTCAATCATAAAAGAAAAAAATCGATATAATCCTCATATTTTTTCTATATACGTGGATAGATTATTGTGCAATGATTACCAACCTGCTGAATTATGCACACTTTTTGAAAATGATTTAAATTTATTATTTGATTTGTATATTTTCACAATAAATAAAGATTGCAATTTTGATTATGAAGGGAAATATTTCATATATTTTTTAAATACCTATGAAATATTTAGAAAGAAATACGAAAATCTTATTTTTGAGCAAATTGCAAGTGATTTATATATCGATTCTTTACCAGATGTTAGCAAATTCATAATTAATTCTGATTATTTTGAAGCAATAATGGACTCTCTTTTTAATAGATTGTCTAAGTGCTCAATATTTAGTTATCAAATAGAAAAGTTAGGTCTATTATTTAGTCTGAATTTTACTAAGACAAGGGAATATGTTTATCACCTAATCGATACAAACTATCAAGAAAAAAAGATTATTCAAAATTTATTTGTAACACTATTGGACTTTGACTGGAACATAAAATTTGATTTTGTAACTTATTTATTGAATAAGACATATGATTTTGAATTATTTTCTTCGTTGGATTTTCGAGGGGATTTAGGAGTAACAACTACAGGTGGGTATGTCTCTCAATATGAATCTGAATTATTATTTTGGGAAAAATTACTAGCTGCAATTCCTTGTGGTATGAACTATATCAAACATAGACAATTTTGTTCAAATAAAATTCAAATCATGAAAAAAACAATTGAAAATGAAAAAGTTCGAGAAAAATATACAAAACGTTTGTTTTTTAATGACTAGATTTTAGGAGTAATAAATGGCAGACAACGAAAGACAGTTCGAAACAGACATTGAAAAATATTTAATTTCTTCTGAAGGTGGCTGGCGACAGGCTCATGATTCTGGCTATCGTGCAGGCAATGCCGACGGCTATGCCTTGGATATTGCAACTCTAATTGGCTTTATCCGCGATACTCAGCAAAAAGCCTGGGCTCGCTTTGAAAAGATGAATCCTTCAAACACCGAGCACGCTTTCTATCAGTCTTTTGAAGATGCAGTAAATAATGACGGACTTATTTCTGTTTTACGACATGGCTTTAAACATTTGGGAATTGAATTCAAAGTCTGCTATTTTATGCCAGAAAACTCATTGAATCAGACAGCAACAGAGCATTACAAGCAGAATGTCTGTCATTGCATCCGCCAGTGGCATTATACGACAGAGAATAATAATTCCGTTGATATGATGCTTGCCGTAAATGGTATTCCACTTGTTGCCATTGAATTAAAGAATCAGCTTACAGGCCAGAGCTGTGACAATGCAAAATTACAGTGGATAAACGACCGTGATGCCAAAGAGAACTGTTTTAAGCTCAATCATCGTATTTTGGTTTACTTCTGCGTTGATATGTACAATGCATTTATGGCTACCAAGAAACCTATGAAGGAAGATGATTTCTTGCCTTTCAATCAAGGTTCAAACGGAGCTGGGGTTGATGGCGGTGCGGGTAATCCTCAAAGCACTGATAATGATTATGTCACATCATATATTTGGAAAGAAGTTTTGCAAAAGGACAAACTTCTGGATATCTTAAACAAGTTCATTCACTATGAAAACTATCAGGAAACATATATTGACGAGAACGGCGAAGAAAAAATAAAAACTGTTAAGAAGGTTATTTTCCCCCGCTATCATCAGCTAGATGTTGTACGAAAACTGATTGCATATGTTCGCGAAAAAGGAAGCGGAACAAATTATCTGGTTGAACACAGTGCTGGAAGTGGAAAGAGTAACAGTATTGCTTGGGTTGCTTATCGTCTGGCGTCTCTCTTTGATGATAACGACAAGCCAATGTTCAATTCTGTTATCATCATTACTGACCGCAAAGTTTTGGATCAGCAGCTTCAGGAAACTGTAAGCGGCTTTGACCATACAATCGGAAGTGTTATTACAATTGATGATAAAACAGAAGTTGACGGCGAAAAGAATTCCAAGGCTCTGCGAAATGCAATCAACGATGGAAAAAGAATCATCATTACAACATTGCAAAAATTCCCTGTGATTTATGAGCAAGTTGAAGGTGTTAATGGAAAGAAGTTTGCCATTATTGTAGATGAAGCTCATTCAAGCCAGACTGGCGACAGTGCTAAAAAATTGAAGATTGCACTTGCTGATAAAGCAGATGCCCTTAAAGAGTGGGAAGAGATAGAAGCAGAAAACGAAGAAAAAACTCCAGACAGTGAAGATGAGCTGATTAAAGAAATGACAGCTCACGGTAATCATAAGAATCTAAGTTTTTTTGCCTTTACTGCAACTCCTAAAAACAAGACATTGGAAATGTTTGGAACTCGGCAGGCTGATGGAAGTTTTAAGCCTTTCCATGTTTATTCTATGAGACAGGCAGTTGAAGAAGGCTTCATAATGAATGTCCTTGAAAACTATACGACCTACAAAAATTGCTACAAGATTTTACAGGAATCCAGTGACGACCCTCAGGTATTCGCTTCAAAAAGCGTAAAACTCATAAAAAGATATGAGGAACTTCATCCCCATAACTTACAGCAAAAATCTCAGATTATCGTAGAAACATACATGGACAGAACTCGCCACGCAATAAACGGCCGTGGAAAAATGATGGTTGTAACTGCAAGCCGTCTTGCCGCTGTTCGATATTACCATGAAATCAAACGCTATATTGAAACACAAGCCTTAAAAGACGATGCCTATAAAAATCTCGAAATATTCATAGCTTTTTCAGGAAGCCTGAAAGATCCTGAAGACCCGACAGAAACAGAATATACAGAAAGCGGTATGAACCGCGACCATAACGGAAGACCGGTTAGTGAAGCTCAAACAAAGAAAGTATTCCATGATGAAGGAAATATTCTTATTGTTGCAGAAAAGTACCAGACAGGCTTTAGCGAATCTTACCTACATACAATGATTGTCGATAAAAAGCTTCGTGATGTAAAAGCTGTTCAAACTCTTAGCCGATTGAACCGTGTTTGTGATGGAAAAGAAGACACTTACATTCTGGATTTTGTTAATACTAAAGAACAGATTTTGGAAGCCTTCCAGCCTTATTTCCAGACTACGGAATTAAAAGAAGAACTTAATAAAAATCTTATTTACCAAACTCAGAAAATGCTCCGTGCATTTAAAATCTATAATGATGAAGATATTAAAAATGTCACTGACATTTATTTGATTCAAAAGAAAAATCCTTCAAAACAAGCTCTTATTACAAATGCGCTGCTTCCAGTTGTTCAGGGCTATAATGCCTTGAATCAGGAACAGAGATACCAGTTCCGTAAATTACTGCGTTCTTTTGTAAAATGGTATAACTTCATTACTCAAATAATTCGTATGTTCTCAAAAGAACTTCATAGAGAATTCCTTTTCTGTAAATATCTTGAACGACTTGTTCCTGCTGACAAAGAAACAATGATAGATATTACAAATAAAATCAAACTTGAATATTACAAACTTGAAAAAACTTTTGAGGGGAGCGTTGTACTTCAAAAAGAAAATGGAGTTCTTGAACCTCAAAGAATAAAAAATGCAGTAGGTCAGAAAGAAAAGAAAACTCCTCTATCTGAAGTTATCAAAAAGATAAACGAAGAATTCGGAACTAAGTTCACTGAGCGAGATAAAGTTATCTTCACTGACATTTTCAATTCAATGGTAAAGGATGACAAATTGAAAACGTCTGCGCGCTCTAATGGCCAGCAGATGTTCTCCAACAATATTATGCCGAAGAGTTTTGACGACACTTTGCAGAAATCATATTTTGAAAATATGGAAGCCTATGAATCATGGCTAAAAGATAAAGAAAAATATGAGTTCATGCGTAAGATGATGGCCGAGGCTTTGTATAAGGCTTTCTTGAAGGAAGGAGTGTAAAATACGCTTCCTAAATCTGTTACATTTAAATCATGCCATCAGACAAAATGATTTTTGTTGCAAAACCTCTCTTTCTCTGCAATAATATAGTGAAAATTGACGAGCAGGAAAGGCACCCTGCGCTCCCGAAAGGGAACCTGATATGATGGATACGCCGCCCATCCAAATTTTTTATAAAGCCACCTGTTTTCGAGGTGGCTTTTTTTGTCTTTC
>CAMVEQ010000194.1:0-4320 GCA_947166545.1 uncultured Treponema sp. | reverse complement strand
AAAATCTTGGATCTGGAGAATACCACACTACAGGCTCCCCTTCATCTTCATCAAACCAGGGAAATACCCCTTGCATATATGCAGAATATAAAAGCTGTGTATTTATCTCCCTTGAAACAAGACAAGCTCCGTTATATTCTGCAACAGGTTCAGGAAACTTAAACAGGTAATCAGTATCAATAAAGCTAGTTTCAGGCATATAAGACTCATTCATATTTAAAAGAAAGCTCATTGTCTGCAACATCAATGCTCACGCGTCCACCATTACTCAGCTTTCCAAACAAAAGCTCATCCACTAAAGGAGATGCAATAAGTTCTTCCGCAGTCCTAGCAATATTACGTGCACCAAATTCCCTGCTGTATCCTTTTTCTGCAATATAAGAGACGGCAGCTTCAGAAACTTCAAGCTTTACATTTTTTTCTGCAAGTCGTTTCTCTATCTGCAAGATATTCTTCCGCACAATATCATTAGTAATCTCTGTAGAAAGATGAAAGAACGGAATTACAGAATCCAAACGGTTACGGAACTCTGGCGAGAAGGCTTTATCTACAGCCTCTTTCAAAGTTGCCCTGTCATCCGAAGCAGAAAAACTTCCTGCACCAAAACCGACAGAACCTTTTTCCATGTCCCTTGCACCAGCATTACTTGTCATGATGATTATACAGTTACGGAAATCAGCCTTGCGTCCCTGATTATCAGTAAGAGTACCGTAATCCATAATCTGCAAAAGGATATTGTATATATCCTGATGAGCTTTTTCTATTTCATCAAACAGAACAATAGAATGTGGTTCTTTACGCACAGAATCCGTAAGGATGCCGCCGTTTTCATAACCTACATATCCTGGAGCAGAACCAATCAAACGGCTTACTGTATACTTTTCCTGATATTCACTCATATCAAAGCGTAAAAGTTTTTCTCCAAGAGTATCGGCAAGCACTTTAGTAAGTTCCGTCTTACCCACCCCTGTAGGTCCAACAAAAAGAAACACAGCTTCAGGTTTTTCCATGTTGCGAAATCCTGCACGGGCTTTTTTAACTGCAAGACTCACGGCACGCACAGCTTCATCCTGACCGAATATCTGAGACTTCAATGTCTGCTCTATATTTTTCAAATTATCCTTTTCGTTTACAGTAATGTTTTCAAGCGGAACTCGAGCCATCTTTGCAGTTATCCGCCTGATTATGTTTTCTGAAACAACAGGCTTTACTGCTGACTTTTTTGCATGTATGCGGATATACGCACCAGCCTCATCCATAATGTCTATTGCTTTATCTGGAAGCCGACGGTCTGTAATATACTGCACGGATAAATCCACTGCACATTCCAAAGAGCCAAGAGGATAGCGAACCCTGTGATATTCTTCATACTTAGGTTTTAATCCGCTCAAAATCTTTACGCACTCATCACGGGAGGGTTCCAGAATATCTATCTTCTGAAAACGTCTTGCAAGTGCACGGTCTTTTTCAAATATGCGGGCATACTCTTCAAATGTAGTAGAACCTATGCAACGTACTTTTCCGCTTGTAAGTACAGGCTTTAATATGTTGGCAGCGTCAAGGGATCCTCCGCTGACAGAGCCCGCACCTACAATCGTATGAATTTCATCTATGAAAAGAATTGCTTTTTCTTTTTTTAAAAGTTCTGAGGTTATCTTTTTAAGGCGTTCCTCAAAGTCACCACGGAACTTTGTTCCTGCAAGAAGAGTTCCCATGTCTAACGAATACACGGAAAAACCTTTGAGCAGTTCCGGCACTTTTCCTTCTGCAATCAAAGACGCAAGACCTTCTGTTATTGCAGTCTTTCCAACTCCTGCATCTCCAACATGAAGGGGATTATTCTTTGTACGGCGGCATAGCACCTGGATGGTACGCTCAATTTCATCTTTGCGGCCAATAAGAACATCAAGTTCTCCGTTTTTTGCCTTTAAAGTAAGGTCTTCGGCATATTTTTCAAGAACAGACGGACTTACATTGTCCGCATCCGCAAGATTTGTCTCTCTAAATTCCTTGTCGTTATTTGCAATGCTTATGGCTTCAAGCAAAGCCAGACGGACAACACCGTTTTTCTGCAGTATATATGAGCAGTAATTATTTTCTTCATCCAGCATGCTTACAAGAACATCAGACATTGTAATTACCTGCTTGTCGGCATTCATGCACTGCTGGCTGGCTCGCTCCATTACGGAATTGAAGCCTATTGACGCATCTGTTCCGCCTTTTTCTACGACAGGAACGTTTCCCATTATGTAAGATTCAAGATCAAAAGCAATTGCACTTATGTTTGCGCCACATGTAAGAAGAAGGTCTTTTATCTGATTAAATTCAAGGGATGCAAGAAGAAGATGTTCTGGCGTAAGGAATTCATGGTGAGATTTCTCTGCGTTCTTATATGCAGATTTTATTATCTTGTTTAAAAGTGTGTCTATTTCCATCATATAAAACCGTCCTGCCTAGCAGCTTTCCAAAGTACAGTTAAGTGGGAATCCGTTTGCACGAGCAAGTTTTACCGTTTTCTGAGCTTTTGTTGCGGCTATGTCATAGGTATATATGCCAGCTACGCCTTTACCTGTTTTATGAACAGACTCCATTACGGCAACCGCCTCAGCTTCTTTCTTCTGAAAGACGGTCTCGAGGATGAATACAACAAAGTCTTTAGTAGTGTAATCATCATTGAGCAGAATAACTTTATAATCTCGTGGAGGTTTTACTTCGTTTTCAGTAGCAACACCGCTTTCATTTTCATTCAATTCCATAGATTATAGAATATAGCATGTAGACAAAAAAGCATAAAGACCTTACTTCGCCTTAAGCTCATCTTGGCGGAACACGATGTAAACCATGTTTAGTAAAGTGCCAAACAGAAAGGTAAAAATCCAAGTTGTCGGGTGACGGTTCGGGAATGCCATTCTATCAACTACATCCTGAATGACAAGGTTCATTCTGCTTACTAAATCCCAAGAGTTCCAGCGAAGAAAACGGCCAAGATAAATTCCAAAACATGCAAGGTAAATCAACACGGCACTTAGAATTTCAACATGTTTCAAACGGAACACGCTTTTTATCTTTTCTTCTATCATCTGCAAGCTTACAAAACCGTAGATAAGACCTGAAAATCCATAACTTAACAAAAGAATAAGATCATACCACACAGGAGCGGAATTTCCTTTTCCAAGATGAATTAAATCTGTCAACACATAAGGAGCATTAGGAAAGAATGCCAGCCAAAACAAAATTATAAGAACAATTACCGCCTTGCTCTTTATATTCTTTACATACACGACAGATGCAGCAAACCACGGAACGAATGCAAGAAACAAGTTCCATATCATGAACATAAAAAGAGATCGACCTGTAACGGCAACTCTGCATACGGAAAGTAACATGGAAAACAAGGAAAGGGCAAGAAGCACCCAAGTAGTTTTATAGCGGAAAATCTTCTGGAAGTAATCTTTCATACGCATATTGTATTTACGAGATTATGCCTAGTCAAGTAAAACAATTTGTAAAGATTACAACTAATAGAAAATATATCCGTATTGCTGTATAGTAAATTCATGCCTAATCCTTTTTTGTGTGTTTCCATGGAAGATGTTCGGGAACGCGGACTTTCAGAAGTAGACTTTGTTTTTGTAACTGGTGATGCATATATAGACCACGCAAGTTTTGCAGCCGCCCTTCTGGGCAGGCTTTTGGAAAGCCATGGCTATACAGTAGGAATCCTTGCCCAGCCCGACTGGCACACCAGTGAAAGCTTTAAGGAATTCGGCAGACCAAAGCTGGGATTTCTTGTAAGTGCAGGAGCAATGGACAGCATGGTAAGCAACTACACCGCAAACAACAAGCCCCGCAGTGAAGACGCTTATTCCCACGGCGGAGTAGCAGGAAAAAGACCCGACAGAGCTTTAACCGCCTACGTTTCAAAAATAAGGGAAGCATACAAAGGTGTTGCAGTCATGATTGGCGGCATTGAAGCAAGCCTTAGGCGTACAAGCCATTACGATTACTGGTCAAACACGGTAAAACATTCCATTCTTCTAGACACAAAGGCAGACCTTCTAATGTACGGCATGGGTGAACATGCCATTCTTGAAATTGCAGAACGCCTTAAGGCAGGAGAAAACATCCGCGACATACGAGATGTAAGGGGCACTTGCTGGTTCACAGGTAAGGAAAGCGAACTGCCACCTTATGTACATGCTCTGGACTCTTACGAAGAAGCATACCGCAACGGAACTGCTACAGCACCAAAAGAAGCCACGCAGACAAAAAGCAATGCAGGGCGAAAGTTAAAAGACGTAGGAGTAATCTGCAAAGACG
>CAMVEQ010000193.1:0-4386 GCA_947166545.1 uncultured Treponema sp. | reverse complement strand
CTGATGAAGCAACGTAAAGATATGGGAAGTTTACATCGTAGAAGCTGTTAGCTGGAACTTTGTAGTTACCCTTTATAGCATTGTATACGAGCATGAAAGCGATGAGTGGGTCACAGAAGTGTCCACCAGATTCAGCTGCCATACCACCTGTTGCAAGCTGCTTGTCAAGGTCAGCAAGGAAGTCTGTTGAAACAACGTCAATCTTTCCTTTCTTTCCAGCTGCTTCAATAGCTGCAAGAGCACCAACCAATGTGTCTCCACCACCACCAGCAACGATGAGAGCATCAATATCAGGATTTGCATTCATGATAGCTTCTGCTGTTGCACGACCAGTATCTGATGTTGTACCACCGTACTGTGGGTCAAGCAATGTCATCTGATCTGAAGAATGTGCAGCATTCCATGCCTTTACACCTTCTTTGTATCCTTCCCAGCGAAGAAGGAATGTTGCATCTCCAGCTTCCCAGCCTTCAAGAGCAATCTTGCGGTTTCCTTTTTCTCCAAGAATCTTTACAAGGTTCTTACCATTATCAATTTCGTTTTCGTGAACTGCACCAACATAGTAAGGAGACTGCTGTGCAAGTTTGAATTCGTTAGGGTTTGTATCCTGATTAATTATACGGAAGAACTGAGCAACATATACTTTGTTCTGTGTACAAGTATTAATTACTGATGTCATTTCTGCAGAAGCAGAGTTACAGATGATAATACCGTCACAACCTGCAGCACACAATGTTTCTGCAGAAGCTGTTACCTGTTCTGAAATGTGTCCCTGGTCAACATACATAACATCAACATCAAGAGCCTTTGCAGCAGCATCTACAATACGCTTACACTGGCTACCGAGTGTGTCTGTAGAACTCCAGATTGAAACACCAATCAGAATTCTCTTGTTACCAGAGGAACTTCCTCCAGCAGCTTTTCCTGCATCGCCGTTCTTACTGCATCCCATAAATACAGTACCTGCAACTGCCAACGAAAGAAGCAGACCAACAATTTTTTTCATGAAAATCCTCCAAAGATCACCAATTTCTATCAATTGATATACATCAATTTTATCTGATATTATTATCACTCTGAAAGTGGTATTTGTCAAATAAAATCTAGATAAACTTTTGATATTTTTTTTCGATGTCTCGGATCAGTTTATATTCAAATGAATCTACAAGTGCAAACCAAGAAGCTTCAACAACGTCACAACTAACGCCCATTGTTGACCAGCTGTCAATTCCGTCTGAGCTTTCAATTAATACGCGTACACGGCTGGCAGTTGCACTTTTACTGTCAAGAACACGGACCTTATAGTCTGTAAGCTTGATGTTTGCAACAGAAGGATAAAACGGCTTCAATGCAGAGCGGAGGGCATTATCCAAAGCATTAACAGGTCCGTTACCTTCACCAGCAGAAATCTTTATGTTTCCATCAACTTCTATTTTAAGCTGAGCAAAAGAATAAAGGCCGTCTTCTACAAGAGGAATTTCGCCACTTGTCTTATAATAATGCAGGTTAAAGAATGGCTGATACTTACCAATTGCTTTACGAACCAGCAGTTCAAAGCTTCCGTCAGCACCTTCAAACTGATAGCCTTCGTGTTCCTTTTCCTTTACTTCTTTTACAATGTCCGCAACAACAGGGCTAGATTTTGTTATTGAAGGATCAAACTTTTTAATCTTTTCAATAATCATGCTTCTGCCTGCAACTTCACTCATAAGGAACACACGTTCGTTTCCAACGCTGTCAGGATTAATATGCTCATACGCAGAAGGATTTTTAAGGACAGCATCAATGTGCATTCCAGCTTTATGGGCAAAGGCATTATCGCCAACGTAAGGCATTCCAGGATCAAGTGGAATGTTAGCGATTTCTGCAACACGGCGACACAAAGGGGTCAAATTAGCAATGCTTTCGGCAGGAATACATTCATAACCCATTTTTAGCTGAAGGTCTGCAAGAATTGTAGAAAGATTTGCATTACCAGTTCTTTCGCCAAAACCAAGCAAAACGCCTTGTACATGAGAAGCTCCAGACTCTACGGCAATCAAGGAATTTGCAACGGCAAGACCTGAATCATTATGTGTATGGATGCCTACTTTACAAGAAGAGCCAAAGCGTTCCGTAACATCCGAAACAATTCTTTTACAGTCAGATACCATGCAGCCGCCTTTAGTCTCACAAAGGCAAAGAACCTCTGCTCCACCGTCTGCAGCAGCTTTTAGAGCTTTCATTGCATAGTCTGCGTTTGCAGCATAGCCTGTAAAAAAATGCTCTGCATCAAAAATAACTTTTCTATCGTGTTCAGTAAGATAACGGCATGTATCAGAAATCATTTCCAGATTCTGTTCCAATGTAGCATGAAGAATTTCTGTTGCCTGAAAATCCCATGTTTTGCCGAAAATAACAACGGTTTCTGTATCGGCAGCAAGAAGACTCTGCAAATTTACATCTTCTGAACATTTAATGTCTTTTCTACGGGTTGAACCAAAGGCAACAATCTTTGAATTTGCAAGTTTCAATGAATGGGCTTTCTGAAAAAACTCCATATCCTTTGGGTTACTTCCTGGATTTCCAGCTTCTATATAAGCAACACCCAATTCATCCAATGCCTGGACAATATGGATTTTATCCTGCACGGAAAAGCTGATTCCTTCCCCCTGAGCACCATCTCTCAGTGTTGAATCAAGGATTTCAATCTTCTTTTTTGTTTCTACTGACATAGTATGCATTATAGTAAAAAAGCCAGACTTGCACAATTAATTGAAGCAAATCTGGCTTTATATTTATATGTAAAAATATTAGTTATGAGTAATTAGAACTTAACTTCGTATCCAACACCAAATGTAAGAGCACGGCGAGTAAAGACATCATTTGTTTCACCTGCGTATTCAGCCTTCGTAGCATTGAAGTTCAACAGATAGCGAACATCAAATACAAAGTAACCAGAACCAGCCTTTACTCCAGTCTTGAGGTCGAATGCAACACCGAATGT
This sequence comes from uncultured Treponema sp., assembly GCA_947166545.1. GTDB lineage: Bacteria > Spirochaetota > Spirochaetia > Treponematales > Treponemataceae > Treponema_D. The sequence goes on along the minus strand of CAMVEQ010000193.1, from coordinate 1,400 downwards.
AGCACCTTTTGAGCTTGCATTAACAGTATAGTCTTGCCCCCAACCTTTCATGTTAGTCTTCATCTTTCCCATCTGGAATGATACATAAGGACCAATACCGCCTCCAAAATATACGTTTGGAGTTACATTATATTTCATAGTAAGCAGAACAGGAATTTCAAATGTATGGTTTGTAATAGTCTCTGTCATGCCATATTTTGACTGCTTAACACCGTTATTAAACTGAATGCCAAGTTCCGGCTGAATACCAATGGCAAACTGCTCTGTGTTATAGAAATCAATAACACCATAAAGAGAAAATCCGCCACCCCATACCATGTCAGACGAAGTTCCATCAAGCCCAGCGTCACTTGCAAAAGTAGATCCAAGGTTCATGGAAACATCACCACGAACACCCAAAGCAGCTTCTACTGCAAAAGCAGATACTGCGGATACAGCAAAAGCCATTACTACAGCTAAAATTTTTTTCATTTTTTTACTCCTGATTGCAATTATAATTCCGATATTAAATATCGGCACAACTGCTCATTTTTAGCACTAACAAAATCAAAAAAACGTATCGATTATTTTAGTACTCTATGATAGTATTATAACAAATTTACATACAAAAAGGATACGAAAAATGAGTAATAACATGTATATTACCTGTCTTGACCTTGAAGGTGTTCTTGTTCCTGAAATTTGGATTGCTTTTTCACAAGCTTCGGGAATTCCAGAATTAAAGCGCACAACAAGAGATGAACCAGATTATAACAAGCTTATGAACTGGCGTCTTGGCATCTTAAAAGAGCACAATCTTGGTCTTAAAGAAATTCAGGACACAATTGCAAAGATTGATCCAATGCCAGGAGCAAAAGAATTTCTTGACGAATTGCGTAGCATTTCACAGGTAATCATTATAAGCGATACATTTACACAGTTTGCAGCTCCTTTAATGAAAAAACTGGGCATGCCTACAATTTTCTGTAACACTCTTGAAGTTCAGCCAAATGGAGAAATTACAGGATTTAAGATGAGACTTCCGGATTCTAAATTAAATACAGTAAAAGCTCTCCAGTCTATAGGCTTCCAGACAATAGCAAGTGGCGACAGTTATAATGACCTTGGCATGATTAAAGCAAGTAAAGCAGGCTTCCTGTTCAAAAGTACCGACAAAATCAAGGCAGACAATCCAAACATTCCTGCTTACGAAACTTATGAAGAATTAATGAAAGCCATAAAAAATGCAATGGATTAATATTTAATTACAACTAATATATTTATAGAAAAAGACTGCGTGATGCGCAACATCATGCAGTCTTTTTTATTTGCTGATAAATAGAGTTTAAAATAAAAAAATCAGCAACCACCTGCTTTCGCGGGACTGTGTCCCACTATCATCGGCGCAGGAGAGCTTGACT
>CAMVEQ010000192.1:0-4432 GCA_947166545.1 uncultured Treponema sp. | reverse complement strand
TTGTCATATTTTAAATGAAGCTCCTGTTTATTTTTTTCCAAATCAGCCTGACGCTCTTTTATAGTGTTTATATCATCAGCAAGATTTTCAGCATTCAAAATCTTTTGCAAGGATTTTATCTGTGACTGTAAAGTTTCAGACTGCCCTTTTAACTTTGTAACTTCACCATTAATCTTTTCATAATCAGAACGTGCCGTTTCCAATGCCAGACGCATGGAATCAATATCACTTTGCAATGAAGAAATATTATTCAGAGCCTCTGCCTTTGAAGTCTTTAATTTAGAAGCAATTTCTTTTTCCTGATTTTCCTGTTCCTGCAACAAAGTCTTATCTTTTTCCAAATTCATATTTTGCTGAACTTGATCCGCTTCCTTCTGTTTTAACAATGCTTCTTCTTCTGGAATCATTGTTTCCAAAGACAATTCTCTTTTTATTCGTAAATCTTCCTCCGCTATAAGCTGAGTCAAAGAAACATACTGCCGTCGTAAATCCTGTAATTCCAAAGAAATCGACTGCTCCGAAGGTTCTACATTTAATTCCGCAGACTTTTCTGCAATAGCTGAATAACTTGCATCTGCAAGACCTTTCTTTTCACCTAGAATATTTTTTTGATTTAACGCTTTTGTCTGTATATCATCCAGGTTCTTTTTTGCCTTATTTAATTCAGATTCACTTGGTGCAGAATAAGATTTTTTTGCGGGATTAGGATGCACAAGAGAGCCACAAACTGGGCAAGGCACATTTTCCTCAAGTTTTTCTGCAAGAATGCCAGCCTGTTCATTCAAAAAAGCCTGAAACAAATGAGTATATTCCGTATTCTTTTCAGAAAATTCTTTTTCAATCAACAATAAGTCTATTTCTGCATTTTCTTTTTCTGCAACTAAGGTTTTGTAACGTTTCTGTTCAGTCTGCAATGCAGCAAGTTCTTTTCCCCGCTTTTCAACTTTTTCAATATCGCTTAAAAGTTTCTGCTTATTTTCCCCTGCAGAACTCAATTCTGCAAGTTCTTTTTTTAATGAATTAATATAATCGGTTTTCTTTTCAATATCCGCATCTAAGGTTACAAGACTCCCCTTTTCTTTTTCAATCTTACCTAATAAAGATTCTATCAGCTGTTTTTTCTGCTCAAGACTGTCATATACAGGTAAATCTTTTTGAATGAGTGCAATTTCAGCTTCTTTTTCAGAAATTATTTTTTCGTTTAATTTTTCGGCTTCGAGTTTTTTTGCTCCGTCATCCAAAAGAACTGTTTTTTCCTCATAGGCTGCTTCTACACTTTTTAATGACTCCTGTAAAGATGTCATTCTTGCAACATTTTCCAAGATTACAGTATATCTTTCCAATTCAGTTTCGTTTTTCTGAATGCGGTCCGACACATCTTTTAAGGTTTCATCTTCATTTTTCAAGAGATTTTGAATAGTGTCAAACGAAGATGTTAGCAAAGGCATTTCTAATTCTTTTATTTTTTGAATATCCTCTACGATACTTGAAGGGCAATAACTGTCACATCGCAAACCGTCAAAGTACTGCATAATGCTGTTTTTATAAATATCATAGTCTTTCTTTAAGTCATTTGTTTCTTGATTAATGATTTTTTGCAAACTATCGTAATAGTCGGTCTTAAAAAGTTTTCTAAATATTTTCTGCCGAGTTTCTGTATCCGCAGTAAGCAACTTTAAGAAATCGCCTTGAGCAATCATTACAATCTGCGTAAACTGATTGCGGTCAATACCGAGTATAGAAATTATTTCTTCTGTTACTTTTTTCTTACCTGTAATAACTTTTCCGTCTGGCAAAGTTAGTGTTGCATCGGCAACTTGTTCTGTCATTCCTTCACCACGCTTTGCCTTGCGCTTATATGGTGGGTTTCTTTTTATATCAAAAACTTTGCCTTTTAATTCAAATTTTAAATGAACAGATGTTTCTGTTTCATCATCTGCAAATGTAGAACGCAACATTGATTCGTCACGGTTATCGCCGCTGGCTTCTCCATACAGGGCATAAGTAATGGCATCAAATATTGTGGTTTTGCCAGCTCCAGTGTCGCCTGTAATTAAATACAGTCCTTTACTGCCAAACAAAGAAAAATCTATGACAGTTTTTTTGCAGTAAGTTCCAAATCCTACTATTTCAAGTGACAAGGGTTTCATTCAGGCTTCACTCCAGATTTTATCTATTTTATTTTGAACATATTCTTTCTGCTCTTCCGACATATCTTTACCATTACAGGTCTTAAAAAATTCCATAAACAAGTCAATTGGGGATGAAGTCTTCACTTCCGAAAGATTTTCTACTATTTGAGTGCCAGAACGTGTGCGTGTATTGTCATAATCTAGCTTCATAAGATTAGAGTAAATAACGCGTAATTTTGCTACTGCGTCAATAACATCTTCTTCATCGGTCAAGGTAATGTGAACATAATCCTGTGTATCCTGCCCTTCATAATTCTTTTTAAGTGTAAGCTCTTCGTAACTGCCTTTTATTTCCCGCATATCATGCAGGGGCTTAAGAGGAATGGTTCTTGTCTGTACAGTTCCCTTATTTTCCAGTTCGACTATCAAAACAGATTTTTCATCATTTGCTTCTGAAAACGAATATTTCAGAGGTGTACCACAATATCGTATGCTGTCTTTTCCTGCTTTCTGGGCACCGTGAATATGCCCTAACGCCACATAATCAAAGTCGTTAAAGACATAAGACTCCACATTATCAAGCCCGCCAATCACAAGCTCTTCCGAGCCTGCCTGCGAAGCTCCTGTAACAAATTGATGTGCTACAAGAACATTTCTAACATTAGTATCTATATGCATTGCATCTATTGCAATTTTTACAGCATCCGTATATGAATGAATTTCTGCATCAGGAAACACAGAATGAACCACGGCGGGCTTGATAAAAGGCAGCATATACACGGCAACACTTCCATATTCATCAGAAAGCATAAACGGCTCTACAGAACCTGTATACACTGGAGCAATATGAATTCCGCTTAATTTCATAAGCCGAGCACCAAATGAAAGCCGTTCTGGAGAATCATGGTTTCCGCTTATGATAAAAGTCTGTATCTTTCTTTCTGCAAGTTGAGTTAAAAAATCGTCCAGAATTTCTACAGCAGCGACAGGAGGCTGCGGTGTATCGTATACATCTCCTGCAATAAGGACTGCATCGGGTTTTTCTGCATCAATAATGGCAAGAATCTGCTTAAGAATAAAAGTCTGATCTTCCAGCATGGAAAACTGATTTACCCTTTTTCCAAGATGCAGGTCAGAAAGATGTAGAAATTTCATATTGTATTAACTCCTAAAAAATAAAAAACCTGTCAGATACGAATTATACCGAATCTGACAGGTCTTATATATACCTTAGGCTATAAATAATGTACTAAGATTAACGCTTCAAGCTCAAAACTGTTTCCAGCATTGAATCGCCAGTCTGGATTGTCTTAGAGTTAGCTTCGAAGCCTCTCTGTGTAACAATCATGTCTGTAAGCTGTTCAGTAAGGTCAACGTTACTCATTTCAAGAGTACCAGAAATAAGTTTACCTTTTCCTGCAGAACCACTTTCACCAACATTAGCAATACCGCTGTTTATTGATTCGGCAAACATTGTATCGCCCTGCTTTTCAAGACCACCCTGGTTTGTAAAGCTTGCCATTGCAATTTTACCGATTGTTCTTGTTGAACCGTTAGAATATACACCAGTAATTGTACCGCTCTGATCAATCTTAAAGTTGTCAAGATAACCAAGCTTGTAACCATCCTGATAGTTAGCCTTTGTACTACTTGCAGAAGCACTCTGTGTTATAGTATTTTCCATAGAACCAATTGTTCCAAGGTTAAGGTTAAATGTCTGGCGGTATGGGTTTCCACCTTCATCAAGATTACTGTCAGGAACATTGAAAGATGCCTGAAGAATGATTTCACCTTCTGGATTAGAAACATTTCCAGCACTATCTGTAATAGACTGGAGAGTACCCATATTGTCAAAATTAAGAGTGTATGTATTTGTAACACCGTCTGTTGTTCCAAGACCTACGCGAGTCTCTGTGCCAACAGCAGCAGCTGGATCTACATTTACTGTAACTGTCCACTGGTTAGGATTCCCTACAACCTTCTGGAAGTTCATCTGCAACTGATGTGCATTACCGTAAGAGTCATAAATGTCAAATTCAGTCTGCCATGTTCCTCTTGTTACCTGAAGTTCATCATTAGGATCAGTAATTTCAGGAGTGTTCTTATTCAAGTTACAGAAGTAATGAACATTCTGAGTAGCCTTTGGAGGATCTTTCTGTCCTACAGGAATAACAAGATCGGTTGGAGTTGCTGAAGAACGTACAACCTGTTCACCATTTATATTTTCTGCCATCCATCCCTGAACACGCATACCGTTTGCAGGATTAACAAGAGTACCATTGCTGTCTACCCCGAAAACA
>CAMVEQ010000191.1:0-4433 GCA_947166545.1 uncultured Treponema sp. | reverse complement strand
AGCTGATTATATAAAAATCGTTCCATTACCTATATTTTACACTTTTCTAGGGGAATATCAACAAAAATAATACATTTTTCTAGGCGTTTCATATAACATATTTTACATTTTTCTAGGGCAAAAGATTTATATAGCATTGCCGTACATATCATCAATTCCAAATCCAAAACCTTATAACCATCCTTAATGCAAAGCTCTGCAAAAAGTCCGTGGCCCGGGATTTTTTTACCAGAGGAAGTCCATCATCTTCTGATTGAAATTATTTCCACCATTGTATTTGCAATTGTCACCGGCCAGGCAGGCACTGACTATTATTTTCATTTCAGGACCTCTTCAATCTTGTCCAGAATCAACTGATCCGCAGGCAACCAGTCTACAGAACGCAGAGTTTCCTTTGTAAGCCAGCGGGCTGCCTCATGCTCCAGAAGTTTCAAATCACCAGTAACAATACTGCACAAAATACAATGCATGGTCAGATGGAAATTTGGATAATCATAATCCACAACACCAAGAATCTTCTCAGCCTTAACTTCTGTTGCAAGTTCCTCTCGGATTTCGCGTTCAATGCACTGCTGGGGAGTTTCGCCTGGCTCGAGCTTTCCGCCCGGGAATTCCCACCATCCTTTCCAGTCGCCATAACCACGCTGAGTTGCAAATATTTCTTTTTTGTTGGTTTCTGGATTTGTACGGAGGATTATTGCTCCGCTTACTGTGATTTGTTTCATTATAAAATATTATAGATTTATATTTCTTCAAATCCAATACTTTTCAGATATTTATATGTACCTTCATAATACTCTGGGAGGCGAGTCTCATCTTCCCAGAAACCTGTTGACGTTTTATGAGGATTTCCTTCTGGCACACAAATAATCATTCCCGCTCTTGCACGAGTAAGTAATACGCGATAGGAATTAAACATATATTTAATCTGCTCTTGCTTATTTTCAGTCACTGGTTCAATCTTATTCCATCTGTCTTTACCATTGAATCTATAAAACTGTCAGAGTCCGTTTTCATAACGCATATCGGCATCCCATAATAAGCAAGTATAATCAAGTTCGAGACCTTGTACCTGAATCTCAGTTGCAGCATCTTCGAGATAATTTGAAGCTCTGGTATCTGCTTTATCTTCAAGAAACCAATGAACCGCATTTTCTTCAGCATATTCTGCTTCAGTTAATTTTGGCGAAATATACACCTTCCAGTGTGTAAATGTTTCATTAAGAGATTTTATCCATTCTGAGATTCCCGCTTCACCTGTATTAATCTCCTGGCCACCATCAACAAGACAAACGATAGTAGCCCAATCTTCTCTTTGATCCAAAGACCATATTAAAAAAGAAGCTTCTGACATTGGAAAATTTGGCACCTTAAGTTTATTGCCATAAGTGCCACCTCGCTTCAAATAATCTGCAAGCCTTTTATGAGTCCAGGAACGTTGTGCTTCATCAAATATTGCAACATGTTCAACCTCGCCATAACCTGCTCCCTTTAAACTGCCTGTTCATCTTCAATTGGAGTGTTTCCTCCCTGATAGGTTTGCTTTACCGCAACATCAAGTCCAACTAAGGTTTTTCCAGCCCCTGGAACTCCTGTTACAAAACAAATACTCTTTTCGCCTTTTTGTTTACTTCTTTTGATAACATCAAGAATATAGCAATTGTCTTGTCTGTATTAACTTTATCTGCTTCATGTCTTGTTATGTCTTCTACAGAATGACCTTCATACAAAGCTTTTGCAGCCTCAATTATTGTTGGGGTTGGAGCATAAGGACTTATTATCCAATTTTCTTCTATGGGCTCTTCATCTGGAAATTGCTTTATAACTTCTGAAATTAAATCAGCAATTCCTGTGTTTCCTGTTATAAGAGGATTGATTACTCTATTATCATAAACAGAAGCTTGAATCACAGAAGATGTTTTTGAATATTGTGTAGGAATCAGAATAGGAACAATTAATTTATCATGACCAAACTTATGAAAGTTCTTTAAATCGAGAGCATAATCAAGAACCTGGTCTACATCTTTCTCATTTAATTTTGTCTCACCTACTTTGAATTCGAGGCAGAAAATAATTCCACTTAATAGAAGAACTACATCCAGGCGTTTTCCTAAACGTGGAATATCGTATTAAAAAATGATTTGACCATTTGAGTTCTTCCAGGGTATCAGTTGTTCTTGTAGAGTTTTGATTTCACCTATCCAGGCTTCTCTTGTAGTTGTTAGAGCATCTCCATGATATCTTTCACATAGTATACCTAAGATTGATTCTTTATCTTTATCAAGAAATGATTCAATATTACTATAATATAAACAACGTGTACTCTCTGTCATACCTGCAGCTTACTAGGAATTTTAAAATTGGACCAGATCTTGTTAGTACTTACATAACACATAACAATTTTTATAGTAATTCGACTCTTGGAAATCGAAGAACAACATTTTTTTTCATTCCCGTGGCTTGGGACTCATTTATCATTATGCTAAAAGCATAGTTTGAACTCTCCTGAGTTTAAATAAAAAATTGTTAATTGGATTTATACGATGTATAATATAACAATCTAAATTTGATGGACGAAGCTGCTGAAAAAGGAATGAAGCCTATAAATGACTTTTGCTAACAAACTCTTATGATGAATTAGAATTATTACTTATAGAAAAATATGGAATCACACCCCCAAAAAGCGGTCAATTTCGTTTGGCAAATAGTAATATGGATTCTATAAAAAACTCTCTAATTGAACATGGTAATGAATGGGCATTTTTCGAGGATGTTGATTTAAGTGTATATGTTGCTCATTTCAATGAAAAGTATAACTCCTTGTTTTTTGCAAAATGGGGCAGGAAAATTGAAAATGTAAATCAGATAACTGATTTTTAATTAAAACAATTATTAAAGTATTATTAATGCTTAACAGGAGGATTTCATGAAACGAAATCTTTTTACATATGAAGAAATTGTCCTTTGCACTTATGCTGCTATGTATAATGCAAATGATTTTGGTGGAATTGAAAAAATATATGATATAACTAATAGAAGTATCAACTCTATAAAAATGAAAATTATGAATATAGCTTCTATGCTAGACGAGGAAGGAATTGAAAGATTTAATTATAATATAATCTCTCCATTAACAGGTTTGCCTACAGGTGAAACAGGACGAAGAACAAATTGGGATATTGTTAGTTCTTTATATACATTACCAAAAAACGAATTCTTAACAAAATGTAAGGGTATTAAATGATGAACTTGGATTCTTATGAACAATTTTTCAAAATATGTTCCAAAGATACATTATTTCAGTTTGGCTTGGATAATATAATATCAATTGAAGAAAACCAATGCATAAAACTTTGGAATGAATTAAAGCAAAAGATTTATAATCGTGACGATTCAATTTACATACGAAGTTCTGGAAGAAATGGTGTAGGAAATAATACCCTACTACAGTTATATAAAGATATTTTTAATCTCTCAGTAAGAATTGATCCTTCGAACAATCAGCAACCAACAAAATTGATAGAAACATATACTGGTTATAAAAAGAATCATTCGATTTTTAATTATCAAGTTGCACATGTATTTGGAAATACAAAAAATATCTTCTGTTTTACAGCACCTTGGAATATCGTGTTTATACCTAAAATAATTGATCCGTTTACAGTCCATGAATCCAAAGGAAAATATGTTGAAGAGTTTCAAAAACTATTTCAAAGTTTTATTTATCAAAAATATAAATCCTGTATTGATGATTACAATTCCTTAATGGAAAACTATTTACCAAAAATTGATCAATGGTTATCAAATAATTGCTCTGTGCGAGAAAGCGATAACTTTGAAAAAGATTTTTCTAAGATAAATATACATTAAAATTGGAGTTTATTTGCAATATGACTTTACGCGAAAAATTAGCAACAATCGATTTTCCACCTATAAAATCTTTTACTACTGGTGAAGCTGCTACAATAAGTGATTTTTGGGAAGCCTTTGTTAAACCACATTTAATACCAGTAGATATCATTTCTAAATGGTGTGACTTGTTATACAGATATGTCGATGACGTTGGGGTCGTTTATGCTATTAGAACGTTTAATGACCGAAGGGAAAATGGCGATAAAGATTTAAGACGAGGCTTTGTTACAAAAACAGATAAGAATTATTCTTTCTTTTACACTGATAATTATTTTTCAGCATATTTCTTAAAGATGGCTATAGATGGTTATGTTCCAGAATATTCTGACTTCAAGGAAATGATGATATCACGTAAGTTTCCTGCAAGATTCGGACAAAGTTGTAGTTTAGAAAGAGCAAAGGCTGCTTATAAAATTGATGCCAAAGATCCAAAAATTAGTATAGCTGGCTATAAGATTTCTCACATATTTGATGTTGGTACCGGTTATTACAACAACAATACTACTTTATCAATTTCACAA
>CAMVEQ010000190.1:0-4533 GCA_947166545.1 uncultured Treponema sp. | reverse complement strand
AGAACGGAACACCGTTACTTACTAGAACGGAACACCGTTACTTACTAGAACGGAAAAACATTTAGTACCGAAACAAAACTATGTAAAAAAAAAATATGTTTCCTTATTCGTAACCTTTGCATTCTTTTATCTTTTTTTTGTTAGGGAGACACATAAAGTCTATGAATGTATTTAAACGTATTTTTGTAAATGTCAGGGAATCGGTTGTAAGGTTCCCTGTAAGTCTTTTGCTTGGCATTGTCTGTTCTGTAATTGCATCAATCCTTGTTATTGGGAATGTAAAAGATCCTGTTGAAAAAATCCTTATATCATATTTGAAAGCTGGTTCATGGGGAATTGTATTTTCTGTATTCGTGCAGCTTCTTTTGGAACGCCTTGTTGCATTGAAAAAGCTTCCTCATGCAGCTGTTCTGTATGCAGTTTCTCAAGCAGTAGCTCTTGTGTGCTGCCTTGTTCCTATGCGCATTCTGTTTAATTCAGATAGTGTTTTTACATGGATATGCTATTTTGGAACATATTGTGCATTGGTTTTGGGCGTGTTTTTCCTGCTCAAATTCATTCAGGGCGAAAAACTTCTTGCCTATACAATTTCCTATTCATTTTCAATAGCATCCATTGCTTCTAGCTGTATAGGCATTGGTTCTACGATCATTGCAATGGCAATTGAAAAACTCATATTAAAAAAAGAAAGTTTCAATGAAAACCTTTATATGGTAATCTGGACTTGTTCTTTCTTTATATTTGCCATACAGTTTTTTATTGCATATTTTTCACGCAAAGATGAATTTGTAATTCCAAAGGCAGTTACCGTTATTAATTTTTACATCATGTTTCCTTTGTATGCAATCCTTCTGCTGGTTCTTTATGTCTATATCGTTCAGAGCGTTGTGTTAGGAACCATGCCTCACATGAACTGGTTTGTTTCTATTGCAACAGCACTGTTCATTGCTTTCTGGTTTGCATTCAAGCCATTTGAAAACAAAATTACTAAGTTTCTTTACAAGGCAGGTGCTTATTTTTTAATGCCTCTTGTTCTTATTCAATGGATAAATTTTATTCAGAGAATTAATGCTTATGGTTTTACAACTGCACGTGTGGCAAGCCTGTACTATATTATTTTCAGCACGGCATTTTTAATTCTTTCTGCAATAAAGTGTGGAAAATATAATTTTCATGCAATATGGGTGCTTGCTGTAATCTTCCTTATTGCATCTATTACACCTCTTAACATAAAACGCATGGCATTAAAAAGCCAGATGTCAAGGATTGAAAAAATATTCAAGGCTCACAATTTATTCAAAGACGGCAAGGTTGTTCCTGCTTCAAAGGAAAGTGAATTTTCAGACGAAGAAAAGGAGCAGATTCTGGAAAGCTTCAGTAGCTTTGACCTTTATGCAAAAGACGTAAAAATTCAACGTATTGTCAGCATTCTTGATTACGAAGGTTTTGATGATGCTAACTGGGGAGATTTTGAACTGTTTAAGCATAACTTCGGTTTTGAAAGAAAATCTTCATATTTAAAGAATAATCGTAATTATATATCTTTTTATGCCTCTGAAAATCTTGTATATGATGTTTCGGCATACAAAAAAATGTCAGCATTTGACGGTTATAAAAAGGAAGGAAAAGTCTTTGCAAAAACTGAATTTGGCGATGTTGATATTACAAATTTTATAGCTGAGCAAAAAAAATCAAATTCATTAGAGGATAGAAAAGAGCCATTGTATTATGTGGCTCCTGATGGAATTGAACTTTATTTTGTACGCATGAGTTTTTGGGAAGATGAATTTGATTCTCCTGATGATCGTAAATACTTCGATTGTTCCGGCTATGCCTTCTTAAAATAAAGATTTTACAGCAGTTATGGCTATGACTGCTGCTGCAACCAGCCTTAAACCTGTACCTGTTACGAACCCCAGAAAGGAGTAGCAGGCAGAGTTTAAGGCTTTTTTTATGTTTGTGCTGTCATGAAGCATTTCGCCAATAAAAGCCCCGATGAATGGTCCTAGGAATATTAACACAATCTGTCCTGTGAACATTCCTGCAAAAACTCCGATTGTCGCCCCCCAACTTCCAGCCTTTGAGCCGCCCGATTTCTTTGTAAAATAAGATGGAACTAGATTGTTTACTATCTCGACTGCAACGCATACTACTGCAAAGATTATGATATGAGTCCAGGTAAGTGATGAAAATGAAACAAAAGAACTGACTAACATTCCTGCCCAGCACAGAGGCGTGCCAGGCAAACCAGGAATGATGCATCCAATAATTCCTACAATAAAAAGGAGCACTGCTGCAACAATGAGTGCAATGTTTACAACTGTCATATAAATAATGATATATCATAATTAAAAAAGATTCAAAATTTATTTTGTACACAAAATGAAATTATGGGTTTATAATAAAATTTATGAGAGTTAAACGGGCTTTACGCCTGACAGCAGAATTCACAATCTCCATGATCGTCCTTCTTTTGGCGGCAAACCTGTTCCTTGGAATGTGGCTTACAAAAAATTCTAAAAAAACAATAAAAACACTGATTGCCGAAAGAATGCTGGATATTGCAAATTCTGCTGCGGACATGATTGACGGCGATGTTCTTGCAAGTATTCGCGCTGAAGACGAAGGAACTGCAGGCTGGCAGAAAATCTATGACACACTTAAACTTTTTCAAGACAATATTGCTCTTGAATACATTTACTGTGCAAATATTGACGGGGAGCGGCAATTTTCATACTGCATTGATCCAGATCCGAATGGCAATCCTGGTGTTTATGGACAACCTATAGAATGTACCGATGCTTTGGTTAATGCAAGTCTTGGCATTGCTGACGTAGATAAAGTTCCGCATACAGATGACTGGGGGCGTTTTTACAGTGCGTACAGTCCTGTTTTCGATTCTAATGGTCGTGCCGGCGGCATTGTCGTAGTAGATTTTTCCGCGGACTGGTATGATGCTCAGATTTCAAAGCAGTCTCATTCCACAATGATTATTACTACGATTGAACTTTTTATAGGTCTTTTGCTTGTTATCGTTTCTACAGGAAATCTTAGAAAACGGCTCAGGGTAATGACGTCAGAACTTTCCGAAGTCACACGTAATATAGATGAACTTACAAATGAGCTGGACAGTAACGGTGTTAATAAAAGTGTTGAAGTGTGTGCTCCAGACGACATGAAAGCCCTCGGCAACCGCATTCACAACGTTAAGGAACGGCTGACCCAGTACACCACCAATCTTCATTCCAGGGCAAAAAGAATGATAGAAGCCCTGTCCGGAAATTATGACGGTGTATTCTTTGTCAATCTGGACACAGATGAAAGTATATGCTATCAGCCTAACATGCGCATGACCTCTAAAATTTTTCCGGGCGAACACTATTCATACATGGAATCTGTTGAAAGCTTTGCAAAAAATCATGTTGTAGAAAAATACAGGAAAGATTACATGGATTTCATGCACCCTGAGACAATACGTAAAAGGCTTGAAAACGAAAATGTAATCACTTTCATCTATCTGGCTGACTATGACGGTGAGGAAATTTTTGAGACTGTCCGTATTGCGGAGGTTCCTCATTCTGATAATGACGGTCCTTCCGCCAAAGAAATCTGTGTCGGCTTTTCTACTGTAGATGAAGATACCCGCCGCATACTCATTCAGAGTAATGCACTAAGCAATGCCCTTGATGCTGCCGAAGATGCAAACAGGGCTAAGACGGCTTTTCTTTCAAACATGAGTCACGAAATACGAACTCCAATGAATGCAATTATAGGATTGAACAGAATTGCCTTGAAAGATCCTGACATATCCGCATCCACACGTTCTAATCTTGAAAAAATTGCGACATCGGCAGACCATCTTCTTCACATGATAAACGAAATTCTGGACATGTCCCGCATTGAATCTGGCAAGATGGTTCTAAAACATGAAGCCTTCTCTCTGCCTGTTTTGCTTGGTCAGATTAATGACATCATTGGCAGTCAGTGTAAGGACAAGGGTCTTGAGTGGAACAGCAATCTGACAGGGAATGTCGGCGAGTTCTACATGGGTGATGAACTTAAAATCAAGGAAATCCTCATAAACATATTAGGCAATGCTGTGAAATTTACACCAGAAGGCGGTAAAGTTTTGTTTACAGTGGAAGGAATTCGCCATTATGAAGACAACACTGTGTTCTGTTTTACAATAGAAGACTCTGGTATTGGCATGAGCAAGGAGTATCTGCCGAAACTTTTTGAGCCGTTCAGTCAGGAAGATTATTCGTTAAGGTCAAAGTTCGGCAGTACAGGACTTGGCATGTCCATAACAAAAAGCATTGTAGAAATGATGAACGGAGAAATAAAAGTTGAAACTGAAAAAAATGTCGGTACAAAGTTTACTGTAATTCTTACGCTTGAAGACTGCAAAGAAAAATCTGATGGTAACATGCCTGTTAAAAATGTCACACATATTGATCTGACAGGAAAAAGAATTCTGATTGCAGAAGATGTTGAAATAAATGCAGATATCCTTCAGATGATTTTGGAAGAACG
>CAMVEQ010000189.1:0-4553 GCA_947166545.1 uncultured Treponema sp. | reverse complement strand
ATAATCCAGATATGGAAAATCCAGTTCTGGATAATCGGACACTACTAACTACTAATAAACTAAATACTGATAAACAAAGAACTGAACTAACTAACCTGGAATCAGAAAAAGTTAGTGAGTCAGTTTTTGTAAAAATCATAAAAGGTTTATTCAGTGGCGAATATCCCTTCGACAAGAACTTTGAATCAGCTGTTCTTAAACATCTAACGGAAGCAGGCATTGAAGAGGTAAATATTGAGGCCTATCTGAAATATGTTTTTGAGCGTACAAAGCTCGGCAATGTTCAGAAATCATTTGAAGGATTATTCAGAAAGCTGGCTCTGGCTAATTCGATAATTCGGGATTTTAGGAATTCTTGTTTTATCAAAAAGGCCGATGAAAAGCAGAAATCTGAGCAGCATATCAAATACATTGACTGCCCGATTTGTTCTACCCGCTTCAAGGAATATGACTTCAACTGTCCGACTTGTGGAGTTTCTGTAAAAGAAATCAAGGACCAGAATCAAATTGATTTCATCGTAAAAAAGAAACTCTACGAAATGTCAGAGTCTGAAAAAGACGCTTATGAAGCGGCATGGGACAAAATGACTAAGCAAGTAAAAGAGCGGACCGGAAGACCGTTCCTTCTTGAAAACGAAAAAATCCAGTTCTGGAAAGAATATGGAATCTTAAACTAATAAATATTTTGGAGACATTATGAACTTTAATTTTACTAACACAATCAAAAATAAGATTAACAATTTGCAGAAGGCAAATCAGAAAAAGACTTTGAAGATCAAGGATATTGTTCTTTTACCTGAGTTTGAGAAAATGCTTGCTATGGACGAGACCGTTGTAAATGCAATGACAGAATCCATGAGAATAGAAGGTTTTAAGCCAGGTCACGAGCTGCATGTCTGGGCTCATGACGGAAAGTATATTCTGATTGATGGTCACACACGTCGTCATTGTGCAATCAAAGCTGGCCTTAAAGAAGTTCCGTGTATTGTTCATCATTTTGCAACTTTGGAAGAAGCAAAAAAGTATGCACTTCGTGAGCAGACGGACCGCAGAAATCTTTCTGACCAGGAAATTGCAAGACTTTATATGCAGATTGCCGGCGAAAAAGATGCTGACGGAAAAAAAGCAAAAAGCGATGCTGAGATTGCTGCAGAATTACAGGTCAGCCCTCGCCAGATTGCAAAAATCAAGGAAGTGGAGCGCAAAGCCAGCGCAGAAACACTTGAAGCTTTTAAGGACGGAAAGATTTCTTTGAACATGGCCTACAATGAAACAAAGAAAGAGCTTTCTGCGCAGAAGGAAGAAACTGCTACTCCTGGGAAGGAAATAGAAACAGCTACCCCTGGAGCAAAATCAGAGCCTGCTTCTAAGCCAAAAATCAAAGAACCAAAACAGAAGACTGAAGAAAAGTTTTCTGATCGTTCAAGAAGTTTGGAACAGGAAGGTTTTAGAACAGGACTTCTTTATATTAAGAAAGAGCTTGGTCTTGGTAAAACACTTGATGAAGTTTTAAATGATGAAAAACTTCATCACCTGTATATCAAGACATCTGACTTTGGCACAAACGAAGAATCACTTCTTTCAGAAATCCTAAAAGAATCAAAATTATTCAAAAACGTAAAAGAAACTGCTTAACAATCAAGGACTTCTGTGTGACAGACAGGAGTCCTTTTTATGCCTGCCCAATTTTTGCATAACTTAGGAGTACAGTATGGCAGCAAAACATGAATATATCGAACCACAGCCTACAAGTGAACATGGATTTAGAGTCGAAGCTCATTGCAGACCTGATGTGAAACGCGGACATAATATACGGGATCCGCAGTATGTTGCGACACGCAAAAATATTGATCTTGATTTACCGCATCAGACACTTGTTGATTTAGGAACAATCCCAGAAGCTTTTGATAAGCTCTTTGGTCCAGCGATTGAAGAATACAATTCAGAACAGAGACGTAAAGACCGTAGAAAAACTGCAGAAGGTTATGCAGCTGAATTTCTTCAATCAAGAGAGCAGACCGAAGACAAACAGAAAGCTACAGGAAGAGACCGCGGTAAAGATTTTACACAAGCCTGCTATGAGTTTCAGTATCAGATTGGAAACCGTGATAACTTTCCAGACAGAGAAAAAGCAAGTGAAATCCTTACAAAGTTTGTTACAGAGGAGTTTCCAAAACGCTGGCCTTTGGTAAGAACAGCCGGAGCATATCTTCATAATGACGAGTTTTCAATTGATTCAAAAACTGGAAAACGGATACGTTCCCCATCTATGATTCATCACGACATTATCTTTACTGCAGAAAGACTGACTAAAGAAGAACTTGCAGATTTCAAAAAGTTTAAAGCATCAGAAAAAGAACGCCTTAAGAAAGAAGCTGCTGAAAAAGGCGAGAAATTTAATGAAGAAAAATGGCAGAAGATGAACTGGCAGAAAGTTTGTTATGAGCGATATGGAAAAGTTCTTACAACAAGTCTTCCTCTTCAGTGTTCAATGAGCGCCTGCCTTGCTCAGATGGGATACTTTACTGAGAAAGGAAAAGGAACCGCACAACAGCAATGGGAAGAAGATGTTCGCCATTCTTTGCAAGATTTTGCAGAATCTTATGGATTGAAAATTGACCGCACATCTGGACCTAAGCATAAACACATGACCTGTGATGAATGGCAGCTGCATAAGGAGAACGAAAAGAAATCAAAAGAGCTTGATGTGACAATAGATGCAATTAATTCTGAAATAGCAGACATGAATAAATCTGCCGAGCAATTAAATAACCGATGGAGTGTGGTATATAGCGCGGATGAAAAAGTGCGTAAGGCAAAACAACTGGAAAAAGATGCAAATGAAAAACTGGAAGAGGCTACCCGAAAAGAGCAGAACGCCAATTCTAAAGAGCTGAGAAATGAACTTGCAAAGACTGCAAATGATAACAAAAAGGAAGAACTTAAAAAAAAGGAAACTGAACTTTCCGAAAAGGAAGCTTCTCTTAAGAGAAGGGAAGAGGTGTATTTTGAAAAGTTCGACAATCTTAAAGAAATTGAATATAACCAGAAAATAGAAAGAGAAATTGAGGAAGCAGACCGCGAGTATCTTGAAAGCATAAAGTATGATTATTCACGCTTAAAAAATGTAACTTCAATGAAGGATGTAGAAATTGCCAGACTGAATGGTGAATTGAAAGTAACAAAGGAATATGTGGAAGAATTAAAAATCATGGAAGGCGCATGGATTAAAACACGTGATGGAATTCTGGTTCAGGCTGGAAGTTTTGAATATTATCAGGAAATGGAAGAGCTTAAGAGATGCCACGGCAGCTACGCTAAAAATCCAACACCACAAAATGTTGAAAATATGGTGGATGCTTTCTTTAGCGGTCTTAAAAATCTTTTCAATAATCTGGAAAACTGGTTCATGAATATGACACCAGGTTATTTGAGAAAACTGGCCAACGCCTTGGAATCAAGAGGTTGCAGAAATTACTCTGAATATCGCAGAGGTATCGTAAGAAGCGGTATAGAAAGGTAGCTTTGCAAGGTTGCGAAGTGAAAAACGAGCCCCAGTTCCGGTAAAAATGCACGGCATTTTACTCGGTTCTGGGGCATTTTTATGCCCTGTCAGACGGTCGTCTTCAGTGCACCCCACACTAAAGTTGACACTTCGTATCAACTTTAGTAGAGGGGCCCCAGACCGTTACACCGGTCTATCACATCTCAGGTACGCACGGCGACCTGAAAAACGCGGTGCAATCGCAAAAGCATGGCTTTGCAAGGTTGCAAAAAATATGCTTAGATTTTTACAAATCCTTTACAATTTCTACACATAGATTTAACAAAACTCCTATAAATTATCCACTGAAGAGCGATGCTTCTGACAGAGCATCTCATTCATTAAACAAAGGTCGCTCTGACCGGCGGCCTAGCACAAGGAGTTATTATGAAAATCAATCTTCAGAAAATGATTATCGGGGCAATACTTATTACCTCAACAATGTCGGTTTTTGCTGCACCTAAATTCAACAGTAAGAAAAGTATTTCAGTCATGAGTCGTGAAGACGGCTCTGGAACTCGTGGAGCTTTTATTGAACTTTTTGGTATTGAAAAAAAAGATGCAAACGGTAAAAAAATTGACTACACAACAGATGAAGCCGCCATTACAAATTCCACAGCTGTAATGCTTACAAGTGTGGCAGGGGACCGTTATGCAATAGGGTATGTTTCTTTAGGTTCATTGAACGATTCTGTAAAGGCAGTAAAAATTGATGGTGCTGATGCTACAGTTGCTAACATCAATAATGGTTCTTACAAAATCAGTCGTCCATTTAATATTGCAGTAAAAGATGACATTTCAGCAGCGGCACAGGACTTTGTTAATTTTATTGTAAGCAATGAAGGTCAGAAGATTATCGCAGCCAACAAGTACATTAAAATCCAGAATACAAAGGCTTACACTTCAAATAAAGCAAGCGGAAAAATTGTTGTTGCAGGTTCCTCTTCAGTTTCCCCAGTTATGGAAAAACTTATTGAAAGTTACAAGAGCATAAATCCAAATGCAAAAA
>CAMVEQ010000188.1:0-4598 GCA_947166545.1 uncultured Treponema sp. | reverse complement strand
TGATTTTTTAAAATTATATTTTCTGTGCGCCGGCGAAGTTGCATTGTAAATATGGAAAATTACATTTTTTGCACCCTTTACGGCTTCGAATGTTTTTTTAATTAATGAATCTTTTTCCTGAGTTAAAACCTGAATATAAACATCATCAGGAATAAGATTATCTTCTATTAATTTGCGTACAAAATAAAATTCGGTATCTGAAGAAGAAGGAAATCCAACTTCAATCTGTTTAAAACCAAGCTTTACAAGGAGTTTAAAATACTGAACTTTAGTTTCTATCCCCATAGGATTTTCCAAAGCCTGATTACCATCACGCAAATCAACAGAACACCAGACTGGAGCTTTAGTGATCTGCTTAGAAGGCCAGCTGCGTTCAGTCATTTTTAACGGCGGTGTGGCAATATATTTTCCATTACATTCCATAGTATATAATTTATCAAACGGTTGTAGAAAATTCCACTATTTATGAATCTTCATCACCTTCTCTTAAAAAAAAATTATTTGTGGAGGAAAAATAAATATAGTCTATATGAAATCAAAATCTATTTTGGCATTTAGCATACTTAAAAACAAAAGATTCTCATGCTCAATTGATAACGCGGGATGTTCTTGTTCTTTCAAGACAATATGCAGCAGCCTTTGTTTTATTACAATTTTTGAAGATTCAAACAATCTGTCAATACATTGATGACCAAATTCTGTTTCCTTCTTCTTCACTTCCTAATACTTTTTTTTAATTTATTTACATCAAGTAAAGAGAGTAACGCCGTAATTTTCTTTTGTGTCTCAAGATTTGGTAGCAATATAGGATAATTCATAATAGCAACTTTATCTCCACGGGGCATTTTTGTGCCTTTTGAAATAGTCATGCTATATTTGAAAAATTCATCATTAGCTAAAAGATAATATAAATAATCTTTTGAAACATTTTTATTTGCTTTGAATAATAAAACATCCGCGGAACATCCACCTGCAAAGGTTGCTTTCCTTATTTTTTTGAAATAAGGACGAATATTTGAAACTAGAGTATCATCCGCTTCAAAACTTGGTGTAAAGTCTCCTGTCGGGAGTGTAGCAGCTTTTGTTATTCCACCACGATTTGGAAGCATATTTTCTGTTGAAATGTAAGTTTCGTTTGTTAGACTAGTTACTTCTGTTTTCTCTTTTCCAAAAGTACAAATATCACCAAGTCTATATTCCGTCCATTCAGCCATTCTTTTTTATCCTTTTTCTACACATTCTTCAAAAGATGTGCAATCAACGATGCATCCAGCACTTCAAATGCAAAACACTTTTTACCTAAATCTTTTAGAGATGCTCCGATGTGATAAAGCATTTTCTGGTCAATAATCAAAAAACGGTCATGCATTTTTGTTGTATGATTTAATGTAAGAGTCGGATACTGGGTATTGAACTGCTGAATATCCTGAGCGGTCAATTTTGTTTTTGGATCGGTATAAATCACAACATTAACGTTCTTTTTTTTCTTTGCAAGGCGCTGCAAGATGCTTAAATCAACATAGTTATCAATTAAGATGATTTCCTGTTTTGCCTGGGCAATAAAACTTTCAAACTTTGCATACGCATCAAAAATCTGTCCCTGGAAGAAAATCCCCTGCGTGTCTTTTACGTTGTATTTGTCGATTAAATCAAAAAGCTCTTCTACCTTTTTGTCTGTTTCTTTCTGATGAACATTTGTATCTAAAAGCTGCTTTTTAATTGTGTTGATTTCTGAAAAAACTTTTGCATTGTTTTGCAAAAAGTGTCGCATTGCAACAAATGCACGCATAATCTGAATGTTTACTTCTACAGCCGTAGGACTTTTTAAAACCGACGAAAGCATGGCAACGCCTTGTTCTGTAAAAGCATAAGGCATTACAGAGGAATGCTTCATCGTTTCGAACCGGTCACAATTTGTGACCAGTTCATCTTTTTCTGATTTGTCCAAAGCAAACATAAAGTCTTCTGGAAAACGCTCTATATTTCTTTTTACAGCCTGATTCAGAACTTTTGTTTCTGTTCCGTAAAGCTCTGCCAGGTCTCGGTCTATCATTACCTGCTGATTTCTTATTGTGAGAATCTTTGTTTCTATTGTTTTTGCTGTAATTTCATTGCTCATGCTATTAACCAAATGTTAATATAGCATAATTCAGGGAAGAATTCGAGCCTTCCAAAATCTTGGAATCGCAAATTGAGACTTCAAGTTATCCAATGTATTTTTTATGAGCCAACTTTACATTTGACTGTTTTACCATCGCATATTGAAGAGTTGTATCAATCCGCTGATGGCCTAAAAGCCGTTGAAGCTGTTCTATCGACATTCCTTTATCAATTGCCATTGTTGCAAGTGTTCTTCGAAATTTATGCGGGTGTACTTTATGAATATTCAGGTTTTGACCTAGTTTTCGTAGACGGGATTCAATTCCACCGATTGTAATTCGATCATATGGACTACGAAGAGAAACGAACAGAGCGTCATTTTCATCTGCACGAGATTCTATATATTGTTGTAAATGAAGTTTTGTACGGGCATCAAAGTAGACAATACGCTCTTTATTCCCTTTTCCCAGGACCTTACATTCCCGTTCTGCAAAATTAATATCATCTTTATTCAATAAAACCATCTCTCCAATACGCATCCCAGTTGAAGCAAGCATATCTATCATTGCAAGGTCGCGGATTGTAGGGCTGTTATCGCGAAGAGTTTCAAGTTCTTCATCAGTATATGTTTCTTTTATGATTTTATCTGTCTTTACCTTATGAATGCGCCTGATAGGACTTTTGAAAATATAACCTTCATCTTCGAGCCAGGAAAAGAAACTGGACAAGATTCGTCTGATATTATCGATGGTTACTCGGCTGGAATTGTGCCGTTCTTGATATTCTGTCAGATAGAGTCGAAAATCATCTGTTGTAAGATGTTTTATGTCTTTTGCAATGTTGTTTACAGTACACTGAATTGTGTTTTCATAATATTTCAACGATTTTTCGGGACACCCCTCGATGCGTTTTGCAGCAATGAATGAGGAAATAAGGGTTGAATTGTCGTCCTCGTCTATTCTATGACAGTTTTCCTTTGATTCTATAATCTCAAACTTCTGAAGTTTTGTTTCTAATGATTGCTTGAGATATTCTAACTGAGCATTATCCAGGTATGGCATCATACTTTGCAGAATATCTCCGATAAATGTTTTTTTCATAATTATCCTCTGCTTGATGTTCGGAGAATATAGTGATGGAATGATAAACGATAATTTAGCGGCCTAAAGTTGGACTGAATCAACATCAATTTCGCCGGACATGAGTTTTGGAAGTAACGTGTCACGTAAATTTGTTAGATTTTGATTCTCTGAACTTCGATTAAAAATATCTGAATCAAACGAAGCAACTATTTTCTCAAATCTATCTAGATCAGAATTTGAGGGAATAACAATATCCGTATTATTCAATGAATCTTTGTTAATACATCCAAAAACAGTTCCTTCGCCATTAAAAAGGTCTAATTTCGAACGAAGTGCTAACACTGTATAATGAACAAATGATTGATGATTGTCTTTTGAGTGAATTGCAGCAAGTCCGCGACCTATACAACAATCTTCATTTGCAATATTTGTATCTCCAACAGGAGCACGAACACTCATCAATGTGTCAAATTGTTTAGCCATTCGTTTTGGTTCAGTTGTGAAAAGTCGTCTTGTCGGGAATCTTATTCCGAATTCTGCACGACCTTGATAAAAAACTGTTCCTATTCCGTTTTCGTTATAGTTTTTTCCATCTGGGGATTGTCCCATTGTAATTTCTGCAATATCAGATAATTTTATTTGTGGGGGAAAGGGTTTTTAATAAAAAAACTATATTTATCTGGCATATATCTTTGTATCCATAGTTCATATGGGATCATCACATTAAAAATATTTAATAATATACCTATTACTATTATTAATACTCCAGTTATTATAAACACGATTCCTTCAGTCATAACTTTTAAACAAACTGTTATAACACTTCCTATAATAATCCCAATTATACCAATACAAATAAATATTAATGGAAAATCAAATGAAGAATGATGCATCTTACCTGTGAAAAATATACAATAGAATAATAGCAAAAATATAATGAATAAATAAAAGATAAATATAAATCTAAAAAATTTGCACATAGTTATTGCTCCTTATGAAAAATTATTCTTTCAAGTATTTCACCATTCCCAAATATATTATTTTTTGTTCGATTATAGGCTTCTAAATAAACTTCATTTGAATTAAAAGAACGTTTGTATTTATCGTACGTTTCAGAAAAATTTGCATAACCTTGTTGCGCTTCTACTATTATATCTTCTTTATCAGCGAAACTTTGTGCAATGCCATCAGGTTCATTACCACTATTACATGAATGTAAGATAAGTGTTGCATCCTTTGAAAAAGGAAAATCTTCTAAAAAAGATAATTCAGTACTATGCAAGGTGCTATCCTTAAAATATAAATTATAAGCATCTCCGTGACAGAAAATTTCCATATTGTCAATTTCTATATTATCATCCACAAAATATAGATGATGTTTTAGATAACAATGAAATAAATCAATTAGTAGTATTA
>CAMVEQ010000187.1:0-4630 GCA_947166545.1 uncultured Treponema sp. | reverse complement strand
ATGAAATATTACAAGCGCGAATCCTATTTGCAAAAGATACGTGGTTTTTACGATGAAGCAGAAATTATAAAGGTAATAACTGGAGTTCGTCGTTGCGGGAAGTCCAGCCTTATGCAAACTATTGCAGATGAAATTTCAGAAAAAGGAATCGCTGCAGAGAATATCATCTATCTTAATCTGGATAAACGCGGATACAGAAGTGTAAAAACTCCAGAACAACTTGAAAAACTTATTGATGAAAACTCAAAGGCCTCAGGTTTAAAATATCTTTTTATTGATGAAGTTCAGAATGTTAAAGATTTTGAGGAAGTACTAAACGAATTCCGCGATGACGGTGAGTTTTCAATTTTTATAACAGGATCAAATTCATATCTCTTAAGTGGTGAATTGATTACAAAACTGACAGGCCGCTATATTGAGTTTGAAATGTTTCCTTTGAATTTCAATGAGTATCTCGAAATGAAAAAGTTCTTTAAAAAGAATGTCAGTGCGAATCTGCTGGAAGAATTTGATAACTATCTTATTGAAGGAGGTTTTCCTAAGGCTGTTCAATTTGATTCGATTCAAGACAAGAGAACTTACATTTCCAGCGTAATTACTGAAATCTTCGAAAAAGATATTAAACGCCGTGTAAAGGTAAAAAATACATCTGTCTTTAATAAAGTTCAGCAGTACCTTATTAATAATTTTGGTTCAACAACAAGTCTCACAAATATTCTTTCAGATTTAGAAAAGTCCGGCATGAAAATTAAACGTGAGACTTTAAACCGTTATATAAAGATTCTCTGTGATTCAAAAGTTTTATATGAATGTGAACGTTTTGATTTAAAGTCCAGAAAATCAATTTCTGGAGAAAAAAAGTATTATCTCTCAGATTTAGGATTTTATTATGCTACAAATACAGATAACCGTATTAATTATGGTCCTGTTATGGAAAACCTTACATACATTTATGCAAGAGGCAATAATTACTCTGTTAGTGTAGGACGTATAGGAAAGTTTGAATGCGATTTTATTCTTCGCAAAAATAACAGTGATTACAGTTATATTCAGGTATGCATGACTATGATGGCAAGTACTGAAACTGAGGAACGAGAATACAAACCTCTTGAAACAATAAAAGATAATTTTCCAAAATACATTCTGACTCGAAGCGATCCAATTCAGCATCGAAATGGCATTATTCATAAAAATATGCCAGAACTTATGAAGAACGGAGAACTCTTTTAGATGACTGATTTAACACCGATTCAAAAAGAAATAGTAACTGCACTTGAGCAGATGAAAGAAAAGTCTCTTATTACAGAAGCAAACCTGGCAAAGAAGATTCGTGAAAACGCCAAAATATCCGGCAAGAATAAGGCCGGAATCTGTCTGAAAGATCTGGAAGACTGCATTGAGTATCTTGGCGAAAAGAAAGAACTGCCTTTTGCCCTCCATCTGAACAGCGCAAATGATATTTTGATTAAGAAGATAGTGAGCGACGGCGAAGCCGGCAACAGGGGCAGCGTTGTGAGCGAGGAGCCTTCGGACAGCTATGCTGCGAGGGAATGGAAACTGCTGGACGGAGAGGCGAAAAAACGCCGACAGTCCAGCGAGAAGTCTATCTCTGTTTTGACCAACGGCGATTTACGGCAGAAAGCTTCCGGCGGGAAGGGTGTGCAGAAACGGAATGACAGGAAGAAGATGAGTTTTCGGGATGTAGAGGATTATTGATCACGGGATGTTAATCAGGTTTCTCTTTCATTTATTCACTCAAACTTTCAAACATTGCGGTGACTTCTTCTTTCCACTTATCTACAAATGACTTTGGAGCAAGCGGTTTTGCGCTTGAGCCAAGGCTTAGAACAAGTTCCATGACTTTTGCAAACTGGCAGGAAGAGAATCTGATTATTACATCTTCATCATCAACATCTTCAAAAGTCTGGTCATCTGCCCATTTATGGTCTTTTATCCAGTAACTTGCATAGCCTGTAACTTCAATTTCGTATTTCACGACTTTATCACTTGAAAAGGCTCCAAGTCTGCCACCCTTGCAGCGTTTTGTAAAATCGAAATCTTCAGGAAGTTCAAACTCTTCGTTTGTTATAGTAATTCCTTCAAACTTATTGAGGTCATAAAGTAAATCAACATCATTGTATTCACTGTGGGCAAAGAGATAAACGGTTCCATTATCCAGAAGAACCTGGTAGGGCCAGAGAGTTCTTTGAATTTCAGAATTCTTATAGGGAGCTGTGTATCTGGTCTTGATTTTTCGATTCTGTTCCATGGCCCGGAGAATTTTTTCCCAGTTATTTAAATTGATATTAAATTCCATCTGAGGTGGAACCGCAATTCTTGCGGAAGAAATAAGACCGCTTGATTTAGCAATTTTTGGTTCAAATAAATAGAAGAGTTTTTCAATATTATCAAAAAGGGGAGTCCCTTTATACTGTTGAAGTAAGCCCTTGATACCGGCAATCAGGACAATCTGATTTTTTGCATCTTTATCAAAGAGTTCGTCCCATTCATCAAAACCTTCTTTCAACACATACTGCTGATGTTTAGTTTCTATGAGGTTGAGGTCTCGTAAATCACCAGCGATACGCAAAACAGTAATATTGGCTACTTTGAATAGATTCTGAAAGTATTTTGAATTATATTTGACGGCAGGATGCTCAGGGGCATCTCTAAGGATCTGAAGCATTTCAATATGACGGTTTGTCATTTTTACTTCAGGTTTACCAATTGAGCGACGGTTTTTATTTACTTCTTCTAACTGCTTTGAAAAATTCATAACTCAATTATAGCATAAAACCCTATCTTTTAAAGATAGACTTTTACAATTTTAAGAGATTTAATCCACATTTTGAAAGAAGTTCATTTACGGAATGAACACCCCACTTTTCAGCCGCAAGATTTATGATTTGACCGCAGGTTCTTGAATCTTCCAGCGCATCATGGGCAAGATACTGAATTTTAAAATTCTTTCCCAGTTCTGTCAGTTTGTGACTTTCGGCTTCGGGCCAGGTTTTTCTTGCAACGGGAAGTGAATCAAAATAAGTAAGGGAAGGAATTTTCATTCCGAAATAATTACAGCATTCCCGGATTACAGGTATATCAAAAGAATGCCCGTTGTGGGCTACAAGCGGAATTCCTGGTGTTCTGTTGATAAAGGGCATGACCATTGTATCCCAGATTTCCGGGAAGTAAGGCTTATCCCGGACATGGCTATAGGAAATGTGATGAATGTCCCTGGTCCATTCCGGAATAAAATACATCTTTGCCGGGTGGATTAAGGAATAGCAGGAATCTGTTTCTTTTCCATTCATAAAGCGAACCAGACCAACAGAACAAGCCGAGTTTTTGTACTGATTCGCGGTTTCAAAGTCGATTGCAATGTAATCTAGTTTATCGTTCATAAGCCTAAAATAATACGAAAAATCTATCATATCGTGATAAGGAAAGCAAATATAGGAGTATTTCTTTCTGTATTTACACGACTATCACAAAAAGATAGCAATAAAATAGTAAATTCATGCTGTGGAGTGCTTAAATTCTGAGAATCACACATAAAGAACTGGGAATTTTTCCGATATTTATTGAGGGAAGTTGTGGTATAATTGAGTATTCACATAAATTTGTGGTGGATGATGCATAGGATTGCGCGGAATTGTATTTCAGGACATGTTAAATTTTGGGTCTTCAATCTTAATTGAGTTCGGCGGAATTTTGGATTATAAAGAAAAGATAGAGAAATAGGAGGACTAAACATGCCAATGATTGAAGCAAAGGTAACCATGAAGCTGTCTGAAGACAAAAGAGATGTATTAAAAACTGAGTTTGGAAAAGCTATCACCATTTTGGGAAAGCCGGAATCGTATTTGATGATTAATCTGGTTGACGGCCAGGATTTGTATTTTGGTGGAAACAAGCTGGAAAAGGGTGCCTACGTTGAGGTAAAAGTACTTGGCAGCGTTGATGCCGGTTCTAGTGATAAGATGACCGCTCGGTTGTGCGATATTCTGGAGAAGGAGCTGGGAATTCCGGGAAATGCAGTTTATATCTCGTATTGGGGAACAGGCTGTTGGGGCTGGAACGGCGGGAATTTTTAGGAGAGTTATAAAAACAACTTGCCATTTGCCGATTCGCCAATTTAAAAACTGCCAAATCGCCGAATGAAAACTTGCCAAAACGCCAAATGCAATATACAATAAAATCATGGAAAATTACAAACCACGAATTGCCGATAAGACCCTTGAACGTAAATTAAAAGGAAAGGGTGCTGTTCTTATACAAGGACCAAAATGGTGTGGTAAGACAACAACTGCAGAGCAGATGGCTAAGAGCATTTTATACATGTCTAAGCCGGAAGATTTAAAAGCAAATCTTATTGCAGCTGATATAAATCCTTCTAAATTACTTGAAGGTGATACTCCACGCTTGATTGATGAATGGCAAATTGCACCTAAGCTTTGGGATGCAGTTCGTTTTGAAGTTGATCATAGAAATAGTGTTGGGCAATTTATTCTTACAGGCTCAGCAGTACCTCCTGAAACAGACGAAATATTTCACACTGGAACCGGAAGATTCTCGTGGATAAAAATGAGACCTATGACTTTGTTTGAGTCGGGAGAATCATCGGGAGAAG
>CAMVEQ010000186.1:0-4793 GCA_947166545.1 uncultured Treponema sp. | reverse complement strand
TTTGCAGGTTCTTCATCAGTTCCAGCAAACGTAGAAATGATGGGCTTCATGGGCATGGGTAACAACCCAATGGTAGGTTGTACAGTTGCTTGTGCTGTTGCTGTTGCAGGTAGCTTCTAATCTTTTTACAGATTAATATTTAGATCTTCTCAGTAACAAAAAAATGCGGAGCGTAAAAGCTCCGCATTTTTTTGTTGATTTTTCAAGTTTTCCCCTTATAATTAAAATATATGAGAGAGAAGATTCGTAAGACTTCAGTGTCTGCAAAATTACTTTTTTTGGTTTTGGCTATTATTGTAATATCAACGACAATAATTGGAATTGTATCTTATGAAATATCTGCCAGTGCCTTAAAAAAATCAGTCTCAAGACATCTTGACTCCATTTCATCGGAACTTGCCAGCACAATCGAAAATATGAATGAAAAGGAATTCACCTTGATTGAAGGTCTAGCAAAGCTGGATGTAATTTGCGATGAAAACATAAGTCTGGCAGAAAAAAGCCGCGTTCTGACATCTGTACGCAAAAGACTGGGTGACCGTTATCAAAATTTGGCTTTCTATACAAAAAACGGTGACGCAATGATGGCAGATGGAAGTATCAGAAACTTTGCAGGTGCAGTTTATCTAGAAGCAGCTTTACGTGGAGAACGTTTTATCTCTGAACCGATGTTTGTGGAAATTACGCAAAGCGTTCTGCAAAATTACTGCGTTCCTGTTTTTGACAACAATCACACTCCTATAGGCGCAATTGTTCTTATTATTAACGGAAATGGCATTCTTGATACGATTAAGACAATTGACATGGGAGGAGGCATTCATCCTTCCGTGATTAACCGTGTCAAGAAAGCAACTATTGCAAACGCAAACGAAGGCACTGATGAAAAGTCAAATCCAGAAGAATTAGATAAAACACAAGGACTAGGACTTGTACTGGAACATATCTATGAAGGGCGGGAAGGACAGGAAGATTTTATTGATCCAACTCTGAAAATACACATGATTGTTTCTTACAAAAGTATTCCGAATACAGACTGGACTATTTTCGGTGTCGCACCTTATGATTTTTACTTTGGTTCTCTGAAAACCATGCGTATGAGCATCATCGGCATTATTATTGGCACAATTATTCTTTCTATAGTCATCAGTGCATTTGTTGTAAGGTTGGTCATTAAACCGCTTGAAGCTGTAAAAACTTCTATCGAAACTATTGCAAGTGGCAACGCAGACCTCACGCAGCGCATTGAGCACACGACAAATGATGAAATCGGTGATGTTGTCAGAGGTTTCAATTCATTTGTGGAAAAACTTCAAGCTATTGTTACAAGCTTACAATCTTCCAAAAACGACCTTGTTTCTGTTGATACAGAATTACAGAGCAGCACACATGAAGCTTCTGACTCTATTACGAAAATTATCTCGAATATCGAAACTATGAACGGCCAGATTTTAAATCAGTCAGCCTCTGTAAATGAAACAGCAGGCGCTGTGAATGAAATCAGTGCTAATATTGAATCGTTGGAGCGAATGATTGAATCTCAGACTTCTTGCGTGGCAACGGCTTCTTCAGCAGTAGAACAGATGATTGGCAACATCAATTCTGTAAACAGTTCCGTGGGCAAGATGATTTCATCGTTTAAGACTTTACAGAAACATTCCAATGAAGGATTTTCAACGCAGAGCAATGCAAACGAAAAAATTGTACGCATTGATGAACAGTCAAAAATGCTTCAGGACGCAAACACCGCTATTGAAAGCATTGCAGAACAGACAAACTTGCTGGCTATGAATGCTGCAATCGAAGCTGCTCACGCTGGCGAGGCAGGAAAAGGCTTTGCTGTTGTTGCTGATGAAATCCGCAAGCTCTCCGAAACATCTTCAGATCAATCAAAGACTATCGGAGCAGAGCTTCAGAAGATTCAAACAACAATTCGGGAAGTTGTAGAGGTTTCAAATGCAACAAATACGGCATTTAATGCGATTGAACAGAGCATTGCCGAAACAAATCAGATTGTTGAACAGATTAAGGGGGCAATGGAGGAGCAACAGATTGGCTCAAAACAGATTATTGACTCTCTCAAATCTATGAACAATTCTACTTCCGAAGTAAAAGCAGCTTCCAGAGAAATGACCGAAGGTAACAAGCATATTCTAACTGAAATAGAAAAATTACAAACGGCTACGGACAAAATCAAAGACAGTATCAAGGAGATGCACATTGGTGCAGAGGGAATAAATCACACAGGTACAACTCTTTCCACGATTTCCGCCAAGGTAACTGACAATATCCAAAAAATTGGTAGCGAAATAAACCTGTTTAAGATTTGATTTTGCACACATTAAGAAAAAAAAGAAACTGTCGGACAGCATAAGTAGCAGCAAACAGGAGGACTGTCCGACAGGGAGGAATTATCTTAAACAATAGCAGCAGCAACTAGCCATTGATAATTCAAGAACATTTTTCAAGCACAAAATGAACACTACCACCGTACTGAGGTTTACCCATAATACGAATGCCAGCATACATTAATTCAGCACCAGAAACACAAGTGCCATCTGGAATTGCAGAACATTGGCTTGAAGGCATATCAAATACTGACTTTTTAAGATGATCAATCAAAGTTTCGCTCTGTAAACTCTTAAACTTGTACATAGCATCAGGATCGAGTCCCTGTAATGGAACAACAACAAACTCAGGGTTTGCTTCTGGGAATTTCCATACAACGCTTACTACAGCCTGTTTCTTATCTTTTGAAACATGCTCCCAGGCAGCATATTCAGAAGCTTCTGCAGCAGAAGTTTCGTTCCAAGGAGACTGAATGCGGTACAAATCGCCAAACTGAACAGTTCCACGAATGTTTTTATACCATGCAATCTGACTGCGGATTTCCGCAAGTTCTACTTCAGAAAGCAAGTTCAAATCAAGTTCATAACCAAATGTACCAGCCATTGCAACATGACCACGAGTAGAAAGAGAGGTAATTCTTCCTATCTGATGGTTAGGTACTGCTGAAACATGACAAGACATTGCACTTGCAGGATATGCAATAGAAGTTCCCAACTGAATTGAAATGCGGGAAAGACCATCAGTATTGTCACTCGTCCAGGTCTGCGGCATGTAATGAAGCATTGCAGGATCAAAGCGTCCGCCACCACCAGAACAAGATTCAAAAAGCACATCTGGGAAACGAGTTGTAAGTTTTTCCAACAGCTTGTACAGTCCCAAATAGAACTTATGAGATGCATTTAAGTGCATATCCGAAGGACTTCGGTTAAAGTCCCACTTAACATAATCAATATGAGCAGTAGAAAGAACATTAGAAATCTTTTCTAACAGATATTCCACTACTTCATCTTTACCCAAGTCAAGAACAAGCTGGTGACGTCCAAGTACAGGCTCTCTGCCTTCTACCTGAAAAGCCCAGTCTGGATGTGCACGGTACAAGTCACTGTCTGGAGAAATCATTTCAGGCTCAAACCACAGACCAAATTTCATGCCTCGGCTATGAATACCATCAGACACTTCTTCAAGACCATTAGGCAGTTTGTTTTTATCTACAAACCAGTCACCCAACGAAGACCTGTCATCATTACGTTTTCCAAACCATCCGTCATCAAGAACAAATAGTTCCACCCCTTCCTTGGCAGCAGTATCTGCAAGGGCAAACAATTTTTTAACGTCAAAATTAAAATATGTAGCTTCCCAGTTGTTTATTACAACAGGGCGTTCCGCATCGCGCCATTTTCCACGGCACAGATTCTTTCTATATAAATCATGGAAGGTACGGCTCATGCCCCCCATTCCTTTTTCACTTCGTACCATGACAACTTCAGGTGTGCAAAAAGATTCACCCTTGTTAAGTTTCCAGTCAAAGCTGTATGGGTTTATTCCCATCTGAACACGGCTCATGCCCCATTCATCAACTTCAACCTGAGCCACGAAGTTTCCGCTATATACAAGATTAAAGCCAAACACTTCACCTTCAGTTTCTCCTGCTTCCTGTGAAAGTAAAGCCAAGAAAGGATTCTGCTGATGGCTGCTTGCACTACGTCTACTGCCTATACCTTGAACACCTGGCACAAGATTTCTAATAACAGCATGACGTTCACGTGCATGTGCACCAGACAACTGCAACATTCTGTAACGGGAATGAGGAAAATCAACGTTGGCACTTAAAACTTTTCTAAGTGACAAAGATTTAGAACCACAAGTAAATACAGCATGACGGCAAATAACATCAAGAGAATTCCATACTGTATAAAACAAAGTAACCAGAAGTCCTGTATGAGGATCCTTCAAATCAATTTCCAAAGTATCTGCTTCACTATCTTGTGATACATAAGTAGAAGGAAGTCCTTCAAGACTTTTCTTTCCAGCATAAATACGGTATGTCTGATACTCTAAATCAGAAGCTAATGTTTCATCACATACAGCTTCATACGCAGAAGAACGGAAATCAGAACGCATTGGCACTGGATACTCACACTGCTGACAATTCAATGAAAAATCAGCTTTTCCGTGCAATTCTGCAGGAACAGGACTAAATGCACGATCTGCAAGAGGCATGACACAGACATCAGACCATACAGGCAGTTTATGAAACCAACCGCCATGTAACAGATATTTTTCATTATACAGTCTGATAACATACGTCGATGACGGAGTATTCAGCAGAAAAACACCTTTTTCTTTATCAAAGCAAATGCTCATGGTTTTATTTCCTAAAAGCTAAAAATAATACTCTCTCCGAGTAAACATTCTAAACAAGGTTCAAAAGAATAAGCTTTTGAACC
>CAMVEQ010000185.1:0-4996 GCA_947166545.1 uncultured Treponema sp. | reverse complement strand
TGTTAGTGTCATAGTAAATTGTAATCTGATTTCCCTGATACAAAATGATGTCACCAGCAGCGGTTGTAATCTGTGTGTCGTTCCGAGGAAGCCTGGTTCCAAGCGAACCGACTTTTTCAAAGCTGCCGTAATCGTGCATATCAACTGTAAGCAGTCCCTTTTTTAAAAGCTCGTAAAAAGCTGTGGCAGAAGAATTGTCAACCAGCGTTGCAGTAAGCTTATGACTGCCACTGTCGCTTGTAATTTGAATTGAGATTTTCATATCAAAAACTTCTCCTTTGTTTGAAGCGTTTGCCCCCTTGCTGTCATTAGCAAAGGCCGTGGAAGCAAGAAGAAAAACTGATAATATCAATATAAATAATTTTTTCATCAGTTACACCCTTCTTCACATACTTTGCCAAAAGGTCCTGAGATTGTAAGATTTAGATTCATGTTTTCCTCCTTATGACAGGGCACTAGCGCATTATTTAGTAACGTTATGTTACTTATCTAAAGTGTATGGTATAAACGGTGACTTGTCAACACTAAAATACGTTCTTAGTGACAAAAAGTCGCTTATTGCAAAAATTATTTTTGTATGATATTCTTTTAGTATGGTAGACTTAAACAGCAAAGCAGTTTTTATCCGCGCAAGAAGCGATGAACACAAAGAAGAAAGACTTTCTCAAATAAAAGAGGCAACGGCAGAACTGTTTGCATCCTGCCCCTACTCTGAAATTACGCTTACTACTATAGCTGAAAAACTTGGCTGGTCTCGTGCCAACCTTTATAAATACGTTACAACCAAGGAAGAAATCTTTTTGGAAATCTCTGCTGAAAAAATGACAGCCTATTACAGCTCACTGCTTTCAGCTTTTCCAGAAGGCAACAATTTTTCAATTGATGTGATTACCGAAGTCTGGGCAGGAATCATAAATGCTAATCAAGATTACATGCGATATGTTTCCTACCTTAATCCAGTGGTTGAAACAAATGTAACGGTTGAACGTCTCGCCATTTTCAAGAAGAAATATTATGACCTGGCCTATGCTTTCCGTGACAGGCTGGTGCAGATGCTAGATACAACTCAAGACGCGGCTTACAAAATCCAGCTGGATGTGCTTTTTTATGCTTCATCAAATGCTGTCTGCTGCTATAAAAATCCACTTGTTCAAGAAGCACTCAAGCAGATCAACATAACTCCCCCTCCAATGGATTTTTATAAGGATATGAAGGATTTTCTTAAAATGCAGCTTGAATGGAAAAGTTTAAAAGGCACTATATTTACAGCAGGAGCAGACCTTAAGAACAAAGACTAATCTGGTAGGAATATTTTTTTCATATTGACAATCGTCTATGTATTGATTATGATGATACATAGATATTTATCAATATGAGGTTACCTATGCATGAATCAGAAATAGCTCTTATATGCAAGGCTTTGGGAGATGAAAACCGTCTCCAGATTATAAAAATGTTGACAGGCGGAGAATTGTGCGCCTGTAAAATTCTTGATGCATTTAATATTACTCAGCCTACCCTTTCTCACCACATGAAGATTCTTACTGAATGCAATCTTGTCAATTCACGAAAAGAAGGTAAGTGGACTTATTATTCAATAAATTACAAAAAGTTTTCAGAGTTCAAGAGTACTGTATCTAAGTTTGCATGTGAAACTTCCATCGCAAAAAAATCAGCTGGAAAATGCTGCTGTAAGGATTAGTGATTATGGGAAGTTTTATTCAAAACCAAGTTCTTGGAATGCAGTGGCTAAAAACACTTATCGGAAAAATGCTTGCAGCGGCCGGACTTGATGTTGAAAGCCGTATTGGCGGAAGCCTCCAATTTTTCATTTATGATGTAATTAAAATCACTATCCTTCTTTTTGTGCTGATATTTTTTATTTCATACATTCAGACATATTTTCCACCTGAAAGAAGTAAGAAAATATTGTCACATTGCAAGGGATTTTCCGCCCGCATAATTGCAGCGCTTTTAGGAACGGTAACATCCTTTTGTTCTTGTTCTTCAATTCCCCTTTTTATGGGATTTACTACTGCAGGGCTTCCGCTTGGAGTTACCTTTAGTTTTTTGATTTCCTCTCCTATGGTTGATTTTGCTTCCCTCATTCTTTTGACAAGTATTTTTGGATGGAAGATTGCAATTGCCTATGTCGTGCTGGGGATTGTTATTGCAGTTGTAGGAGGAACAATAATAGAGCATCTTCATATAGAAGATCAGGTTGCTGATTTTATCCGTAATGGGAAAAGCGTTTCACTTGCAGAAGAAAAGCTTACGCAGAAACAGCGGCTCATTTCTGCATTACGCTCTGTATCTGATACACTCAAAAAAGTTTTTCCATATATTTTTCTGAGTGTTGCAGTGGGAGCTGTAATTCATAACTGGATTCCTGAGAACTGGATTATCAGTACGCTGGGCAAGAAAAATCCTCTTGGTGTAATTCTTGCTGTCTTTGCCGGCATTCCAATGTATTCAGAAATTTTTGGTTGCATTTCGATCGCAGAAAGTCTTCTTGCAAAAGGAGCACTTCTTGGAGTTGTGTTAAGCTTTTTGATGGCTGTAACTACGCTTTCTTTACCATCTTTGATTATGCTTAAAAAGGCAATAAAAACAAAGCTGTTGGTAACTTTTGTTTCAATCTGTGTGGCTGGAATAATTCTTGTCGGATATTTTTTTAATGCTTTTCAGGCGTTGTTTTTATAAATTGCAAAGGAGGATCGAATGGAAAATCTTACAATTAAAGTTTATGGAAGCGGCTGCAAAGGATGCCAGACCTTGCATCAGAATGTGATTGACGCTCTGGCAGAAATGAATGTTGCTTCTGACGTTCAGTACATTACGGACATGCAGCAAATCATGGAAACCGGAGTAATGAGTCTGCCAGCTCTAGCAGTGAATGATAAAATTATTTCGGCTGGAAAGGTCTTAAGTGTGGCAGATGTTAAAAAGTATTTGGGATAAAATATGAATCACAAAGAAAAAGCGGTGAATTATTTTTCGCAGAAATTACATTGTTCGCAGGCGGTTCTAGCGGCTTTTGCTGATGAATGCGGAATTACAGAAGAAGAGGCCATTAAGCTGGGCAGCTGTTTTGGAAGCGGCATGAGAAAAGGCCAAGTTTGCGGAGCTGTAACAGGGGCTCTGATGGTCCTTGGATTATTATATGGTCAGAAAAGTGCCGATGACGCAGAAGGACGCCAAGTCTCAAACAAAGTAAATGATTTAATGATGGACCGCTCCAAAGAAAAATGCGGCTCTTATATCTGTAATGATTTACTAGGCTGCGATGTGTCTACAGCAGAAGGAATTCAATACTGTCGCGATAATAAACTGTTCACAGAGTTCTGTCCTAAAATGGTTGCCACCGCGGTGGAAGTGGTTGAAGAAATCATTCTGGAACAGAAGTAAGTGTAAGTTTTTATTTTACGACTCATTCATCAGCTTGCCTGTCAGGTGTTCAATTTCAAGTTCAAGGCATTGTACATGGGAAGTCGTTTTTAAGTTCTTGACATACATACCAATGGTATGTATACTAAACTTAGATACCGTTGGTATGTATATGGCACGAAATAAATATCCTGAAAAAACTGAAAAACTAATTATCTCTGTAGCTGCAAAGCTTTTTTTGGAAAAAGGGTACGAAAACACCTCTCTCAATGACATTATCAAAAATCTTGGGGGACTAACAAAAGGCGCAATTTACAGCCATTTCAAATCTAAAGAGGAGATTTACCAAGCTGTAATTTATGAGATGTCGGCTTCATCAGATGATGCCATCGAACAGATTATAAAATCAGACCAACTTAACGGTCGTCAGAAAATTGTACTTGTTCTTAACAAATCTCTTGAAGATGCAATTGAAAATCATAAGGCAACTGGACGGGTTGATTACGCAAGAAATCCGAAGATGCTTTACGCGCTTCTGCTTGAATTAAAGGATGAAATTGCACCGATGTTTATTCAGCCAATTATAGAACAGGGAATCGCAGACGGTTCAATAACAACAGAATACCCCAAGGAACTTTCGGAGCTACTGGCTTTGATCGTGAACTTTTGGATTACTCCGCTTGTGTTTGAATGTCCGGCAAAAGAGATTGTAAAAAAGTGTAAATTATTTTCATCCATGCTTGCTCCATTTAATCTGGACATTCTGGATGATAAAATAATAAAAAAACTGAAACAACTGAAGTAGATTTGTTATAAAAGGAACGAGATGTTTTTATGGAAAATCAGCAGACTCAAATCATAAAATCTAAAAAAGAAATTATTCGCATAATATCCATTCTCATTATTGTAACTACAATTGTAAAATACATTGAGTTTTTATTTATCCGCACTGACCAGACTATAATTGCTGATAACGTAATCACAAAAATTTTCTGCATAATCGCAACTCTTGTTGCAATGAAAATCTATGCGCTTAAACTTTCAGATATTGGCTTAAAAAATAAGAACACTTTTAAATACATCGGTTGCGGTCTTGGACTTGGACTTTTTACATTTGCAATTTCCTATGGCCTTGAAATGGTGCTTCTTACTGTCCAGGGAAAAGAGCCTCAGTTTTCTGTATTCATAACAAACTTCGGGCTTTCTGGTGCCACTTCAGAATTCACTCTTTCGGTACAGGCCCTTATAATCTGTGTTATTGTGAATATCATAAATGTTCTTGCAGAGGAAGGAATGTACCGAGGTTTTATTCTTAAAGCTGTAACAGATCACTGGGGATTTAAAACTGGAAATTATGCCCAGGCTTTTCTTTTTGGAATCTGGCATATTGTTATGTGCGTACTCGGCGTTTATGATGGGCAGATGTCTGTTGTGCAGGCAATTGTTTTTGCAATCGGTTATGTCGTGCTTGCCGGAATACTTGCGATTGAATGGGGAACTTGTGTAAATATGAGCGGAGTACTTTGGGTTGGGCTTTCAGAACATTTTTTTAATAATTTTATAGGAAACTTTTTGCACGTTGTAAGCACAAGCGGAACAGATGAATACC
>CAMVEQ010000184.1:0-5007 GCA_947166545.1 uncultured Treponema sp. | reverse complement strand
TTTACATTTATTATAAATTTCAGAAAAAAAATCTGTATTTTTTGTAAAATCAGAAGAATAACCACCTTGATGAATAAAACTTGGAATTATAGAA
Source organism: uncultured Treponema sp. (assembly GCA_947166545.1). Lineage (GTDB taxonomy): Bacteria > Spirochaetota > Spirochaetia > Treponematales > Treponemataceae > Treponema_D. Next base: position 4,913 of record CAMVEQ010000184.1, on the reverse strand, counting down.
GAATTTGAATAATATTCTTCAGTATCCTCAAAATATAAATCTCGGAAAATATCATATAAATCTATGAGATAGTTTTCTATATCTCTAACAAGCCTATCATTTTTATAAAAGATTTGACGTTGAATAGAGTTTTCCTCTATCTGAATAGCAAATTCATCATTATCTGATATAATGTAATCAATCTCAGTTTCGATACCATTTTTATTGTATGTTTTCATTTTTATAGTGATACCTCTCCATTCATTAATCTTGGCAATAGTTTATCGCGGGTAGACTGCAATAGTTGAATTTGATTTTGTAAAGATTTTATCTTATCAAAATAAGGCTCAATTATTTTTGTAAAATTATCAAGCAATGATTTTGGAGGTAGCACAATATTTTTATTTTTAACAACATCTGCACTGATATTTTGTTGTCCTGCACCACGAGCTACAGAATTAAAATACTCTCTTAATTCCAACAGTTTGAGATATAACCATTGATATGAAATAATCTCTTCATTTGCTATCATGCATAAGGCAGCCTGATTGCAACATGCCTCATTAGTTAAAATTCCAAGTCTCCCAAGAGTTGGACTTGCATAAATTGCCATTAGTATTGTATTTTCAGGAAATATTTTTGCAGAAGAATTTTCTAATCCTTTTTGACTTATATATTCTTCTGAATCATATAACCAACAGTCTTGTAATTCTTTTGTTTTAAACCATTTTACATCTTTGTTATTCCAATATTCAGTTTTTTTTCTATTTGGTGTTCCTCCGGCATTTATCTTGGTACAAATAGAATTAATATCTGTTTCTATCCATCCCTCCGGTACACCATCAACAATTTTTACATTTTCATGGCCGGGGAAGTTGAGTTTTACAAACCATTCTTTGTACAATTTCTGTGCCGCTTCTTCCAAAAGTTTTATCTGCTTGCGGTTGTTTTCTATGAGATCATCGTATACAGAAAGTATTCCAGCGATTTTCTGTTGTGTTTCAAGAGGTGGAAGAGAAAGTTCTATACTTCCAAGCAATGTTGTATTGATGCTTGGCATTGTTGCACCAATAGAAATTGTTTCAAGCCATTTTCCGATAAAAGGACTTTTTAATTGATAATATATAAATTTTGGGAAGGAATTTGCTTTGTTTAAACAGACTTTTAAACAATCACTTCCTGTAAGCCATCCATTTTCATTTTTAGTGATTATTATACATTTTCTTACATCGCCTTTTCGGGCAACCATCAAATCACCATCAAAAACTTGATGTCGTACTAATCTCTGCAAATGCTTATTTGGAACTTTTGCTAATGAATCAAGTTTGACTTTTCCATCTATCATATCTTTTGGCATGATAATAGGAGTGCCTTCATCAGAATAATCTGAACTATGTAATTGAGAACCAAACGGACCAGGTTGAATTGTTGTTGCTATATCTCCAAGCTTAACTTTCTTCCACTCAGTTGCCATTGTTATCTCCGAGTGTAATAGTCCAGTATCCACCATTCGTTGCGCCCTCGTGTTTTATAAGGCCTTCATTCTGCATTTCTGCAAGCATTTTTTTAATAGTTGTATGGCCTATATTACAAAGAGTTTCAAGTTCTGGAATAGTTATGTTCTGATTCTCTCTTATTGCATCATAAATTATCTGACATTTTTCAGGCCACTTTTTAGGCCACTTTTTAGGCCACTTTATTGTTTTTAGGCCACTTTTTGGGTCAGTTGCTATGCCGCCATTTGCAGAATCTTTGAGAAGTCTTTGGGAAGTCTTTGGGAAGTCTTCAGGCAATTGTTCTTTCTGTCCTTCAATTGGATTTATGCCATAATTCATATTCTTAAAAGTAACGCTGAATGAATATGGATTAGAATTAAAAATCGGCAAATTGGCATCGGTATAGTTTGGTGCAAATTTTACAGCGTCCATAATTTTTCTGAATCCACTGCCACGGCGTTCCATAAAATCCATGCGAGTAAGTAAATCGGCAATAACAGGATTGCGTCTTGTAGATACAACATCTTCTAAGTTTTGATTTTGTACGGGAATGCCGTCATACATTCCACCCGGATTCTGAATAACAATTCTGTCATCAAAAATGTCGATGTGAATTTCACTTCCTAAAACACCATAATCACGGTGAACAAGAGCATTTACCATTGCTTCGTGAATTGCACGTTCCGGAAAGTTTTCTTTTTCTACTCTTGTAGTAGGAAGTTTATACCAGATTTTCTGATTGTAAAGTTTTATAAAGCTTTCGCCGTCATTCAAAAGCTTGAGAATACTGCCACTGTACTCTTTATCATCTATTGCATCAAAAGAACTTGGAGCCTTTGTCAGTCCGTTCCATCTTGTACAGAAAATACGTGAATGTCGGAAGGGACAAACATCTGTGAATAATGCTCCGGCATTTGTAAGATATCCGTCTTTTGTTTTTAATCCAAAAGAAAGATAATCCTTTTCTTCAATTCGTTTTCCAGTAATGTTGAAATATAGCGATTCAAAATATGTAAAGCTAAAGTCCTTCGCTTCATATTCAGATTTTAATGTGTCCCAGGTTCTGTTTGTTCCTTTAAGAATAAGCTCATGCAAAATTGGTGTATCAGCCTGAACGCTGGAAGAACCTGCCCTGATAAATGTAATTTTTGTTGAATTTTCATTCAGATAATAAGGAGTGTTTAAGCCACCAGAAACTTTCAATACAAGAACTGTATTTCCATCAACGGTGTCTGGTTCAAGAATAAACTCTGGAATCGGAGATATTCTGTCTTTTATACAATCAGTTATGAATTCAATTTCATCCTGTAAATCTGATATTGGACAATACTGACGATTTTCATCATCAATACCAAAAATTAATGCACCGCCAATTCCATTAGCAAAGGCACAAACACTTTTGAGCCAGCTCTTTGTTTTCTTATGTTCAACTTCGCGCTTAAAGTCGCATTCTGTATGTTCAAGTTTAAACTTGCTTAAATATAAGTTTTCCATGAATTACGCCTCCAGCCCAAGTTCTTTAAGATTTGCATTGATTGTTGCCATCAAATCGTTGCTTTCATTTTGCAATGTATTAAGTTCTTTGTGAATTTCTTTCATGCGTTCTTCAAAGTTTTCGTCATCATCTTGAACTGTGGCAACGCCAACATAAGCACCTGGCGTAAGGGAGAAATTCTTCTCAGTAATTTCTGCTCGGGTAGCAAGCTTACAAAGACCTGCAACATCGGCATAGTTTCCTTCACTGAATTTTTCCGCAAGCCAAAGAGCTTCATTTGCAACTTTAAGCACTTCATTTATCTCATTTAAGAGACCTTCAAAGGCTTGCTGTGCTTTTTTCTTATCCCGTTTTGCCTGATTTGCAGATTTTTTATCATCTGCCTTTACAGCTTCTTTTTCTTTCCTGTCATATTCTGTTTCACAGACTTTCTGTTCATTCTGAATATTTTTAATTTCATCTTCTACAGCTTCTTTAACCTTTGTAAAATCTGCCGCCTTCTTACATTTGCCAAGCTCATAAGACATATCGCGTTCAGTAAATTGAACGGCAACATCGTGAAAATAATTGCAATAATCAGCAATGACGGCAGAATATTTATCAATCTCTCCACGATAAAGATGAACTATACATGAAAGATTCTTTATCTGCCATTTTGTCCACTCATTTAGGTTGCGGTCTACTACGGTAAAGTAATTCCGAGCATCAATGAAGAGAACTTTATCTTTTAATTCGTCTTTTTTGCCTTTGTCAAAGAACCAGAGGGTACAAGGCAGACTGAGCGTATAGAAGAAGTTGTTCCCGACGCTGAGAATCACGTCAACATCGCCAGTTTCAACAAGTTTTGTTCGGATATCACGGTCTGCGTGCTGGCTGTCCGTAGCAGAGCTTGCCATAACAAAGCCTGCCCGACCGGTTTTATTCAGATAGGCGTAAAAATAGCTTATCCAGAGGTAGTTCGCGTTGCCGATTTCCTTTGACTTTTCATTGTAGCCTGGAAGCCCGAACGGAAGGCGCCCTGCATTCAATGCAGCCTCATACTTTACTTTATTCACATTGAAAGGTGGATTTGCCATTACATAATCGCATTTTCCGACAAGATTGTGAGCATCATTATAGAAGGTATTTGCGCTTTCGCCCCATACGATTTTTGCATTCAGGCCATGAACTGCCATGTTCATTTTGCAAAGCTTTGCGTTGAACTCAACCTTTTCCTGCCCGAAAAATGTAAGTTTGTCCGTTGCGTTAAGACCATTTGCGTTCACAAAATCACCAGAGCTTACAAACATTCCGCCAGAACCACAAGCAGGATCAAGCACACATCCTTTCTTCGGCTGAATGACATTTACAATCATGCGAACAAGAGATTTCGGCGTAAAGAAAACTCCATCATCGCTTGCTATATTCTTGGCAAACTTATTAAGGAAGTATTCATAGATACGCCCTATCACATCATCATGAATGTCATCAAGAGCAGAATTATCAAAAATGCGAAGCAGCTCTTTTAAAAGATTGTCCTGCCCCTTGAAAATCGTCTGGTAGTTTCTAGGAAGGATACCGGAAAGTTCTGGGCATTCTGTTTCGATAGTGGTCATGGCATCATCAACGGCTTTGCTCAGCGTTCCGTCTGCGCTGTGCTGTAAAAGATAATTATACTGCGCATTCTCAGGTAAAAAGATAGCACTCTTAGCCCTAAAATCTTTTGCCTCAATTTTAGGATAAACACCATTACGGCAAGGAAGAGTTTTCTGAATCTCTTTTTCTACATATTTGAAACGAGTATAAGCATAACGAAGATAAATAAGCCCAAGAACTGGCATACAATATTCTTGGGAACTCAGGCGGGAACCTTCACGCAGGCTGTCGGCTGCATCCCAGAGGTCATCTTCAAGCTGTTTTATGTTTTTTGTCATTTTCTCAAACCTTCCAAAATATCCGAGAAC
>CAMVEQ010000183.1:0-5047 GCA_947166545.1 uncultured Treponema sp. | reverse complement strand
TGAATATCATCAAACAAAGCATCAAAGAGCTTTTTCTGAGTTTCATCTTCAAGCTGTTCAGCATGATTTGCAGCAACTTTTGCCTTAACTTCTTTTACAGCCTTGCTGCGAGCCATTTTTCCCTTGAGGAAGCAGGCTTCCTGCATCAAAGGAGTTGCTTCTGCTTCAATAGCAGCTGCATTTTCAAGTTTAACATCAAATGGAGCAAGAGGAAGCTTTTCTTTTCCGCATTTTGCACGAAGTTCTTCCTGAAGCACACACATATCGCGAATAAAATCCTGAGCCTTAGCAAGAGCGCCAAGCATAACATCCTCAGAAACTTCATTAGCACCGCCTTCAACCATTGTAAAGCCATCCTTAGTACCAGCTACAACAATTTCAAGCTCAGCCTTTTCAATCAACTCATAAGTTGGATTCAAAACGTAATCGCCGTTAACATAAATAACACGTACTCCAGCAACAGGTCCGTTAAATGGAATATCACTGATTGTAACTGCTGCGGAAGCTGCAATAACAGCGAGGATATCAGGAGGGTTAACACCATCTACAGATACACAAGTTGGAACAATCTGCAATTCGCGTCCAAATTCTGGATAAAAAAGCGGACGCATAGGGCGGTCAATAAGACGGCTTACAAGGATTTCCTTATCCTTTGGACGACCTTCCCTCTTTACAAAGCCTCCAGGAATTTTTCCTGCTGCATAAAACTTTTCATTGTAATCGACAGTAACCGGAACAAAATCCAATCCTTCTTTTACTTCACTTGAAGCACAAACTGTTGCAATAACAGAAGTTCCACCAAACTGTGCATAAACACAACCGTTAGCCTGCTTTCCAATTTTTCCTGTTTCAAGAATCAGTTCTGTATCACCGATTTTTCTAGTTACTCTTTCTACCATTGTTTCCTTCTAAAATTTTCATTCATTCTTTTCAGCCAAAGCTGAGGATATTTCGTTTGAACAGCCGAAACACCCTTTATTAAACATAAAAGGCAGCCTTTATCAACATTTTGTGATTTTAGCTGCCCCTTACATACTAATCTATTTACGAAGTCCCAAGTCTTTTATCAACTGGCGGTAAGCTGTAAGATCCTTACGCTGATAATATTTCATAAGTCTTCGTCTCTGACCTACGTCCTTAAGAAGAGCACGTGAAGCAGTTGCATCCTTTGGGAACTGCTTACAGTGAGCTGTAAGCTCCTTAATACGTTCTGTGAGCAATGCAATCTGAACCTTTGCATTTCCTGTGTCCTTATCATTTGCACCAAACTTTGATACCAATGAAGAAGTCGTTTCTTTTGTAAGTGCCATAACTTACTCCTTATAAAAAATATATTTCACCATGATACAAAGCAGCATGCTCGACTTTCATGCAACAATGCATCATTAATGGTTAAAATTTATAGCCTGCACCCGCTCCGCTGTTTTAAGCGAAGGAAGTTGAAGCTTTACAGTCTTTTTTTCTACAGAACATACGGTATGAATTACATTCAAACCATCACCACCGTCATCAAGGACAGCAACAACAGAATATGTTCCGTCAGAAGGAAGAATCTGCCCAGAAACCCGCTCTGCAACAAACCATTCAGGCAGAACTTCTTTCCATGCAAGATGCCTTGCATCATAAGAAAAAGGACGAAGAAGCATTTTCTGAACAGAAGCAAAATCTGCTTTTACTATTGCATCACGTATACGGGATGAACTCACTCTGAGACCGTCCACAATAACATCATCAACCTGTTCAAGATCAAATGCATATTCTCGTGCAAAATCCCGTATTGCATTCATATCAAAAGCACCTTTGTAACCACATCTAAAATCGCCACCTTCAACGAGCCATTTCATGTTACAGTTTTTACAAAGCACTTCTAAGAAAGAACTGCCTTCTATTCTACTGAAATCATCAGAAAAGTCAATCACTACAACGAACGCAATTCCTTTTGCCATCAAAAGATCAAGCCTCTGATCAAGGACAGAAACATCACCTTCAAAGCCGTTTTCAAATCCTCTGACAGAATTACGAAATGTTACTACACCAGGAATATACCCAGTTTTAGACAGGACACAATTCAAAAGAGCCTCATGACCGGCATGAATTCCATCAAAGCTACCTACTGTAATTGCAGTGCCCCTGCTCAGCCATTCTACAGGGAACTGACCTTCCTCAATCTGCGACCAGCTGAACACACGGAACTGAGATTCTTTTTTACGGGGAACAACAAAACTATAAGACAATTTTCTATCTGCAAGGCGAATCATGCCTGCAAAAGTTCCGTCTGCATAAAATACAGCGATTTCATCACTTTCACCGTCAGTTTCAGGAAACTCAATACGAGTAAACATTTTACCAGAAAGAGGTCTTCCATTCAGATAAGATTTTTCATGCTCTTTCTTTAAGGAATCAGCTTTTAAGCCACAGCGATTAGCAAGTTCTGGTGTAAAAACAAGAAAGTGATTTTTTATATCCTGTAGTTTTTCAGCAGAATCTTTTTCCTTATCACCCTTATTAGTTCCAGAAGCAAAACGTTTATCGTTAAGAATGCCGTTTTCAATCGTAAACTCAGGAAGCAAGGAATAACATGCAGCTTCTTCAAGAGAAAAAGGACCCACTTGAGTACGACGCAAAGCACTCAAATGTGCACAGGAACCAAGAAATTCTGCCATATCACGAGCAAGGGCACGGATATAAGTACCCTTAGAACATTCTATCTGTATGAGTGCGTAAGCATTTTTATCTTCCGCAGTCGGTTCTTTAAAATCAAGTAAAGTATTACTGTAAACAAAGATTTGACGTGGCTCTAAAGCAACAGCATTACCATTACGTGCGATATCGCTTGCACGCTGTCCATCAACATGAATTGCCGAAAAAACTGGTGGCACTTGCAAAAGAGCACCAGTAAACTTTTCACATGCCTTTTCTACAGATTCCCTATCAGGCACAGCAGAGTTCTTTGTAACAATTCCACATGGATCCAATGTGTCTGTTTCTGTACCAAAACACACAACAGCAAGATAAGTCTTTTTAAATCCTGTAATATGAGGAACAAGATGAGTCAGACTGCCACTTAATACAACAAGCAATCCATCTGCAAAAGAATCCAGAGTCCCAGTGTGTCCTACTTTTTCTGTATTGAGAGCATGCTTTATACTCCATAAAGAAGAAAAACTGGTAAGACCAGACTGTTTTGCAAACGGAACAATCCCAGAAGGATTATCAGTCAGTTTCTTTTTCTTTGGCATTTTTTTCAAGTTCGTTCAGTTTCTGCACCATATCATAGCCGTCACGCATAGAAAAATCAGCTACGAATGTCAGCTTTGGAAATGTATAGATGCTCAACTTTTTTGCAATGCTGGACTGAATGAACCCAGCAGCACTTTGCAAGCCCTGAACTCCACGCTTTACAGCATTTTCATCCATAAAAGAAGAGACAAATACTTTTGCATAAGCAAGATCTCCGGCAACTTCCACACGATTAATGGTCAAAAACTCATTAACACGAGGGTCTTTTATTTCATGCCGAAGAATCATATTAGCAATTTCCTGCTTAAGCTGTTCTCCAAGACGAATTAACCTAAACTGCCCCATTAGTTAGCTTCTCCGCTTTCTTCTGCATCTTTACGAGCAGCTTCCTTTGCCCAGTCCTCAGGTGACTGAATCTGGTCAGCTCTGGCAGCTTCTGCCTTACGTTCTTTGCCAGCTTCTTTTGCAGCACGCTCAGAAAGCTGCTGTTCCTGCTTTTCTGCAAGAGCCTTTGCAGCAGCTGCAGCTTCACGCTGTGCAGAACGTTTTTCCATCTCGGCACGCTCATCAACAAGAGTGTCACCAAGCTTTCTGGCTACTTCAACAAATTCAAATGCTTCAATTACATCGCCTTCCTGAATATCCTGCCAGTTTTCAATGCCAAGACCACATTCATAACCTGCACGGACTTCCTTTGCGTCTTCCTTAAAGCGTTTAAGAGATCCAACCTTTCCTGTAAACTTAACAACACCATCGCGAATAAGGTTTACATTGCTTGTGCGCTTGATGATACCGTCTGTAACATAACAACCTGCAATAATACCAATCTTTGGAACTTTGAATGTGTTGCGTACTTCGAGTGTACCAGTAACTTCTTCTTTTGTGTCTGGCTTAAGCATACCTTCCATAGCCTGCTTAATTTCTTCAACACAACGGTAAATAATATTATATTTGCGGATTTCAACCTTTTCCTGATCTGCAAGAGCCTTAGCCTTTGCTGTAGGACGAACGTTAAATCCAATGATAATTGCATTGTCATCTGCAGCTGCAAGAGTAACATCGCTTTCATTAATTGCACCAGCACTTGAGTGAATAACAACAAGGCGGATATCTTTTGTTGAAAGTTTTTCAAGAGAAGTCTTAAGAGCTTCTGCACTACCCTGCAAGTCAGCCTTGATGATAACCTTGAATTCCTTAATTTCATTCTGCTCAATTGTAGAATAAAGGTTTTCAAGAGTAACCTTCTTAACAGCCTTAGCATCTTCAAAACGCTTAAGTTCCTGACGCTTTGCAGCAAATGCACGAGCTTCCTTTTCAGATTCTGTTACCTGGAAAGGATCACCAGCATTAGGCATAGACTCAATGCCAAGAACTTCAACTGGCATAGAAGGACCAGCTTCCTTTATCTTAACACCACGGTCATTGAAAATGGCACGTACACGACCAGAATAAATACCTGCAACAAAAGGATCTCCAGTATGAAGAGTACCGCGCTGAACAACAACAGAAGCAACAACACCGCGTCCCTGATCAATTCTAGATTCAATAACTCTACCTTCTGCACGAGAAGAGTATGGAGACTTAAGTTCAAGCATTTCTGCCTGCAAAAGAATTGCATCAAGCAAATCGTCAATACCTTCTTTCTTCAAAGCAGAAATATTTACATACTGAGTATCTCCACCCCAAGCTTCTGGAGTAAGACCGTTTTCTGAAAGCTGTGTCATAACACGGTCAGGATTTGCATCAGGCTTATCTATTTTGTTTACTGCAACAATAATAGGAACCTTTGCATCCTTTGCATGATGAA
>CAMVEQ010000182.1:0-5055 GCA_947166545.1 uncultured Treponema sp. | reverse complement strand
CTAGAAAATACAACACAACTTTTTAAATGCTTTGCTTTTAGGAACTTGTAAGCATAAATTCCTTCGGTTAGTGCAATTCTCAAACAGTTTTGTTTATTATTTTAATTGTAAATCCATATTTCTCTGTTGTCAAAATTTTTGCTGTTCTTGTTGTCTTTGAGTTTTTAATCTATAGTTAAATCGATGAAGATAAAAGAATTTTTACAGAAGAAATGGTGGGCAGTACCTGCTATAGTAAACCTAGTGCTATTGAGCCTAAGTGCTGTACTTTTGGGAATATTTTTAATTCTTAACTGGAAGTGCATACTAAATCCAGAATTGTCGCATGGCTATTCTTTCGGAACACCATTCGGTGATGGAGGAGATATATTCAGAGTGGGATTTTTTATATCGCACGCAATAATTTTCTGGTTGACTATTTTTGACCTTGTACAAATCATAATTATTCCGCTAAACAACTGGGCAGCACAAAAGACAGTCCTGTATGTTTTTTCAGGTATTGTAGTTATAGAATTAACGTGTTTAGGGTACATATCATCGCTGCTATCCCTTTTTGTCTGGCTATTACCACTTATAGCTTTTGATTCCTTAACAAAACCTATCGTAATACCATTAGCAATAATCATTCTGTCTGCAATTCTTGCCTTTATGAAAAAACGGATAGCCCTGCCTCTTTGTCTTTTTGCCCTCACAGCAACAGCTTCGTTTTCACTGGAAATTTTCGCTTGCTATCTTTATCTGGACTAAGCTATTCCTGTACTCATTGCAACGGTCTATTTTTTTCTATATAATAAATCGAAAATTATTACATTTTCAATGAGAGGTCAGTATGGCATACTATTATGATGAACCGTCTCACACTTTTGGTGAGTATCTTCTTATTCCTGGATATACATCGGCAGATTGCATCCCTGAGCATGTATCATTAAAGACTCCGGTTGTCCGGTACAATAAAAAGGCGGGCGAATCCGCTGACCTTTACATGAATATTCCAATGACAAGTGCAGTCATGCAGTCTGTTTCAGACGACAAACTTGCAATTGCCCTTGCAAAAGAAGGCGGAATCAGCTTTATCTATGGTTCACAGACCATTGAAGATCAGGCTGCCATGGTTGCCCGCGTTAAAGCTTATAAAGCAGGCTTCGTTACTTCCGATTCAAACATCCGTCCAGACCAGACACTTGAAGAAGTGTGTCAGTTAATAGAAAAAACTGGTCACAGTACAATCGCTGTTACAGATGACGGTACTGCACACGGTAAATTGGAAGGAATCATCACAGAACGTGATTTCCGCATTAATCATGTTCCAGCAAATTCAAAAGTAAAAGAATACATGACACCTTTTAAGGATCTGATTACAGGACAGGATGGCATTTCGCTTACAGAAGCAAATGACATCATCTGGGCAAATAAAGTAAATCAGCTTCCTATTATAGATAAAAATGCACGCCTTGTTTCCCTTGTATTCCGCAAGGACTTTGACAGTCACGTAACATATCCTAACGAACTGCTCGATTCAAGCCACCGCTACATTGTTGGTGCAGGCATTAACACACGCGATTACATGCAGAGAGTTCCAGCCCTTCTCGAAGCTGGTGTAGATATCATGACTCTTGACTCATCAGAAGGATATTCTGAATGGCAGTCACGTGCTTTGCATGACATTCACGACAAGTTTGGTAAGAATGTAAAAGTTGGAGCAGGAAACGTTGTTGACCGCGATGGCTTTATGTTCCTTGCAGAAAACGGTGCTGACTTTGTAAAGATTGGTATTGGCGGTGGTTCAATCTGTATTACCCGCGAACAGAAAGGTATTGGACGCGGACAGGCAACAGCTACTATTGAAGTTGCAAAAGCCCGTGATGAATACTATCAGAAGACAGGCATTTATGTTCCTATCTGTTCCGACGGTGGCATTGTTCATGACTATCACGTTACACTGGCACTTGCAATGGGTGCTGACTTTGTAATGTTAGGCCGCTACTTTGCAAGATTCGATGAAAGCCCTAGCAACAAACTTGTTGTTAACGGCAATTACGTAAAGGAATACTGGGGCGAAGGTTCAAACCGTGCACGCAACTGGCAGCGCTATGACCTTGGCGGTAAAAAAGGAATGGCTTTTGAAGAAGGTGTAGACTCTTATGTTCCTTATGCAGGACACCTTCATGATGGAGTTCAGCTGACAACAAGCAAAGTTATTCATACTATGTGCAACTGTGGTGCTCTTTCCATTCCAGAGCTTCAGGAAAAAGCAAAGATTACGCTTGTTTCTGCCGTTACGGTACAGGAAAGCGGAGCTCATGACGTTGTTGTAAAAAATACATCTATTCAGTCATAAAAGACAGTCAAAAAACGGCTTCTTTGGAGGATAAAAATGAAAGTTGTAATCATTGGCGCTCAGTGGGGCGATGAGGGTAAAGGTAAGATAGTAGACTATCTTGCAGAAAGAGCAGATCACGTAGTCCGCTATGCTGGTGGTCCAAATGCAGGGCACACCATTGTAGTAGACGGTAAGCAGTTTGCTCTGCATCAGGTTCCAAGTGGAATTCTTTATCCAAATCAGACCGTTTTCCTTGGTGCTGGAATGGTAATTGACCCTGAAGCTCTATTCAATGAACTTCAGATGCTTAAAGATAACGGCATCAACTGGGAAGGACGTGTATTTATCTCTGACCGTGCCCACATCATTCTGCCACGTTACAGACAGATGGACAAAGACAGGGATGCACAGCGCAAGCGTCCAATCGGTACAACAGGACGAGGAATCGGCATTGCATATTCCGAAAAAGCACAGCGTGACGGACTGCGCCTTGCAGATCTTGACTGGGCAGAAAAGATGTCTGAATATGATGGCGAAGACAAGAAATATCTTGATACATACAAAGACCGTCTTTTGAGCATGCGTGTAGACCTGACTGCAAAAATGTGGGAATACCGCAATAAGAATATTCTTTTTGAAGGCGCACAGGGTGCAATGCTCGACATTGACAGCGGAACATACCCTTATGTTTCTTCTGGTGCATCATGTGCTGCAGGAGCTGCTACAGGTTGTGGCATTGGTCCTCACGATCTTGATAAGATTCTTGGTGTATTCAAGGCTTATGAAACCCGTGTTGGTAATGGTGCAATGCCTTCTGAATTCAACAACGAAAGCGAAGGTGAATTGTGCGAATACGTTCGCAAGACTGGTCGTGAATATGGAGTAACAACAGGTCGTGCACGCCGCTGCGGATACCTTGACCTTGTAGCACTTCGCTATGCATGCCGTGTAAACAGCCTTGACGGTCTCATCCTTACACATCTTGATATTTATGATGACATGGATCAGATTGAAGCCTGTGTTGCTTATGACATTAACGGTAAGATTGTAACAGACTTCCCTGCAAATGTTGAAGCTCTTAATGCTGCAAAGCCTGTACTTGAAAAGTTCAAGGGATGGAAGACATCTTTGAAAGAAAAGAAATCCTTCGAAGATTTGCCTCAGAACGCACGCGCATATATTGAATTTATTGAAGACTTTACAAAGACTCCTGTTGATATTGTTTCTGTTGGATATGAACGCAACGAAACCTTCATCCGCAAGGATCCTTGGTCTAAATAATAATTTTTAGCATATAAAAGCCGACAAAAAAGGGCTGTCCAATTAATCTTGGACAGCCCTTTATAATTTTAAAAAATAATTCTAAAAAAATAATTCCTTTACTTTTTTCTTGAACTGTTCACCACGGTCAAATTCATTCTGGAACATTCCAAACGAAGTACAACCTGGAGAAAATACAACTGGCAAAGGCATTTTTGAATTTACAGGACCATAGGCAGAACGAGAACCTGGAGAAGCAAGTTTTTCTCGAACAGCTCCTAGAAGTTCATCAAGAGACTTATATGGTCCAAAGTAAACAATGCGTCTGGCATCAAGCAGGAAAGTAAGCTTATCAGTGCCAGAACCTTCCAGAAGATAAATATCTTTTGCGTGATACTTAGAACCGTTTTCACCACTCAAAGTCTGTGCAAGCGGCAAGAAATCAAGTTCCTTATCTGTACCACCAGTAATCAAAATTACATCCTGCTTAAAAGCCTGAGTTGCAGCTGCAGCAGCTTCTGGCACTGTTGCACAGCTGTCATTATAAAATACAACCTTTCTGTTGTCAGAAGGCGACTTCCAGGTGTGGAAAGCTTCCATTCTGTGAGCAAGTCCTTCCCATGAACCAAGAACATCGGCAATCTGAACAGGAGCAATGCCAAGCAATTGCAAAACAAGGGCAGATTTCAGCAGGTTTATCCTCATAATAGAACCCGGTACAAGAAGCTCGCCCATTATTTTTTCTTCCTCAACATTACGCATCTGAGCATGTCGGCTTCTAAGATTTTCTGGCAAATAAGAATAGCCTGCAATAGAACTGTCCCTTTCTTTTTTCAAGAAAGCCCCGTACCTATCATGCTTCATTACAAACTGACTGTATCTAAGAACCTTGCCTTTTGTATCTCTTGCAAAGAAATCGCCCCAGCTTGCACATCCGCTTACAGGATTTTCAGATTCCTTTTTATAGTTATCCTCATCGCCATCAACAATTGTAAAATCATCTTCCGTCTGATTTTCATAAATAATCCGTTTATCAGCAACATATTTATCCATGCTGTGATACCAGTTCTGATGATCAGGCACAATTTTTGTTATGACTGCAATCTTTGGCTTAAGAACTTTTCTGCCACGTAAATCGCGCAACTGCCAGCTGGACAGTTCCAAAACAACAGGTGTCGTTCCATCTATATTTTCAAGAAATGTCAGAGGACTTACAGTAATGTTTCCACCCAAAAATGCAGTAAAGCCAGACTTCTGCAAACCATAGTAAATAGAAGAAGCCGTGCTGGACTTTCCCTTACTGCCAGTTACAGCAATAACAGGGGTGCGTTTTTCCTTTGCAAAATACAGGAAAATGCTCAAATCGGTTTCTACAGCTTTTGCCACAGCAAGATATTTATTGCCTTCATACTTTACACCTGGGTTCTTTATAACGCAGTCGGCCTGAGCAAAATCTTCTATACGGTGCTCCCCCA
>CAMVEQ010000181.1:0-5074 GCA_947166545.1 uncultured Treponema sp. | reverse complement strand
ATTCTGCTGACGCACATTATGGAATTGGTGTAATATATGAGAAGCAGGGTAATATTGTAAAAGCACGCGCCGAATGGCGACAAGCCTTAAAACTTCAGGTAAATCATGCTGATGCACTGAAGAAAATGGCAAATAATTAAAAAAATCTTTGGGAGGATTTTGATGGGATTTTTAGACAGTTTTACAACAGATATTGGTATTGATTTAGGAACATGTAACACATTGATTTATGTACGTGATAAGGGAATGGTTATTGATGAACCATCTGTTATTGCGGTAGAACGTGGAACAAAAAAGATTGTTGCAGTTGGTTCTGATGCAAAAAGAATGCTTGATAAAACTCCTGGAAATATTATTGCAATCAGGCCTTTGGCTGACGGTGTTATTGCAGATATTGATAGCACTGAAAAAATGATAAAATACTTCCTTTCAAAAATTATCCCTCGACATCAATTCTTTAAATCTGTAAGAATGAAAATTGGTATTCCATCTTGTATTACAGATGTTGAACGTCGTGCTGTAATTGAAGCAGCCCTAAAAGCTGGTGCAAAGGAAGTTGAAGTTATTGCTGAATCTCTTGCCGCTGCAATTGGTGCTAAAATTCCAATTTTTGAACCTGCAGGTCATATGATTTGTGATATTGGTGGTGGTACTACAGAAGTTTCCGTAATTTCACTTGGCGGTATGGTAGTAACTCATTCTATCCGTATTGGTGGTGATCGTTTTGATGAAGCTATCGTAAAACATGTAAAGAGTGTTCATAACCTGATTATTGGTCAGCCTGCTGCTGAACGTCTTAAGATTCAGATTGGTAATGCGGCTCCTGAAAAAACTATTGAAAAAATGGAGCTAAAAGGTACTGATGCTATTACAGGTCTTCCACGTCGTCTTGAAATTGATAGTGTAGAGGTTCGTGAAGCACTTAAGGATCCTGTAACAAAGATTGTAGAAGAAATTAAGATTGTACTTAGTGAAACTCCTCCAGAGCTTGCTTCTGATATTATTGAACGCGGTATCGTAATGACAGGTGGTGGTTCAATGCTTCGCGAACTTCCAAAGCTTATTTCAAAAGAAACTGGCGTACCTGTAATCCTCGTTGAAAAACCTCTTGAATGTGTTGCACTGGGTGCGGGAGAAGCATTCGGTTTATTTAAAGATATGTCATCTGAACGTTCTATTTATGACAGTTTGAACGATTAAATTTTCTGACTTTTTGGGTGGGGTATGGCAGAAAAAAGACGTTTCTCTTTTCGTTTTGGATTTTCAGAGTTTCTTTTAATTGGTTTAGTATTGATTTCCTCTGTACTGCTTGCTTTTAGTTCCGGGGGATTTGTACTAAATATTAAAAAAATCGGTTTTACTATTGTTTCTACTCTTGATAAAGGTGTTCATACTGTTGCAGATGGAGCTGTTAATACAGTAAATGCTGTAGGTGAACTTCATAAACTTAGAAAAGATTATAATGAACTGATTGTTAAACTTGAAAAATACGAAGAACTTCAGCATTCAAATGCAGATATTACAAAAGAAAACGAAAGATTAAGAGAACAGCTTGGTTTTTCTCAATCTTTAGAAGAAAAGAATTTCCCTGCTCAAATTATTTCCCGAGACTTGGATAATGCCTATTCCTACCTTACAATAGATAAGGGAAGTGTTCACGGTGTAAGAAAAAATATGCCTGTAGTCGCTTTTCAGCATGGAAGTCAGGGGCTTGTGGGAAAGGTTATTCAGGTTGGTGCTTTCACAAGTCAGATTATGCCAATTTACAATATTGATAATTCTGTTTCTGCAAGAATTCAAAATACCAGAGATCTGGGCCTTGTTAATGGCTTGGGAAGTCAAGATCAGCCTTTGTTATTGCAATATATTAGAAAACGAGTTTTGGATGAACTGCATTACGGGGATGTAATTGTCACTTCTGGTGAAAATAATAATTACATGAGAGATATTCCAATCGGAACAATTTCAAAAATTACTGTACTTGATTATAATTCGTCTCTAAATATCGAAGTTACTCCAATTCTTGATTTTTCTCGCCTTGAAACAGTTATTGTTGTAAATCAAAAGGAATTAAATGATAGAAAAGTGCAGGAGGCTGAAAAATGACACGTTTTATTCTTTTTATTTCTTTCATATTACTTTGTGTTTCAATCATTGAATCTTCAATTCTATCTAATATTTCTTTTTTATATGTTGTGCCAGATTTAGTTTTAATCTGTTCAATTTATTTTTCAATTTTAAACGGAAGAACTGTTGGTGTTTCTACAGGTTTTGTTTCAGGTCTTTTCCTTGACTTTGTTACAGGTGTTCCACTCGGTTTTAACTGTTTATATAGAACAATAATCGGCTATGTATCAGGATTATTTACTAATACAATTATTGTGTCTGGATTGATGGTTCCTATGCTTACAGTTGGAATTGGAACTCTTGCAAAATCAATTTTAGTTCATATTATTGCTTTATTTTTCCCTAATTTAAATATTTATGTTACGGGAATTATTTCTTATCAGCTTCTGTTTGAGTTCATAGAAAATGTTCTCCTTGCTCCATTTATTTTTAAATTTTTGGGATTTTTTAAGAAATATCTTGTAATTCGGACTACAAAAGACAGGGTAGATGATGTATAAACAGGCTGAAGACTTCCTTTCAAAAGGTTCTAAAGTATTTATTCTCCTCATCCTTATTGCTTTAATGTTTCTGTCATATATTTATAAGCTGTTTTCATTGCAGGTTTTGAACGGAGAACAGTATCGTTCACAGTCCAGAAAGATTTCAAGTCAGGTAACAACTATTTCTGCACAGAGAGGTGAAATTTTTGACCGCAATGCAGATTTACCTATGGTTATTAATACTGATTCTTTTGCGGTTGAGGTAACTCCTGGTGAAATTCCAAAGGACAGATATGATACTGTTATTGCAAAACTTGCCCAGTATCTTGATACCAGCCGCTCAGAAATAGATAAAAAGATTCCAAAAAGTGTTAGACGTTCTTATACAACAATTCAGGTAAAGCAGAACGTTCCTTTTACTGTAATTTCAAATATTGCGGACAATAAATCAGATTTGCCTGGTGTTTCCTGGATTTCTAAACCAATGAGAAACTATCTTCATACGCCATCTCTTTCGCATATAGTTGGTTATGTAGGTGATATTAACCAGGATGAAATGGCTATTCTTTACAATCAGGGCTATACAAAAAATAGTATTGTTGGAAAAACAGGAATTGAAAAACAGTACGATTCCCTGTTACAGGGAACTCCTGGACGCGAAATGTCTACAGTTGATGTTCATGGCCGTGTAATTTCTAACGTACCAACGATTGAACCTCCAAAAATTGGAAAAAGTCTGGTTTTAACTATAGATTCTGATATTCAAAAGCTTGTCGAAGAAGCTTTGGGAAATCGAGTAGGGGCATCTGTTGTATTAAAACCTGCAACTGGTGAAATTCTTGCGATGGTGTCATATCCCTACTTTGATTCAAATATTTTTAATTCAGATAATTCGGCTGGTGAATACGCTAAGTTGATTAATGATTCTTCTAAACCTCTTATTAACCGTGCGGTTCAGTTATCCTATCCTCCTGCTTCTACTTTTAAGATTGTAATGTCAACGGCTATGCTTCAGGAAGGTGTTTTTTCTCCTACAAAGAAAATTGAATGCCGCGGACGTATGGCTTATGGTGGACGTGTATTCCATTGTCACTTACATGAACCTGGTCACGGATGGCTTGATATGAAAAATGCTATGGCTCAATCCTGTGACGTTTATTACTGGACAATTGGACGTGATCATCTTGGTATTGAAAAAATTGCTTCATATGCAAGAGAATTTGGTTTTGGTAAGAGTTCTCAGATTGATCTTCCTAGCCAGGTTGCTGGACTTGTTCCTACAGCAGAATGGAAAGAAAAGAAGTATCACTCTAAATGGGTTGGTGGTGATACAATGTCTTGTTCTATCGGACAGGGGTATATGGAAGCAACTCCGCTGCAATTAGCAAATATGATTGCAATGGTTTCTAATAAAGGTGTAATTTATAAACCTCATCTCTTAAAAGAAGTAAGGGATCCTGTTACAAATGAAGTAATTGAAGAAATAAAGCCGACTATCCTTACAGAATCAACTATTGATGAAGAAGTTTGGGATCAGATACAGGAGGCTCTTCGTTACACTGTAACAGATGGAACTCCTCAGTATCCTATGCATAATAAAATTGTACAGATTGCATGTAAGACTGGTACTGCGGAAGTTGAACCTTATAGTAACAGTAATCGTAAAGAAAATCAGAGCTGGCATTCATGGCTTGTTGCTTATGCACCTTATGATGCGCCTCCAGAAGATAGAGTTTGTGTGGCAACTATTGTTGAGGCTTGTAATAAATGGGAATGGTGGGCTCCTTATTGTACAAATATTATAATTCAGGGAATTTTTGCGCATCAAACTTGTGAAGAAGCTACAGAAGCTCTTGGATTTAAGTATCTTGTAAACAATAGGGCTAGACAGGAATAAAAAGAGAAGGGTAGTAAGATGAAAAATAAATGGTACACGATGATAGACTACATTCTTGTTTTGATGGCACTTACTCTTGTAACCTTAGGAATCCTTTTTATTTATTCTTCCAGTGTAAATTCTGATGGAATTTCTGTTACAAATGAATATATAAAACAAATTATATGGGCATCAATCGGGCTTGTTTTTATGATCTTTGTAACTTTTTATGATTATAGACGTACGGAATCCTTAGCCCCTTATTTATACAAGACTCTTCGGCCGCTATGTAAACGGTGCAAAAAGCTGGATTGGTATTGGTGAATTTGGAGTTCAGCCTTCAGAATTTGGAAAGATATTTTTTATGTTTTTCCTGGCCAGATATTTGGATAACTCTGTACATGAAGTTCCATTAAAGCGTTTTGCAACAGCAATAGTGATATTACTTGTGCCTATGGGGCTTATTTTGCTTCAGCCTGATTTGGGAACTTCAAGCGTATATATTCCAATTTTCCTTGTAATGTGTTTTATTGCAGGAATTCCATTACGATATATTATGTATCTGGTTTTATTCGGATCTATGACAATC
>CAMVEQ010000180.1:0-5121 GCA_947166545.1 uncultured Treponema sp. | reverse complement strand
TACAGAAACTGGAAGAAGATTTTCTTACAAAGTGGGAGGATAATAAGATTGGAGCCTAAGAAATTTTTGCGTGATGCAATTGGAGACTCTATGATTCTCCTTGGTAAGAAAAGTATTAAAGTTGTTGTTGTAAGTGCTGACGTTATGGGCAGTTGTCGGGTAAATCGTTTTTCTCAGGAGTACCCGGAGCGTTCTTTTAATACTGGTATCGCGGAGCAGGAAATGGTCTCTTTTGCTGCAGGTCTTGCACGCGAAGATTTTATTGCCTATGCTTTTACTATGGGACCTTTTATGAGTATGCGTGCATGTGAACAGGTTCGTACAGATGCGGCTTATAATAATTTGAATGTAAGACTAGTGTCTACGTACTCTGGGGTATCTGGTGGTATTTCTGGTGCTACGCATTGGTCTTTAGAAGATTGTGCTATTATGAATGGAATTCCAGGTATGACGATACTGGAACCTTGCGATTATAATCAGACAATAAAATTAATGGAGTCTACTCTTGATTATAAAGGTACAATTTACATACGTATTACAATTGAACCTGTCAGTAACATTTATTCAGAAAATGATACCTTTAAAATTGGAAAGTCTAGATGTCTTGTAGACGGTAATGATGGTGCATTTATATGTTCTGGAATTACTGTTAAATATGCTCTTCAGGCAGCGCTTGAATTAAAAAAGAAGGATGGGCTTAATGTCAGAGTATTGGACATGTATACAATTAAGCCTATTGACAAAGAGGCAGTAATTAGTGCTGCTTCTACAGGAAATATAATTGTTGCTCAGGATCATAATGTATACGGCGGACTTGGTCAGAATGTTGCCTCTGTTCTTGCAGAAGAAGGGCTTGGAATAAAATTTAAATCTGTAGGAATACCTGATAAGTTTTTTGCTATGGCTCATGCACCGTATTTGTATCATAAATTTGGTTATGATGATGAAGGATTATATGCAGCTATGCGTAATATGATAAGGAAATAAAATGACTGTAGCAGAGTTTATTTTTGATTTTTTGCAGAAAAGGGGCTTGGAAACTGTTTATATGGTGTCTGGAAGTTCTGCTATGTGGCTGACAGATTCTTTGTATAATAATAAAGATTTAAAAGCCATTTGTACTCATCATGAACAAGCAGCTGTAATGGCAGCTGATGTATATGGTCGTACAAGAGAATTGCCTGGTGCCGCTTTGGTAACTATTGGCCCTGGAGCAACAAATGCTATTACAGGTGTTGCAGAAGCTTATACAGACTCAAGCCCACTTTTTGTAATTTCTGGGCAGATTAATTCTAATCTGTTGGATTATATGCAGAAGACTGGAATCCGACAGGATGGGACTCAAGCTTTGGATCTAAAACCTATCGTATCTCCGATTACTAAATATTTTGCCTCTATTATGAGTCCTGAGGAAATAAGATATCATATGGAAGCTGCGTGGTTTTATGCAATGGATGGAAGACGGGGACCTGTTTGGATTGATGTCCCCGTAGATATCCAGAATAAGCAAATACCATCAGTTATGCTCGGTTTTGAGCCATGTGTTGAAAATATTTCTGAAAACAATAATGATAACTTACAAGCTGTATTTGAGCGATTGAGAAATTCAAGAAAACCTTTAATTCTTGCTGGCGGAGGAATTAATCGACATGACTTAAACGTGGTTGTATCACAATTGCATATACCTGTTGTCACTTCTAGAATGGGAATTGATCGCATAGAGTCAGATAGTCCATATTACATTGGGCGTATTGGTGCATATGGACAAAGAGCTGCTCATTTTGCAATACAACAAGCTGATTTTATATTGATTTTAGGCTGTAGATTGTCTGTGTCTTCAATAGGGTATTATCCTGATCGTTTTGGTTTAAATGCGTATAAAGTTCAAGTAGATTTAGATAAAAAAGAGTTAGAAAGAAAAAAAGTGCCGATAAACATGAAAATTACAATGAATACTGCAACTTTTTGTTCTAAACTTTTGAATATTGATTCATTAAAAATTGAGGGTTGGGTTGCTTATTGTAAAGAGCTTCAGAAAAAATATCCTGTTATGCAAGACTGCTATAAGCATACGTTACAGTTAAATTCATATTATTTTACGAATCTATTGACAAAAAATACTCCGGAAAAAGCGATAGTAATTGTTGATACAGGCAGTGTATGCAATGTAGTTTCTCAGACTTGGAATGTTAAAAAAAATCAATCATTCATAATATCTGGAGGTTTGTCTTGTATGGGCTTTTGGGCTGGTGCAATAGGTGCTTGTGCCAGCAATAATTCTGTGATAGCTATTTCTGGAGATGGAAGTGTCTCTATGAATATTCAAGAATTTGCAACTCTTAAATATAATAATCTTCCTATAAAACTTTTTGTTTATAATAATAATGGTTATATGCTAATAAGACATAATCAACATAATTATATGAATGATAGGTTTTTAGGTGTTGGACCAGATAGTGGTTTGCAAACGCCTGACTATTGTAAAGTCGCAGAGGCTTATGGTTTGGAACACATTAGAATTGAAGCTGGCGATGACATTGAAAAAAAAATATCTCATGTATTCAATATGAATGGACCTGTTGTTTGTGAAGTTATGCTTGAGCAATTTGGTCCTATGGCTCCAAGAATTGCTTCAAAAGTTATGCCTGATGGAAGTCTTAAAGCTGCTGAATTTGATGATATGGCTCCTTTCCTGTCTGATAATGAAAAACCATTGCCATATATATGTAATTAGGATTGTTTTTAATGAATTTTCTATCAATAGCTAAAAACAAAGAGTTCTACAAAAATAAGAAAATTTTAGTAACAGGACATACGGGATTTAAAGGTTCTTGGCTTGTATGCATTCTTAATTACTTAGGTTGTAATAGTGTTGGATATGCTTTACCAGCTCCTGATGGAGGGCTTTATAATCGAATAAATGGTGATTCGCTGATAAAGAGTTATATCGGTGATTTAAATGAGTATAATAAACTAATAAAAGTTTTTGATGATTTTTCTCCTGAAATTGTTATACATTTGGCGGCATTTGGTTTTGTAAATGAGTGTTTTAATGATCCTGTTAGATCCTATGAAACAAACCTTATGGGGACAGTGCACTTGTTAGAAGCTGTTCGACATTGTAATTCTGTAAAAAGTGTTGTTCTTATCTCTACTGATAAAGTCTATGACAACAAAGGTGATGGGGCAAGTTATGCTGAAACTGATGCGTTAGGAGGAATAGGTCCTTATTCTTCTAGTAAAACATGTGTAGAAATTCTTGCAAATGATTATAGAAAAACATATTTTGAGAATGACTCTCATTATGTCGGTATTGCAACAGCCAGAGCTAGTAATGTTTTAGGGGGTGGGGATCACATTCAATCAAGATTAATACCTTCAATATTAAAGGCTGTTTATGAAGGAAAATCTGTGGAACTTAGAAATCCAAATCAGACACGTCCTTGGCAATCTGTATTTGATGCACTTAACGGATACCTTTCGATTGCTCGACTTTTGTATGAAAATCCAGAAAAGTATTCTGGTGCTTGGAACATTGGACCTAGACAATCTGGGGTCAAAAGTGTAAAGTGGGTTTTAGATACAATTAAAAATTATTTTGGAGAAATAGAACAGTCTACAAGGGATGTTAATTCCTTTATAAAGGAATCTGAAACCTTGGGACTTAATATTAATAAGTCATTGAATAATTTGGATTGGGAACCTGTTTTATCTGTTGTGCAAACTATAGAACTGGTTTCTGAGTTTTATAAAAGACAAATGTCTGGTGAAAGTGAATTTACAATTTGTATGGATCAGATAACTGATTTTTTTGGGAGATAATATGATAAATAAGTGGAAAAATGAGGAAGATGCAAGAAACGAAATAAAAAAATTAGTGTCAGATTTCTATCATACGTTTAAAGAGAATAAGACTGAGTATCATGAGGGAGATCGTATTTCGTATGCTGGAAGAGTTTATGATGCAGACGAAATGGAATATCTTACTGATGCTACATTGGATTTTTGGTTAACGGCAGGGCATTATGTGGCGGAGTTTGAAAAGAAATTTTCTGAAAAACTTGGTGTTCGTTATGTAAGTCTTGTGAATAGTGGTTCTTCTGCAAATCTTGTAGCATTTTCAGCATTGACAGCCCCTGAACTAGGTGAAAGACAGATAAAAAGAGGTGATGAAGTTATTACTGTAGCCGCGGGATTTCCTACGACTGTTACACCTGTTATTCAATATGGAGCAATACCAGTTTTTATTGATGTAACTATTCCGCAATATAATATTGATGTTTCAAAATTAGAATCTGCATATTCAGAAAAAACAAAAGCGGTTTTTGTAGCCCATACATTAGGGAATCCTTTTGATTTAAGAGCTGTTAAGAACTTTTGTACTAAACATAACTTATGGCTTATTGAAGACGCTTGTGATGCCTTGGGGGGTACTTATGAACTTGATTCTAAAGTCTATCAAGTTGGAACGATAGGAGATATAGGTACCACTAGTTTTTATCCTGCACATCATATGACTATGGGTGAGGGAGGATGTGTTTTTACAAATAATCCTGAGTTACATAAATATATTCGTTCTTTTAGAGATTGGGGACGAGACTGTATGTGTGCTTCTGGTCAAGATAATCTTTGCGGTCATCGTTTTGAGGGGCAATATGGAGAATTACCTTCTGGCTATGATCATAAATTTGTATATAGTCATTTTGGTTATAATCTAAAATCAACAGATTTACAGGCTGCAATAGGATGTGCACAGTTGAAAAAATTAGATGGCTTTATAGCTGCCCGAAGATATAATTGGAAAAGACTTTATGAAGGTTTGAGTGACATGCAAGATAAGCTCGTTCTTCCAAAACCTGCAGAAAACAGTAATCCTAGTTGGTTTGGTTTCTTGTTGACTGTTAAAGATGGTATTGACTGTGTTTCTGTTGTAAAATATATGGAAGAACATGGAATTCAAACCCGTCGCTTATTTAGTGGAAATTTATTAAGACATCCTTGTTTTGATCAGATGAAATCTTTAAAACAAGGATATAGAGTTGTAGGCGAACTGACTAATACCGATAGAATTATTAGATGAAGTAATGGAACAAAAAATTAAAACTATCATAGTCACACATA
>CAMVEQ010000179.1:0-5123 GCA_947166545.1 uncultured Treponema sp. | reverse complement strand
TCCTTTTCTGTCTCGATTTCTGCCTTTTCAGGAGCCATTGGAATATAGGCAATGCTCATTTTCTTTATTTTCAATGAGAACGTTCGTACTAAAACCGTTATGCCATCTTCTACCGCAGAATCAGATTTTGTAAGAGAGCCGTCATTACCTATTACAAAGAACAGGGGAGACCAGCCGTGGTTCCCCTTGAACTTTGCCCAGAATTCCGTTTGAAGGAATCGCTGTTTCATTAATGAACTTCCCCATTTACAGTGTGAGTAGTTGTTATTGCCTTTCCTGCAGCAATAAGAGAAGTTCCGCTTATTACGGCACTCTTATCTTTTACGGCAAATTGTACCTTAAAGAAGTCGTCTGCGCTAATCTCTTCTGGCTTTACAAAAGAAGGATCTGCACCCTCAAGAACAACAGGAGTTCCAGCTTCTGCCCAAGGAGCTTCCAAAGGCTCTACACAATCTTTACCGTCTGCATCTTTATAATCAGCAGCAAGAAGCATACCGTGGCTTTCTACACCGCGCATCTTTCTTGGAGCAAGGTTAGAAGCAAGGATTATATGCTTACCAAGCAAGTCTTCAGGTTTCAGATAATCTCTAAGACCGCTCTGAATGATTCTTTCTGTTCCACTGCCATCATCAAGATGCTCAATATAGAGCTTTTCGCCTTCTGGATTGTTTTCTACCTTTGTAATTACAGCAACCTTTAATTCAATATTGCTGTTGAAAAATCCGCACTGATCTTCTGCAAGAACAGGTGCAGACTTTTCTTTTTGCTTCTTCTGCTTTTTAGGCTCTTTCTTTTCTTCTCTGTCTTTCTGAGTTCCTGCAAATTTTGCACGGAATTCATCCGCAGTCTTTGCATCAAGAGGAGTAAAGTAAACACTAGGATTTGTTACATCAGAAAGACCTTCCATCTTACCAATGTCTGCCCAAGTAAGACCACCTTCAATAGCAGGCACACCAGTACGTGGCTCTGAAATCTGTTTTCCAAAGAAAGACATGATAGTTTCAGTAAACTGTGGCATATAAGGATGAGCCATAATCATCAAATCTTTTATCATGTAGCAAAGGTTGTGAATGAGCTTTGCTGCCTTTTCTGGATCAGTTGTTCTTGTCTTCCATGGCTCTGTGTCCTGGAATGCTTTGTTTCCTATGTCTGAAATTGCAAAAATCTCATGGAATGCATCTTTCAATTCAGCCCATTCAAGATGCTCTGTTATTTTTGCCTCATGCTCGCGAACACTCTTCCATAATTCCTCATCTACAGGTGCATCTGGAATTTTTGAGTCATAGTATTTTGTTACAAACAAAAGAGTTCTGTTTACAAGGTTTCCAAGATTTCCAATCAGCTCACCATTGTATTTTTCACGGAATTCTTTCCATGTAAACTGATAGTCCTGTGTCTCTGGTCTGTTGTAGAAAATGTAGAATCTCCATGCATCAGCCTTTATGCCACTTTCCTTTGCATCAGAACCGAATACACCAACGCCCTTACTCTTTGAAAACTTACCGTCTTCATAGTTAAGGTATTCTGTTGAAGACATGTGATAGAGCTTAGTCCAATTGTGACCGCTTCCTAAAAGAGTACATGGGAATACTACAGTGTGGAACGGAATGTTATCCTTTCCAATGAACTGGAACAAATCTACAGGAGCTTTGTTTTTAGCTTCTTCGCTTTCTTCTGGACACCACCAGCTTTTCCAGTCAAAAGTCTCTTTGCCAGCTGCTTTAAGTTCATTTGCAAGCTGTTTTGTAATTGACATATATCCGATTGGAGCGTTAAACCAAACATAGAATACTTTGTTTTCGTAGCCTTCTTTTGGTACGGGAATGCCCCATTTCAAGTCACGTGTAATTGCACGTTCGTTCAATCCGTCACGAATCCATGCTTTTGTAATTTTTACAGCGTTTTCAGACCATTTTCCTTCTTTGCTTGTCTTTGTCATCCATTCGTCAAGTTTTGAGCTGATTGAAGGAAGGTCTATGTATAGATGTTTAGTATCTTTTACTTCTGGTGTAGAACCACAGGTTGAACAGCGAGGGCTTTTAAGCTCAGTAGGGTCAAGCAGAGAACCGCACTTTTCACACTGGTCACCGCGAGCATCTTCATAACCACATTTAGGGCAAATACCGCGAACAAAACGGTCTGCAAGGAACATGTTACAGTGATTGCAGTACAACTGCTTGTTTGAATGTTCCTTTATGAATCCGTTTTTATCGAGAGAGGTAAATAATGACTGGGTAATTTCTGTACATTCTTCATTTGATGTGCGTCCGAATTTATCAAATGCAATATCAAACCAATCGTATATTTCCTGATGCTGCTTGTAGTAATAATCGCAAAGTTCGCGGGGGGTTTTCTTTACTTCAAGGGCTTTTGTTTCTGTAGCTGTTCCATATTCATCGGTACCGCAGATGTAAAGAGTGTCATAACCACGGCTGCGGCAAAAACGTGCAAATACATCGGCACTCAACATCTGTATGAGATTTCCGAGATGTGGAATATTGTTTACATAAGGTAATGCAGAGGTAATAAGTCTTCTATTCATAATTCACCTATTATAGAAGATTATTATACTATGGTCAATTATGACCGTTTTTCTGCATTTAGAGCTTTACGTTTTTTATTTCTGTAACAAGTTCCCTCATGTAGCCGCTTGAACCTTTTTTCATGACAAGGGCTTTTCCGTCTTTTATGACTACAATAATGTCTTCAACTTCGCATAATGCAACAGGAATGTCGGAATATACAAAGTTGTTTTTGCTTTTTACAGAAACAATCTTATCATCTTCACTGGTATAATGCTTTTCAAATGCATCCCAGCAGCCTACATCATCCCATGTAAAGGAAGCTTTAACAGCTGCGGCTTTTTGAGTACGTTCAGCAATGGCATTGTCTACGGCAATGGCTTTTACGGTTTTGTAAGATTCAACCATAGGTTGCCACTGACTTATGCATTTTGTTCCGTTTACAAGACTGCAATTTGGGGCAGAGGCATTCTCAAAGTTTTTAAAGCTGTCTGCAATGGTGCTTTCGTAAGTCTGTATTTCATTCAAAAAGAAGGTGTCTGTAAAGGCAAACATGCCGCTGTTCCAAGAGTATTGTCCACTTGCTAAATACTGCTGTGCGGTATCTGCATCTGGCTTTTCCTTAAACTGTGCAATTTTGAATACTGAGCCGTCACTGTGGAGATTATCGCCATGTTTAATGTAGCCGTAGCCTGTGGCAGGTTCTGTTGGTGGAATTGCAAAGCAGACAAAGTTACCTTGTTTTGCAACTTCTGCCGCTTTGTAACAGTCTGCAACGAAATTTGCTTCTGGCTCAATGATGTGGTCGCTTGTGAGTACGAGCATTGTATGTTCGCTTTTATCAAAGAGATGCAAAAGCTTGCATGCGAGAACGAGTGGAGCACAAGTGTGGCGGGCACAAGGTTCTGCAAGAATGTATAAATCTTCCTGCATTTTCTTCTGCTGTTCTGCAGAAACTTGATTTTTCAGTATTTCGCAATGCTGTGCAACTACATTCTGTATGTCTTCTCGAGTTATGATGAGTATTTTTCCTGTTGGTTTTACTGCAAGAGCCCTGAGTATTGCGGTCTGCAAAAAAGATATGCCGTTCTTAATGGAAAGAAACTGTTTTGGAAAAGCAGGGCTGGAAGCTGGCCAAAGACGTTCCCCGAATCCACCTGCAAGAATTATGACATCCGAAATTTCTTTATTTGACATTTTATATTTCCCTTACTATTGAATTATATATAAGCACTCTCTAGTATAACATTATAGCTTTATTACTGCAATGGTGGATTTTTGCATGATGTTATCTCTGATGTTATCCGCTGAAACATTTTGACTAAAAACCTGAAATCTGCTATAGTATGTTTATAAGACCAGAAGCAAATTCTGGTCTTGTCCATTTTAAAGCTGCATGTAAAACCTTAGTCTACCTAGATTGGAGGTTCTCCCTAACTAGATTTACTATCCCGCCTAGCTAGATTTAAATCATAATCTAGCTAGATTGTGATCCCGATACCGAAGCCTAATGAATCCGTTTCATTAGGCTTTTTTTGTCCGTAACATTACGGTCCACGGTACGAAAACTTACAGTTCACAGGTTGTAGAATTATTGTAAATGAAACGTAAATAGGGATGTCCTTTTTGGGAATCTTAGATGGTTCTGATGAATTTTAGGCGTAGGTGCTTTTTATCTAAGACCTGGTATTTTTTCAAGTTTTATTTGATACCCAAGACAACGAATGACAGCTGTAAAAGTCGTGAGATTAATTTTCTGAGAGTCCTTTGAACGAAGTTTTTGGATTACAGTCGGCGAAACATCTGCTTGTTTTGCTAGTTCTCGTATTGAGATATGCTGTGCTTCCATCTGCTCAAGCATGAATTCCGAAAGGAGAAAATCATTATATTCTTTATCATAAATTTCTTTTTGTTCGGGATTTTCTGCAAAAAAATTTTCAAAAGTGGTCATTTAGTTTCCTCCTCTGCATCTGGATTACGGCTCATATAATCTTCTCTATTTTTCAAGGCAAGATTCTTTTCATTTTTAGGCATTTTATCGCCAGATTTTCTGTAAGCGTTCGTGACAATAATCTTGCAGCCCTTTTTGAAGAAAGCAAGGTAACGATCAGGCTGTGGCTTGAGTGCAAATATTCCGTCTCCCTCATTTCTGAATTTCGTTATGTCATTGATTTTCCCAAAATCGCCCATTCTCTGACAAAGCATCAAGAATTTTCTCTTTTGGTTCAAATCACAAGATTCGTAATAATCATAAGGCTGACTGTTTCCCTCGGCATCATAATACCATTCAATCTGGAAAAATGAGCCTTTGTAAATTACGCAATCTTCTTTATTCATAAAAAGAGTGTATCATAAAAGTGATACAAAGTCAATTTTTTTGGATTTTATACGGCAACAGGAGATGTAACTTATGCGTATCCTTATAAGGTACCTTGAAATTTTGCTAAATTTAAATATTATAGGAATATAAGCTATTAGTGTGTCGTCTTATACTGACAATATTTATCGGTATAGGATTTTCCCCCGACCCGTAGAAAATTTGTTATACGGACACCCGCACTGGGGTGCATAGGAGTAAATAAAAAAATGAAAAGGTTTTTT
>CAMVEQ010000178.1:0-5136 GCA_947166545.1 uncultured Treponema sp. | reverse complement strand
TTTTTTAACTTTTTTTATTTCTTCACCTGTGTTTCCTTAATTTGTGTAAGGATTTCAGCGTGTTTTGTCACAATCTTATTGAAGAAGCATTCAAACACTGCGATAAAGTTTACGAGTGGAATCTCTACATCCATGAGTTCGGTAACTTTAGAATCTTTACTATAATCCTGGATCTTGAAGCGGATAGTATTTTCGTTTTTCTTCCAGGCGAGGAACTTGAACAGATCATCTTCATCAGCATTGTAAACGCCAAAGCCGTTTTTAATTGTTGAACCGATAAACATTTCCAGCTTACCCAGGGAATTGAAAGAGAAGAACATTCCGTGCTTTACAGAGGTGTCTGGAGTAGAGAGTGTAATTTCGGTGTCGATGCTGAACATGGTTGTGCGGTCTTCTTTCATCCAATCGTTATACTGCTCAATGAGTTCGTCTATTTTATTTTTACGGGCAGGAACAGAATAGTTGATTTTGAATTTGTCTGCTTTTTCGCACTTTGATTTTGGATAAGGAATCTCTTCATCCGGGAGGAACCATTTTTTGAGTTCCTTTGAATAGTTCCAGTCAAAAAAAGTAAATACATAATTTGGAGACAGAGTTACAGGATATTCGTCTTCAACCGGTTCTGTTCCGATTACAGGAAAGTATACAAAGGATGAGAAAAGCTTTTTGCATTTCTTTTCTACTGCATTTTCTGTACCTGAAATTCTAGCAAGCTGCCAGCCGGGTGTGTCATCGTTCTTATAAAAAACATGTGAAAATTCGTAGTAATCTGCCATTTTATTACCTCTTCTGTTTTTCTTTATTATATTGCTGTTTTTCCCTACAGTAAAGTTTTATTCAGTAAGGATAATTGCAGAAGTGTAATCTCCGATACATATCAGAACCGACTATGTAAACCTTCATCAGAACTACCTTAAGGATAACATACGGTACTGGAAGTAGTGGAGTAATCTAAATTGTACTAATAAAAAAAATATTTCTCTTCTTTACATGTTTCAGAGAAATCTGTATCAAAAGCTTTCTTCAGGATATCGGTAGTAATCCTTTTGGAATAATCGTCAAAAAGTATAGAACCAGAATCCAATACAATTAAACGGTCACAATATTTAACTGCAAGATTTATATCGTGAATAGAAAGTAATATACCTGCATTAAGATTTTGTTTTGCAACAGAAGCTAGCTCAAAAAAGTCCTTCTGATATTTAATATCCATAGCAGAAGTTGGTTCATCGAAAATAAAGAAATCACATTGCTTCATTAGAGCCTTAGCAAAAACGCAGCGTTGGAGTTCTCCTCCAGAGAGACTCTTAACCTGACGATTTCTGAAGGAATCTAAATTACATTGAGTAATTATTGTATCAAGAATTTCATAATCTTCTTTATTATAAAATCCAAGTTTTCTAAATGGTCTACGACCTTCTAGCACAAACTCTTCAACATTATAATATTCAGGAATGGTAAGCTTTGACTGTTGAATATAAGCTATAACTTTTGCACGATTTGCTAGAGAAAAGTCTTTTATATTCTGACGATATAAAGATATTTCACCAGAGTAATTATTTAAGAATCCTGTAATCAGATTTAATAAAGTTGTTTTACCGGAGCCGTTCTTTCCTAAGATGCCTACAATTTCATTTTTATGAATATCGAAAGAAATATTGTCGAGAACTTTCTTTGTTGAATTATAAGAGAATGTAAGGTTCTTTACTGAACAGAGTGTTTCCATATTTTACCTGACCTTCTTTATGAACAATAAAAATATTAATAAGGGGATCCCGAATAAAGAGGTAATTGCACTTATTGGAAGGATTGTTGGATTCAGAATTGTCTTTGAAACAATATCTGAAATGACAAGTAAAAAAGCTCCAATTATTGTAGAAGAAATTAGCAAGTATTTTGGAGATTTAAGATTTAATAGTTTTGCAATATGAGGAGCGATTAAGCCGATAAATCCGATTATTCCAACAATTGAAACTGTAGTTGAGGCTAACAAAGAACATATAATCAAGAATAGGATTCTTTCAAAATTTACATTGACTCCATGCATTACAGCATTGCGCTCACCTTGTTGAATGATTCCTAAATCTTTAGAAAAGAGTAAAGATATTGCTAAAGCACAAACAAGAATTACAAATAATATTACTGCATCTTTTATTGTAGCAACAGTTAGAGAACCAGTTGTCCAAAAGGTAATTTGATAAACTGCATCGGGAGTAGAAAAGTATTGTAAAATCGTATTAGTAGCATTAAAGAAAAAATTAAGTGCAAGTCCAACTAGAATAATACTGCGCTTATTTAATCCAGCCAGTGAAGTAATAATCAATAAGAGTACAATAGATAAAACTGAAAAAATAAAAGCACTTATTCCTGGACTAAGCATAAAAAAGCCAATATTTGCTTCAAGACAAATTGATAAAGCTGCGCCAAAAGCTGATGCTGAAGAAATACCTAGCGTAAACGGGGAGGCTAAAGGATTATCTAAAATTATTTGCATAATCGAACCGGCAAGCCCAAGACATGCACCAGCTGTTATTGCAATCAGTAATTCTGGAAGACGAATTTTATAAATTATATGGAGCAGCCTTGATTGCTCCATAGATAAATCTAGTTTTGTAGGAAATAGAACTAAAGAGATAATTGCAGAAATGAATAATAGGATAATTAGAAGTGATACTCTAATCCAGAGAGGCTTTCCACTCTTCATAATAATTCTTTATTCCGTATGTTTTTCCAAATAAACTGTTGATTGCATTTTTGTATTCTTTTTCTAAGAGAATATCTGGATATGCAATATGAGCATAATAATATGCTTCTGCAATTACGAAAACATAATCTTTAGGGCAAGAAAATGAATGTGTATGATAGATTTTATTATCTTTTATAGCATTCTGAAATTGATAGGTTGCATCAGCAGAAAGCATTTGTTTTGTAATAGATGATTCAGAAGTAGGTATATCAAGAATAATGAAATCAGGAGCCAAACTCATAAATTCTTCTTTTGAGATTTCTGCAAATCCCCATTCATCAGTTTTACTAGCATTTGCGGCAACATTGATTATCGAAGCAAGTGATAAAGAGTCTGAAGTCTTTAATGTTTTGAAAAGATTATTCTTGGAATTTTGTTTTACAATATAAGCTGATTTTTTATCAGTTACTTTTGTAAGAAGAGTTTCAAGTTTTTCTTTTCGTGATTGTAGTTCAGAAACAATGGCATTAGCTTCTTTCTCTTTTCCAAGAAGCGTTCCTATAATATTGTATATCTCAAAATCATACCCAGTTTTAGAAATGATATTTGCAACTGGGACTCCCGTTTTATCCTGTAAAATATCTGCGCTTTCTGTATTGCCTTTTAAAAGGATTAAATCAGGATTGAGAGATAAAATAAGTTCATAATTCGGATTCTTGGTTTTACCAACATCTGGTAACGAGGCCAATTCTGGATTTGTTTTTGATGCCAAATATAAATCCCAATATCCTTTTGTTTTAGAATCAACAGCGACAATTTTATTTAATGCACCTAATTCATGAACAACCATAAAGGCATTATCAGCCATTACTACAATTCTTTCTGCTGGCTTTACAAGTGAAACTTCACGATTTGAATAATCCATGACATTAATTGTAGAAGCAATACTTGCTTGATTTTTCTTTGAACAACTTATAAAAAGGAACGAAAACAAAGCAAATAACAAAATACAAAGCTTTTTCATAAAAACTCCAGGTAGATTTTAAGTTTTAATCCTATTCAATAACATCTTTCTGCATAAACACGATGTCTCGTACTCTACTACTCAAAAGAATCTTATCATTTATTCCATTCTTGATTTCATTTTCAAGAGCATCTTCATTATTTGTATTTCTTAATTCAGCAGCAGTCTTACCATTGAAATATCGACGTAAGAAAGCTTTTAATTCTACAGTTCTTTGTGTAATTTCAGTCTCTGTAGCAGTATCACCTTTTTTATATGCAAGTCCAATTTCAATTCTCACGGTTGCTGGAGGATCATCACAAGTAGTAGTTTGAATTATCCCAAGAGATGTGTACCAATCATAAATTTCTCGTTGTCCAGAAACATATTCTTCGCTTGTCGGAATATCTGTTACCTGAGTATTATTTTCAAACAAACTATCTAGGTTATCTATATCATCTTCATCGACTGTATAAGCAATCCATGAAAAATCATCATTTCCTCGAACAACTACAACAAGCAATAAACCTTGAGTTGAAAACTTTGATTCACAACATACAGTCCAATAAACTTCACCTTTCTCATAATCCCATTCATTCATCGCTTTATGGAAAAGCCAGTTATTCTTTTTTGTTAATTTTGAAACTGATTGCAATTTATTGTCGATTTCTTCTTTAATCATATCAAAGAAGTCTTCTTCACCAATATCTAAATCTTTTAGATTTCCTAAGTAAACAGCAACAGCATAACCAGAAAAATCTTTAGAATAATCTGAATAATACTTTAAGTCAGTATTTTGAGCAAAAGCCCCAACTGATATAATTGATAAAAAGCATACAATGATTAATAATTTCTTCTTCATAGGAACTCCTAAAATGAATGATTAACCATTATTAATTACATATTAATAATACCATAAATTTGATAATTATCAATAAAACCGCAGGAAGAAAAGAGGAGTGTCATCTTAAACAGCACTACGCATATTTCTTGGAAACATATAAATATGCATAATAAACAAGTTATTCTTCTTCTGCTTTGCTTCTTTTTCTTTCTTTTCTTCAGTCCAGCTAACAAGCAGGCTTAGTACGCCGGCAATCAGTGCGGCTGTAATTGCAAGTGGTAGATAAATGAAATCTGGAATAACGGCGATGCCGATTACCATGGTTGCAATGAAGGGAAGGGTGAAGGTGAGTATGTCATTCATCTTCTGACCTTTGCTATCAGAAGATGAATCTTTAGTATAATTTGCCAGGTAAACTGACAAAACAATAACTGATACGACGATAAGAGTTGCAATTGCGCTTTCCATAATAAAAGCCTCCGTTTGGATAGTTTTCTTACTTTATGGCTCTTATTATAAAATGCAAGAGTGCCAACCAAAGGCACTGTAAAATGTTTTTTTGAAAAAAATTAAAATGTCCTTATCTGACTTCCACAAGCTTTT
>CAMVEQ010000177.1:0-5141 GCA_947166545.1 uncultured Treponema sp. | reverse complement strand
AACTTTGAAGATTATTTGAACGGCTTTTCTGACAATGTAAAAGACATTCTCCACCGCATGAAGTTTGAAGACCAGATAAAGACAATGAAAGAAGGAAAAGTTCTTTACCAGGTTATAAGCGATTTCAATTCTTCAAAAGCTGATATGAGCCCAGATAAAATTAGCGCTGTTGACATGGGCTACATCTTTGAAAATCTTGTTCAGCGTTTTTCAGAAAGTTATGACGAAGAAGCCGGAGCGCACTTCACCAGCCGTGATATTATCTATCTTATGTGTGACCTTCTTGTGAACAGTGACAAAAATGCCTTTGCTTCAGACGGTATTAATAAGACTGTTTACGACATGACTATGGGTACAAGCCAGATGCTTACCTGTATGGAAGAGAGATTGAAGCAGTTTGATAAAGAAGCAGTTGTTACAAGTTTTGGTCAGGAATTTAATCCATTTACTTTTGGAATTGCAAAGGCTGATATGTTGATTCGCGGCGGAGACCCGAACAACATGCAGTTCGGTGACACTCTGAACGATGACAAATTCACTGATTACCATTTTGATTACATTATCAGTAATCCTCCTTTTGGAATCGACTGGAAAAAAGAGGCTGATGACATTGAAAAAGAAAACAAAAAAGGCTCTGCAGGCCGCTTTGGGGTAGGACTTCCACCAAAAAGTGACGGACAGCTTTTATTCATGCTTAATGGCGTTGCTAAACTCAAAGACCCGAACGAAAATAAAACTGGTGGAAGAATGGCAATCATCCAGAACGGTTCAAGTCTCTTTTCTGGGGATGCGGGAAGCGGACAGAGTGAAATCCGCCGTTACTTAATCGAAAATGACTGGCTCGATGCAATCGTTCAGCTTCCAAATGATTCCTTTTACAACACAGGAATTGCGACATACATCTGGATTATCACTAAAGACAAAGAAGAAAAGCGAGTTGGTAAAGTTCAGCTGATAGATGCCTCGAATTGTTATGAAAGCCGCCGCAAGAATATTGGTAACAAGCGTGTTGATATTACGGACAATGCAAGAAATCTTATTCTTAAGGCCTATGATGAATATTCAGCAGACAAAGTGTATGAGGAAACAAGCGAAACTGGCGCAAAACTTGTCTGTAAGTCAAAGGTCTTGGACAGCGTTGATTTAGGCTATAACAAAATCACTATTGAAAGTCCTCTGCTTGATGAAAGCGGAAATCCTGTGAAAGACAAAAAAGGCAAGGTTCAGGCAGACAGCGACAAGCGTGATTTTGAAAATGTTCCGCTTGACCAGGACATAGACAAATACTTTGAGCGTGAAGTTCTTCCATATAATAAAGATGCATGGATAGACAAGTCTAAAACAAAGATTGGCTATGAGATTCCTTTTACCAGAACCTTCTACGAATATAAACAGCTCGAAAAGGCCGACGATATAGCTGCCCGCATAGAAGAACACGAAAAAAGCCTTATGGAAAAACTGCACAATCTGTTTGGGGAAAAGTAATGGAGATTAAAATGAACGGAAAAACAGAAAACTCAGTCATCACATACAAAAAAACCTCAAACATTATTGATGATGCAAGAACAATCATCAACAGTGCAAGAAGTTCTGCTGTCCGCAGCGTGGACTTTTGCCGTGTGCAGATGTATTGGAACCTCGGAAAACGTATTTTTGAAGAAGAACAGCAGGGAAAAGAACGGGCGGATTATGGTACATATCTTGTAAAAACTCTTGCAAAGAATCTTGAAAAAGAATATGGCAGTGGATTCGGAGAAAGACAATTAGAACGCGCAAGACAGTTTTATCGATTGTATCAAATTCCGTCTGCACTGCGGACGGAATTGAACTGGTCGCAATATAAACTTTTGATTGCAATTTCAGATCCTTCTAAACGTGAATATTACGAGCTTGAGTCCGCAAATAATGGTTGGACTGCCCGCGAGACAGAAAGACAGATAAACAGTCAGCTCTATGAACGCCTTTTGATTAGCAATGACAAGGAGAGAGTTCTTGCCGTAGCCAGAAAAGAGCGTATTCCAGAAAATCCGACAGACATAATCAAAGACCCGATGATACTTGAATTCCTTGGACTTGAGCGAAAAGCTGAATATTACGAAAAAGACCTTGAATCGGCCTTAATAGACCATTTACAACAGTTTTTGCTTGAACTTGGAAACGGATTTAGTTTTATTGCCCGCCAGAAAAGACTTTTAATAGAAGATGATGAATACTTTGCAGACCTCGTTTTTTACAACCGTCTTTTGAGGTGTTTTGTTGTGATTGAATTAAAGACAAAGAAACTTACTCACGAAGATTTAGGACAGCTTCAGATGTATGTGAATTATTTTGACCGCAATGAGAAGCTGCCCGATGAAAACCCGACAATCGGTATTTTGCTTTGTACAGCCAAAAATGATGAAATGGTAAAAATGACTCTGCCAAAAGATAACAAGACCATTCTTGCAAGTAAATATGAGCTTTATTTGCCGTCCGAAGAAACCTTGAAAGCAGAAGTTGAAAAACTAGCCAATGCACAGGAGAAGTTTAGTGAACTGACTGACGGAGCGGGCAAATGAAACAAAGCGGAATAGATTGGATTGGGGAAATTCCTGATGATTGGAAGGTTGAGAAGTCAAAACATGTTTTTAGGCAAAGATTTGATAAAGGTAATGAAATAACATTACAATTACTGTCACCAACTCAAAAGTTTGGCGTAATTCCTCAAACACTTTACGAAGAATTAACAACATACTCTGCTGTTAAACTCAAAGAAGGTACTGATTTATCCACTTTTAAGACTGTACATAAAGGAGATTTCTGTATTAGCTTAAGAAGTTTTCAAGGTGGGTTCGAATACTCAAGGTATGAAGGGGTTGTTTCTCCTGCTTATCAAATTTTTTATGCAATAAAAGAAATAGATGATGAATATTATAAATATCTTTTTAAAGATCAAACTTTTATCTCGAAGATAAACTCATATACAATGAGCCTTCGTGATGGAAAAAACATTGCCTTTTCTGACTTTGGTGATACTTTTATTCCGCTACCTCCAAAAGCAACTCAACAACGCATAGCCGAATATCTCGATTCAAAGTGTGCACAGATTGATTCCATAATCGAAGAATCAAAAAAATCAATAGAAGAATACAAAGCTTGGAAACAGTCCGTAATCTTTGAAGTGGTAACAGGCAAAAACTTGAGCTGTAAAAAGAAAGACAGCGGAATTGAATGGATAGGCGAAATACCGGCAGAATGGGAAGTAAAGAGATTCAAATTTGTAGTAACCTCATTAGAAAAAGGTGCAGGAATTACAAAAGAAGAAGTGTTTGAAGATGGGGATACTCCTTGTGTTCGATATGGTGAAATTTACTCTAAATACAATCAATCTTTTTCAAACTGTATTTCAAAAACATACAGTTCAAAGATTCCTGTTCAAAAATATTTTACGAACGGAGATATCCTGTTTGTAGGAACTGGTGAACTGGTTGAAGAAATTGGAAAGTGTATAGCATATCTTGGTAATGAAAATTGTTTGGCAGGTGGTGATATTATCATTGCTAAACATAAGCAGAATCCAAGTTTTTTGGGTTATGCAATGAATAGCAGTTATGCACAAAACCAAAAAAGTAGAAATAAAGCAAAACTTAAAGTAGTACATATTTCTGCAACAGAGATTGGTGATGTTCAAATTCTTCTTCCTCCTATTCCTGAACAAGAAGCCATCGCAAAAATGCTCGATTCAAAATGTGCTCAAATTGACAGTCTTATCGCCGAAAAAGAATCGCTCATTCAGGACTTGGCAGAATACAAGAAGTCACTTATCTTTGAAGTGGTAACAGGGAAGAGGAGCGTGTAAATGACAATTGGGGCTGAGATTGAAAGAGCGATTTTATCAATCGTAGATGTAGGTACTTTCCAGAATCTTTGTAATGCAATATTAGATAGAGAAATCAATGCTCCTAGGACATCTTTAGGTTCACAATCTGGTACAAATAAAACAACAGCAGGTACACCAGATACTTATTATTATGATGGAGAAAGTTATCTATGTGTTGAATACAAAACAACTTAAGAGGAAAGTACACGTCTATTCAATAAGATAAATAACGATATAGATAAATGTCTTCATGAATCTAAAACAAATATTCCAATCAAAAAAATAAAAAAAATAATATATTGCCATACTTCATCAAATCTATCTCCGGACTATACAAATATACTAAGTAAAAAATGTACAGAAGCAGGAACAAAACTAGAAATCAGGGGAATAAATGAACTCGCTCGTGAGATAAAAGACAATTATCCATATCTTGCTGAAGAATATCTCAATTTAGATATTGGAAATGGACAAATTAATGATTTAAATTCGTTTATAGAAAAATATAATTGCAATGAAACCGTAGCCTCGTTAAAAACGGAATTTATGTTCAGAGAAGATGAGCTGAACGCAATTACAAAATCAATAAATGAAAATAAAATAACAGTCTTAACTGGTCAACCAGGTGTAGGAAAAACAAGATTAGCAGTTGAAGTCTTAAGCAATTTATTATCTTCATATAAGATTCTCTGTATTAGAAATAATTATTCAGAATTTGGAAATGATTTTACTCGTTACATAAACATACATGGACAAAATCTGATATTTGTTGATGACGCCAATACATTTGACAATAGATTATTGACAATTCTCGATTTGTTAAACAATCCAAATGATAATACAAGAATAATAATGACTGTCCGTGAAAGTTTTGTTTCTGAAGTAGAAAATAAATGTTATTCATTTTCAGAACCAAACACTTTAGTCATTAAGAAATTTAGTGATGCAGAAATTGAAGAATTCCTAAAAAAGGTTTTTAACATAAATAATCCAGATTACATCAAACAAATTCAAAGAATATGCGAAGGAAATGCAAGGTTAGCATATTTTGCAGCAAAAATGGCTCTTGATAAGGATGGATATCAGAAAATACGAAATGCAGAGCAATTATTTGAAAGATATTATGATAATTATTTAAGTCAGTCCTCAATTTTTAATGATAAAACAATTATAACTGCAGGTATTATTTCTGTTTCTGGAATGTTGGATAGAAATGATTTATATAACTATAATTGTATTTTCCAATTATGCAAAATAACAGAAGAAGAATTTTTAGAGAATT
>CAMVEQ010000176.1:0-5203 GCA_947166545.1 uncultured Treponema sp. | reverse complement strand
CAGAAATGTCAGATGTCGAGATGGAGTTTACGATAGGTTAGCAGGATTTTACATAAACCTGCTGATATGATAAAATTCACTTTCCGGGAATGGTTCCGGAAGAGTTAATGAAGTTCTTTTGCATTTAGTGCAGAATGGAGGACAAATGAAAAATCTGATTTTGTATACAAGAGAAACAATTTCCGAAGAGGAATTAAGCGTTAAGGTTGCCCACAGCATGCATCTGGCTGTTTTATCAAACGGGGAACTCAAGGTGCTTAATCATAATTCAGGAGTGCTGTTTGGCAAGGCAACAGAAAATGCTGACGGTTCGTTAAATGCAAAATGTCTTGAAAAACCGGTAGCTTTACAGATTAATAATTTCTTATACGGCGTGGTTTACATAATAAGCAACGAGAAAGGTGAGCTGGACGAAGAAAGCAAGGGTAAGGTTGCTGTCTGCATTACAAGAGATTTTGCTCATTACAGTTCACCGGCGATGTGGAATATTTCCGAGGAATTTATAGAAAGAATTTTTGTTTCGTTTAATGATGAAAAGAGATTTTTTGAAGTTTGGTATAAGGAAAGTAACGGAAAGTGGTTCAGAGGTTTTGCTAAAACAGTTACCGGAGATTTATTTAATGTGACTGAAGAAAGTTTTGAAGAAGAGCAGGGAATATCTAAAGAAGTTCTTTCTTTTTGCGAGAATGGAAAAGAAAAACTTCCGGAAGGAATGATTCTTTCGGGAAGTTTGGAGATTGATGACGAAACTGCTGATTATGTAGAAAAGAAACTTATTACACCGGTTAACATAACAAATATAGTTCCCGAGTCTGTTATTGCATCGCAGGAGTCTGATGTGACAGGAGTAAAAGCAGTTGCCGAATATTCTGACGGTTCGCAGTGCCAAAAGGTTGTAGACTGGGACCTTTCAACTGTTGATTTTGAAAAAGAAGGAGAATACAGAGTTACGGGAAAAGTGCATAAGGAGCATTTTCCTTTCCCGATTTTTGAAAACCGTGCGGATCCTTGTATCGGAAGATGGAACGGTAAATACTATTTTATCGCAACGACAGATGAGGACGGAAATCATTCTTTATATATCAGGGAAGCAGATTCTGTTAAAGGGCTGATGGATGCAAAACCGGTTCTTTTGCTTGATTCCAATACCTATGACTATATAGGTGGCCTTTTGTGGGCACCGGAGTTTCATGAGGTTGAAGGCAAAATGTATATTTATTTTGCCGCAGCCTTTCAGGGTGAGTTTTTACGTGAAGAAAGCCGTGTGATGGAGCTGAAGGAAGGCGGAAATCCTGTTAATCCAAAGGATTGGAGTGCTCCGATAAAGGTATTAAAGCCGGATGGAACTCCTTTGGCGGAAGAAACAAAAGAGATTACTTTGGATATGACTGTATTTATGTGGGAAGATGAATACTATGCAGTGTGGTCTCAAAGACAGTTTGTTCCAAAAGATTTGGGCGCATGGCTTTATATGGCAAAACTGGATAAAAAGGAGCCATGGAAGCTTGCTTCTGAGCCTTTTGTCCTTACAAAGCCCGAATACAGCTTTGAAAACAACCATACTTATGTAGCAGAAGGTCCTTTTGCCCTTATTAGGGGTGACAAGCTTTATCTGACATATTCCGGAGCATTGGTGGATTCGACTTACATAGTTAATATGCTTTCTCTGAAAAAGGGTCAGGATATTATGAATCCAAGAGAATGGACAAAGAACAATTATCCCCTTTTATGCGCAAGGTCAACTCCGGGTGAATACGGTACAGGTCACAATGCTTATGTGATTGACGATGACGGGACTGTATGGAACAGCTATCATGCGCGCCCGGGCGTTAACGGCCCGAGAAGTACCGGAATCCGAAGAGTGCATTTTGGTATGGACGGAGAGCCTATCCTTGATATGCAGGAAGAACTGGATGTTAAGGACGAAATTGCGGCTGTAAGCATGAAGGTATACGTTAAAAAGTAAGAAAAATGCCAATTTACCCAAATAAATCATTCATTTATGAGGTTTTTTGTAGAAATATGTTCACCTTTACTTTGGAAGATTGTATCCGCAAATTAATTTTACGTTTACTATCTAAATGCCGAATCAAAGAGATACTCTTTTGTGCATCTAAAGTTCTTTGAATTATTTTTGTATGAGAACAACAACTTTGCAACTCAAATAAATCGAGAGTAAGTACAGGAGATAATGAAATCATTTTAAGATTTTTACAGCCAACAAATACACTTCGTTCAATATGATGCGTATTATCAGGAATTATAATTTCTTTTAGTCCATAACACTTATTAAAAGCAAATGTTTCTATTCTAC
The DNA here is from genome assembly GCA_947166545.1 of uncultured Treponema sp. GTDB lineage: Bacteria > Spirochaetota > Spirochaetia > Treponematales > Treponemataceae > Treponema_D. Next base: position 2,889 of record CAMVEQ010000176.1, on the reverse strand, counting down.
AAAGTTGTTTAGGTAACTTTATATTATTGAGAGCCTGGCAATCTGCAAATGATGACTTCTTAAGAATCTTTATTTTGTCAGGAAGTTCAATAGTTTTTAATGCTCTGCATCCATGAAATACAAATTCATCAATACTTTTAAGATTTGCTTCTGCTGGTATTGTAAAATTAGTAATGTTTTCGCAACCGGCAAATGCAGCTCTATTAATAGATCTTATAGAAGAAGGTAATTCTAGACTAACTAAATTAAAGCATAAATAAAATGCTTCTTCATGAATAATAGTAAGATGCTTAGGTAATGTGATATTGGTTAGATTTTTACACCCGGCAAATGCCCGTCGTTTTATTACTGTAATTGTATTACCTAATTTGACATTAATTAAGCAATTGCAATTTTCGAATGCCGATTCCACAATTTCTCTTGTATTTCCGGAGAGAATAAGTTGGATCTTGCAATTATGCTTTTGCCTAAGTTCTATACCAATAGAATTCTGTAATTGTTTTCCGAGAAATCCATCAATTCTAATTGTATGGGTATTATTATCTTTGATAGCTCGTATTGTATTAACAGCCTTATCAGCAGATACTTTTATTTCTTTCTTATAATTCACATAAATCTTTTTGAAATAATCTGGTAAATTAAAGTTAGTATCGCAAATAATAATATAATTAATAAAGGGATTAGAAAAAGTTGTATCTAATTCAGATAAAAAATTATCATTTACAAAATTCGCATTTCTATTGATAATAAGATTTCTAACCTTTTTCTTTGAAGAAGCTCGTCCTATCCATTCCTTTAGTTCCTCTATATTAGATATTTCATTAAAACCTGAAGATGGTATTATTGTACAAATATTAATCAAAATATCATTAATTGAATATTGATAAGAGACTAAAGATTTTGCGTACTCTTCTGCATTCTCGCCAATGAAAGAATAGTATCTCGAACCATTTAACAATTCAAAATATAAACTACATAGTTGAACTTCAGAAGTTATGAAATTTTCTAGTGGAATACATTTTTCATAGAACTCCTTATATCTGATTTTTGTAATCTCAAATATTTGACGATTATATGGGACTAATTCACAACCAGAATTAGAATATGTTAAGAGACAAAAACCTAGTTCATTGTCCACAGATTCATTGAGTGTGAAAACAAATAGATAATTATTCATCAAAAATAGTTCCTTTATGGATGTTTGTTTTTTGTAAAATTTCAATCTGGTCAGTTTTTTTTCATAATTCTTAGCTTTTGTGCTAGATGGAAATTTTAGTAATATCATAGTGGTCTCCCATAATATATAATTAGATATCAAAACCAATTGCTCGAGTTTTTAGTTTATCATTCTGAATATTTAGTAATTCATTAAAAATTTCTTCTTCAGTTCTTTTTCTTGCAAAATACTTTTCATTTGATACAGCTGCAAAATCCGATGGAGTAACAGTCTTCTTACTAAGTCTGGATATTTGATCTGAAGAAAAATTATAATCAGGAAAGTACGTTTTAAATAAAGCTGTTATCTGTTTTTCTTGACTTAATGCTTTAAATTCAAATTTCTCGAAACGTCTGCTTATAGCTGAATCTATATCTTGCTGATAATTTGTGGTTATTATTATAGATACTGCATAAGAATCAATACATGAAATTAGTGTATTTGTCCAAGAGTTTTCTATTCTCTTATTTACAGACTCTGTATTACGGTCTAAGAACAGAGAATCTCCTTCGTCTATAATTATAATTAAACCCTCTTTTTCAGCTTTCAAAAACATATTTTCAATATTTGACTCGGTTTCTCCAACTAAAGAACCAAGAAGAAGGCCATGCCGAATATATAAATATTTTTTTCCACAAGCATTAAGCAATCCGAATGCTGTAGTTGTCTTACCTGTACCTGAAATTCCATAAAAAAGCCAACGAAAATTCTCTTTTGTTTTGACTAAATACTTTACAAGATCATCGAATAAAATATTTGTTGTTCCGTGAATTGCAATATTTATAAAATCTTTGTTGAAGTATTTTTCGTTATAGACATTTGGAACATGAGATTTTTCTTGTTCAAGTTCTTTCTTTTTTGAAACTATTGTCTTTATTGTTTCAAAGACCTTGGTTTTATTCTTTATACTTTCATCTAAAAGAAGAATTTCTAAACAAGTTGATACTGTACTAATTTTTGATATTTCGTCGCTTGTGTATTTTTTTTCTAACTGATTTTGGATGAGTTTCTTAATATCAGTATCGGTCCAGTTAATTTTTATATAGAAGCTTATTCTGTGTTTTAGTTTTTCATTACATTCATTATCTAAAAGAATAATAAGCTTCTTCTTCTTATTTCTTTTTATTTCGTCAAATACATTAACGATTTGAGGATACTCTGATGATAATAATTGTTCTCCAAAGAATATATCACCACACGTAATTACAAATATATTTCCTGGAAAACCTTTAATCATGTCATATAGAAAAGCAGCAGGAAAAGTATCTTCTTGATGCGCTGTTATATGATTAAATTGTGCAATATTCTCAATATCAAAAATTGCTTGCAAAAAGGATTTTTTTCCACTTCCTTGTAACAATAAGATTGAACCTGCATCTGCTGTAATAAAGCTCCTAAAACAGTTGATGCTATCTTTATCAACTGGAAAAGTGTTTATGTCAAATGAGTTCGCAATTTTTTGTATTATTTGTTTAGGTTCTGGATTCTCTTTTTTTGATTTTTTCCTTTTTATTCTAAATAACATATCAAGTGCCTCCTTTTTTCTAAGTATAAATCTGGAGATTTAAATAATTGAAATATAGACAGGGGGTAGGGTGAAAAAAAGACTTGATTTTGATCAAGTCTGAAAATAAAAAAAGTATATTACTGTATCAGTTTGGAATTTATAAACA
>CAMVEQ010000175.1:0-5213 GCA_947166545.1 uncultured Treponema sp. | reverse complement strand
GCAACTTCTGGCGAAAAGAGTGCTCCTGGTTTTGTGTGAATTGGAATGGAATGTTTTGCTCCAATGATGTTCGCACATCTGGCAGCTTCTTTTGCATCCATGTTATACACTCCATCGCAAGGAAGTAATGCGTAATCAATATTCATGAAGGCAAGTTCTTCTGCCATGAAGTCTGTATATGAAGTGTCTCCAGCACAGTATATGTTAATGCCGTTTTCCAGCGTAATTACAAAACCGACACATTCATTCTGTGAATGGTTTTCATTGTATGCTGGTACAGCCCTCACACGTATGCCGTTAAAGCGGGCTTCTCCATATTTTCCGCCAGACATAAAATTTTTTGCATGAAATACAAGGCAGTTTTTCTTTTTTGTAACAAGTTCAACTTTATTATGATCAGGATGCTCATGTGTTACCAGTACAAAATCTGCTGGCATTTTATAGCCTTCTCCTGCATACGGATCTATGTATATTACAAGCCCTTCGGCAGAAACAATTCTGTAACTGCCGTGACCCTGATAAAAAAGTCTTGCCATGGAAATGCCTTCTGAAAATGCTATGCTTGTGCAAAATGCACAGAATAGTACTAAAAATAATTTCCTCATACTAGATAAGAAAACAATTTTAGTACTTTATAGGTAACAAAACCTTATTTTTGCTGTGCTACACCACACATTTCTGCAATATTTCTGTAGCCTTTTCTCTTCATGAAAGCTTTTAATCCTTCAACAACTTCTTTTGCCACATCAGGATTTACAAATATTGCTGTTCCAATCTGTATTGCACAGGCTCCAGCCATAATGAATTCTACAGCATCCTGCCAAGTACTGATGCCGCCAATTCCAACAATAGGAATGCGCTGTTCAACAGGAAGTTTATTCATTTCCTCAACAACATCATAAACCATTCTAAGAGCTATAGGTTTTATTGCAGGACCACATAGACCTGCACGTATGTTATTGAACCAGGGCTTTTCATTTTCAATATCAATTGATACTGCCTGGAATGTATTTACAAGACTGAGTGTACACAAGCCATGGCAACCGCACGCAAGTCTGGTGCATTCGGCGAAAGTTTTACCATCAAAGGCTTTTTCGTTGCCTTTCGCACGGCACTTACACATTCAAATGCAAGCTCTGGTTTTATGCCCCAAGCCTGACCGCCAGCTTTTACATTCGGACAGCTGATGTTCAGTTCTATCATTGGTGCATCAGTAGTATCTGCAAGTTTTGTTGCTTCTACATAGGAATCCAGATCGCTTCCTGCAAGGTTGATGATTGTTTTTGGCTTTAACTTCATCATGTCTGGAATAAGTTCGTCTACAGCATACTGCATTCCAGGATTCTGTAATCCAATTGAATTTATGTCTCCAGAAGGAACTTCTATGCACCGCTCTCCAGCATTACCGTCTCTAGGATTAAGAGTTGTACCTTTTGAGCAGATTGCTCCCCATGCATTTACATCTGAGAAACCTCTGAAATTCTGCCCGTAACCAAAAGTACCGGCTGCGGCAAATACTGGGTTTTCAAAGTGAACTCCAGCAATATCTACGCTTACATCAGGCTCTTCACCTTCTGCAAGAGGCTGTCTTCTGACAGGTGGCTTTCCAAAATCGAGAATTTCTGCATCAAATACAGGACCTTCTTTACAAACCCTAAGTGTGCCTTTTTTGGTGACTATCGTACATCCCAGACAAGCACCAGCGCCGCAAAGCATGTGATGCTCCACGCTAAGATACGCTTTTACATTACATTCTGCTGCCACTTTCTGTATGTACACAAGCATTGGAGTAGGGCCGCATGCATAAATTACTTTGTATCCGCTTTTCTTTATGCGTTCGGCAGTCAATGCTGCAGGTAACATTCCTTTCATGCCGACAGAACCGTCATCTGTTGTAATTACAAGTTCATTGGCTTTTACATAGTCTAAGCCATACGAACCGCTTTTAAAACTTGCAAAGAAGTCATAAGACTTTTCGGTAAGTGAAGAAGCAAAGTTTGCAACAGGTGCAATGCCTATTCCTCCGCCTACAATACAGATTTCTGGTTTTGTGTTATCTAAGCCTTCAATAAGCTCAAAAGGTTTTCCTTCTGGTCCTGAAATTAAAAAAGACTCGCCCTCATTGAGTGCGCACAGTTCTTTTGTACCGACACCCTTTGCCAGAATTAAAAACTGCAAGCGGACTTTTCTTTTACCGTCATTAAATTCTTCTGCACGGTACACGCTTATTGGCCGCTTGAAATATCCGTCACTGGTCTTTGTTCTGAGCATGTAAAACTGACCAGGCTGCGGTACAACCTGTGTCTGCCGTTCAAGCTCTATTACTGTCTGAAGCAGGAATACATTTGTCTGTCCCTGAACAGCTTTGCAGAATTCTACAGTTCCTTCGCCGTTAAAAAGAATGCCGTTGCCGTCTTTATCAATTTCTGGTTTGTCAAACATGTCTAAAGCTCCGCTTTTGCATTCTGCAGGTCAATCTTAGATTCTATTGCTGCCTGTCCTGCGGCATCTCCCAAGTCATCCATTGTAAGAGTGCCGTCTTTGTCTTTTTGCAGACAGGTTTCTGACTTTTTCCAGGCACACAAAATGCCTCTGGAACTGTTTACAGTTCCGCCAGCTTTTAAAAGCAGTGTTGCAGCAATACGTGCCGCTCCGCCTTGTGCGCCGTAACCTGGAATAAGGAAGAAGATATCTGGATATGCTTCTCTAAGCAGCTTTGCATCGCTTTCTTCTGTACATCCTACAACCGCACCTACAGGGCTGCAGGTCTGTCCGCTGAATACAGAGGAATATTCTTTAGAAATGCGTTCAAGTTCGGCTCCAACTTTATCCAATACTCTTCCGCCAGCTTTTAATTCCTGCTGTTCAATATCACTCATGCCAGGGTTGCTTGTTCTGAGCAGTACAAAAATGCCCTTGCCTTTTGCACAATATTCCGTAAAAGGTTTGAAGGTGTCAAAACCCATGTATGGGTTGATTGTAATAATGTCTGTTTCAAAATCGCCAGAAAAGTGTGCTTTTGCATAAGCTCCGGCAGTTGCAGCAATGTCACCTCGCTTAATGTCAGAAATGCATATTAAACCTGCATCTTTTACAGCTTTTACAGTCTGTGCATATACTTTCATGCCTTCAAGACCCATTGCCTCATAATAAGCAATCTGCACTTTGCAGCAGCAAGCACTGCCTGCACTCTTAATTCTGCTGATTATTTCTTTGTTGTATGCAAGTACAGCTTCTGCTGGAGAATTGTACTTGGACAAAACAGATTGTGGAATATAAGAAGGATCTGTATCCAATCCAACACAGAGTGGACCATTTTTTGCTGCAAGTTCCTGTAACAGCTGCATGTTGTGTTTCATATAATCATTTCCTATTTATTATAATGTCTTTTTACTTTTAAGGTTGTTGTCATTTCAAGAGGTTTATCAAGAATTGTTATTCTTGTAATTCTTTGATAAGGCAAAAGTTTTCGGTTTATTTTGTCTACAATTTCTGCCATGTATGACTTAACTTTATCCTGTGTAGAAGAATCTTCACGCTGCAAATTGAGCTTTTCAAAAGTACTGTCTGCCGGGTAAATTAATGCCTCAAGTTCTTCTGAATGTTTTGCTTCGTTTGCAATGTAGCCTTGTACGGTAATTTGCTGAATGTCGCTTTCCAGCTGGAACATATCTTCAATTTCTTCTGGATATACGTTCTTTCCGCCTTCTGTAACAATCATGTTTTTAGCACGGCCCGAAAGCATCAAATAGTTTTCGTTATCAAGCCAGCCGAGGTCTCCAGTCTTAAACCATCCGTCTTCGGTAAACACTTTTGCAGTTTCTTCAGGCAGATTGTAATAGCCCTGCATAACCATAGGACCTTTTACACAGATTTCTCCAACACCGTCTTCATTCGGGTTAAGAATTTTCATCTGCATGTGGCCTGCAAAATAACTTCCGACACTTTCAATCTTAAAGTGTTCAACAGGATTAAGTGTAATGATTGGAGAAGTTTCTGTGAGACCATAACCTTGAACAAAGTCTATTCCCATTTCGTTAAAGAAGCGGAATACGCTTTTAGACAAAGGACCGCCACCACTAATGGCAATTCTTATTGTGTACAGGTTTGCCTGCTTAAGAACACTTTTGAACAGAGCCTTACCAATGTTTACGCCAAATATCTTTTTGGTAAGGTAGGAAATCTGACGCATAATGTTTATGAGGGTGTATACTAACGAACCCTTTTTCTTTATTGCTTTTTCAATGCCGTCTGCAAGTTTGTTAAAAAGCATTGGAACACCAAGCATCATTGTAATGTTGCCTTGCTTTAAGTCCGTCATCATTTTTGAAACAGAAAGGCTTTTTCCAAATACAATTTCCGCTCCAATACAGATTGATTCTATAAAAACCGCCTGCATTGTATATGCGTGATGAATTGGCAGAAGGGCATAGAATACATCATGATAGTCAATAATCATGTTTGTCTGGGCAATGAATGCATCACTTATAAGATTGCGGTGGCTGAGCATTACTCCCTTTGGAATGCTTGTTGTACCGCTTGTAAAAAGAATTGCTGCGGTATCTTCTTCTTTTGGAAGATCAAGTGTTATGTTTTTCTGTTCTTCTTCTGAAACAGAAAGATTATATACATAATTGTCTGGATGTTTTTTGTTGAGGGAATATATTTCAAAGTCGTGAGGCTTTGTTTCATACCAGTCATATTTTTCATCGTCAACAAAAAGGAACTTAGGCTTTGCCGTTGCCAGCAGATTTTCCTGCTCTTCACATTTTAAGGCATAGTCTATAGGGCATATTGTAGCACCTGCATATAATGCTGCAAGAAATACTGTTGCCCACTCGGGAGAGTTTTTTCCTGTTACGGCAACTTTTTCACCGTGATGAATTCCATGTGCAGAAAACCAGTATGCAAGGCGAAGAATGTTTTCGTGTGCCTGTGCATACGTAAGTGTTGTTCTTTCGCCCTTATCGTCAAATTCTGTAAAGCAGTTTCTGTCTGCACAGCGGTTAACGGTAATGTTTAACATTTCTGGGATTGTAGGCCATTCGCCTGAAAAATCCTTGCCCTTGAAAGGATCAAGAATTGCCATTGGATTGTAGTTTTTTAATGCGTTCTTACTCATAGTCAAAAAAAAGCCTCCTTATGCGTAAGGAGGCATATTAATTAATATATTTAAGCTTTATCAGCTGCCTGATACAAAGGATAAACTGTTG
>CAMVEQ010000174.1:0-5258 GCA_947166545.1 uncultured Treponema sp. | reverse complement strand
CTTCTGTTAAATCTGTGATAAGTGTTGCCTGCTTTGAATATTTATCAAACAAATGAATATTAGCTTCATCTACTGCATGACAAAAAAGAATGTCTGCCTTGCTTCGTTTTATAAAAGATTCATAATCCTTTACAAACCATCCTTGCTCAACATCAAATATAGCCTTTTTATAGGAATAGCAAACCATTATCTGTGTCCCCAATAATATATTTTCATAAGAAACCAGTCATATAATGATAGTTTTCTTTTTGTTTGTTCTAAAGGAAAGTCGTTAAATTTATGCTTTAGAAAAAAAACTTCCAAATCATCAAAATCAGAGTCTTTCATAATGTTCGGATGATAGCAGAATGTTTGGACTGCAAAGGGCAATTCACGAACTCTACCAGACTGCTGAGGTACAAATGTCATTCCATATTTAGTAAAAGGCTTATTTGCAGGCACATCAGAAATAATGTAAATATTGCTTTCCTGTTTTAATGACTCGATTGTATTTTTGTCAAAAGAGTGAGCAGGGGCAAAGAAAACTTGAGGTTCTATGCCGTGTTCTCTTAAAATTTGTATTCCATTCCTAATTTTGCTTCTTTGTTTTTCAAGCGAAAGTCCTGCAAATTCTGAATATTTGTTTACAGGATTTATACCAGGATTTTTTGTGCAAAATACATGTTCATAACCATGTAATGCAAGAACCCAGCCTTTTTGCTTCCACTTAGCGACTCGTTCCGTCCAAAAGCTTTCATCAACAGGATAATGCTCAAAAGCAGGATCTTTGCATTCTGGAATAATTCCTACCAAAGGTTTTATACCATATTTATCAAGTAAAGATTCTATTCTATCCCATTTTTCAATGTCGCGCTTAGGACAAGCATCATCAAGACGAATCAAATATTTTTTCATGCAATATTTCCCTTATACAAGAGTTCCCATTTATCTGTGATTCTTTCTAAATCAAATTTTTCAACTGCATTTCTATTTCTTTTTCCGACATTTTCTATTTGTTCGGTTGAGTAACTCATTACTTCAAACATTTTTGCAGCAAGCAAATCAGGTTCTTTTATAGGAACAAGATCATTTTTTTCTGCAATAATTTCTTTTGTGCCACCACAATCTGTAGAAACCACAGGAAGCTCACAAGCCATTGCCTCAACCAAAACAAGTCCAAAACCTTCATATACAGAAGAAAGAACAAAACAATCAGATGCATTGTAATAATCTTGGGTATTCGTATGAATTCCAGCTAAAATTACAAAATCTGAAATTCCCGAATTTTCTATCTGCTTTTGAATTTCAGAACGAAGCTCGCCATCACCAACTAAAAGCAATTTTGTTTTTGGATTCTTCTGATGAACAAGAGAAAAAGCATTTACCAATGTTTTATGGTCCTTTGCTTCATTAAAGCGGGAAACATTGGTAAAAACAAAATCATCATCATTTATATTTAATTCTTTTCTCAGATTTTGATTCCGATTTTTACAAAAACGGCTCATATCAATACCGTTATACACTGCCATGCTTTTCTTAGCAGAAAAGACACCAGATTTTACAAAATAATCAGTTGCCATTTGCGAAACATTCGTATTCAAATCAGATAAACCATCTGTACAATGTTCCAAAATCAAACGCAATTTTCCATGATAGTTATTGCTATGTTCCGTGCAAATAAGTCGAGGTATTTTTACAAACAAGCGCAGAATTCTAGTAAATAAAATTGCATGGAACATATTTGCATGAACAACATCTGGTTGAAATTCTCGAACGATTTTCTTTGCTCTATTCAAAGATTTTATAAATCCACGAGGAGTCTTTTTTAAATGCAAATTATGAATAATAATGCTTTTTGGAACTTCAATAATTTGTTCTCCCGATAAATACAAAATCTGAACAGAATGCCCTCTTTCTTGCATATGACGAGCAAGATTAACGGTTATTGTTTCCGCCCCGCCCATTGATAGACCTGTTATTGTATAAAGTATACGCATATTTTATGAATAATATAGCTCTTGATATTGAGAAATTATTATATTCTCTTCAAAACGCTTCGCATTCTTTATCCCTTTTTCCACATATAGGTTATATAGATTTGAGTCTGATATGAGTTTTTCAACAGCACTTCGTATTTCATTTATATCATTTGGATTCACATAATACCCTGAATCTTTACAAACCTCGTGCATAATAGGAATATCGCCAACAATTACTGGTTTATGCATTGCATTTGCTTCTATTGCAGGGAGTCCGAATCCCTCATAAAATGTCGGAAATGACACGATATCACATTCGTTATAGAATTTTACAATTTCTTCAAAAGAGCAATCAAAGTAATTTTCATAATCAATATGATTGTTTTTTATGCATTTTATTTGTTCATCATGCAATTTACCAATTATCAATAATTTTACATTTAAGTCTTTGCATGCATTTAACATTCCTAACAAGTTTTTCCTCTCGGCAGTTCCTATATGTAAAATTATTTTCTTGCTATTATTCCTTTTTTTTTCTATAGGAATTAGACGTGTATCATATGAATTATATATAACATGCATTTTTTCAGGATTTTTTCTTAATCCCAAAGATTTACTCTCATTTTTAGTTTCTTCAGATACAAAAGTAACTTCATCCGCAAATAATCTAGGAAACCATATCGCAAATATAAATTTAATACACTCATACAACTTTTTTTTTGAGTTATTTGTTCCCAAATCATGATGTGTAAAAATCTTTTTACCACTATTAAGAAATGGTAACAAATAAGCTTCTGCAGGTGATATAATGTGATACACAGGAGCTTTTATGTCTTTTACAAATTTAATATTTGAAAGCAAATCGGATAATGAGCTTGAATGACAGGGGCATTCTAATACAGGTATAGATAATCTTCGTGATATTCTATATGCAATCTCTTCTATACTGTTTTCACCCTCCATCTTTTTTCTTAGTATTATTATTGGCGTAGAATATAATTTCTTACTCATATAAGTCTTTCCACTGTACATCTTTATATAAATAATCTTGATGATGATATGAAGAAATTGTCTGCAAAGCTCCAAGTAAAGCATTAAACTTGTCCACCCCAAAAACTTTTAATGCAAATCTGAATACACTAACAATTTTTTGACCTTTAGTTTCTTTATCCTTACCCTGATATTTTTCAATATAAAGATTTTTCTTTGAAGACAGCAAATGATTTTTTCTGAAAAACAGTTTCAATTCCTCATTTGTAAAAGGATGCGAGAAGTTTGCCTCAATACTTTTATATACTCCACGGTTTATTGGTAATATTACAGTTCCATCAGCAAAGCATCCAAAAGAATAAGTTAGTTGAGAATAGTAATCATATCCATTTTCATATTCTAATTTTCTATATTCATCAATAATAGGTTTAAAAGATGGAAAGTTTTTTACATTAAAATCTGGATGCCGTCTATTAATATAGTTTTCCGTATAAGGATCAAAACCAGAGAAATGATAAAAGAGCAGCGGTGATTTAATTCCGTTTACAATGTCTGTTATAAAATATTTACCATCTTCAATTGATAATTCCCTTTCATGAAGATTCCATATTGCTGCATTAACTCCTGGATCTTTAAGAATACAAATCTCATCAATATAAAAACCTGGTAAAAGAGCTAACCATTTCTGGTCAACGAAAACTCCCATTTTTCCATCATCATAACACCAATCTGCAAGTTTTTTCATCCACCAAGAAGTAATTTCTTTTCCAACTTTTGAGTTTTTTACCGCACAGAATCCAAGATTAAAAATTCCAACTCTCAAAATAGTATTTTCTGGGACAACACCGTTATAATTATATTTGAGATGAGTATAATGAGGGGTAAGTACAAAATCTTTTTCCTCCAGAAGATTAAATACATAATCTAAAGAGTCTGTAACATAAATATCAGGATCTAGATAGATAACTTTCTCATATCCATCATGAAAAAGTTTATTAATACAGAAAGGTTTTATACTTGTATTAAACTCAATAACATTATATTTAAAAGCCATTTCTTCCCACTTTGGAATAAAATCCGTAGAAAGCTGAACTACTTCATCAAATCTATTTACTGTTTCATCAATTTTATCAGCCAGAAAAATATAGAAATCTTTATCAGAATTGTATTTCAAGAAACTCTCTTTTAAGGTAAAAGCCTGTGCCAAATAATTCTTTGAACAAATTGTAAATGCCACATTTTCTTTCATTATATTTTACTCCTATACATATATGTAATTCTTATCAAATAAAATTACATTTTTACTTGATATTTTTATTTCCCAAAATCTTATTTAGAACTTCTTCGGTAAGTTCTTCGTAAATCAAAGGAATATCATCTTTTGTGAAGCTGTCGAACAATTTTACAATATCTATTTCACATAACTTCTGACGCATTTTTTCATCAAAACGATATTTTATCACCCTAGCTGGATTTCCTCCAACAATTGAATACGATTCCACATTCTTGGTAACAACAGCCCCGGAAGCTACTATCGCTCCCTGTCCTATCGTAACGCCACTACAAATAATCGCGCCATCGCCTATCCACACGTCATCTTTCACAACAATATCACCTTTGCTCCCCGCCTCTCGTGATTCACCAAAAGACAACACCTTGAACGGATAAGTCGAAATACTCTTTATCTGATGCTCCCCGCCAAGCAGAAAACGAACATTAGGAGCAATGGAGCAATAGCTACCAATATACAACTTTGTGTCCGCAGGACTGAAATCCGTAACATTCAACTCGCCGTAAGATTTTTTTCCAACAATAACTTTTGATAAATCACAAAAGTTCATAATTTGGGTAAGATTATGTCGATTCATCCGGCGATATTTCTTACAAAATAAATAGAACCATAAATTTGCGCCAATAAACAAATTCAAATACCCCTTATTGCCTATATATTTCCGCTAAAAACTGACGTGTAGATCTTTCTCATACAAGAATTCTCATATATTGTTAATAAATACCTTATTAATATATTTTATTTTTGCACCCTCTGCCTCTTTTTTTAGAATATAAGTATATGTTAGAAACTCTGCTAAATAACCAGATACTCGTGAATAGATTTTTTCATTTTCTGGGTTAATACAAATTTGTTCTTGTTTTACTAAGTCAAGATGTTTTTCTAAAACCCCAAAGATAAAAGAACAATATTCATCTAGCAATTCAATTTTACAAATAATCATATTTGCACAAGATAGTTTATTTCCAGATAAAACTTTTTCAAAAGAATCTAAATATGGTTCAAACGATTCTTTAATT
>CAMVEQ010000173.1:0-5295 GCA_947166545.1 uncultured Treponema sp. | reverse complement strand
CGGCCAGTTGCATCAGCAACAAGCTTTGCTACAGTTGCAGTTCCCTTTGCAAATGCATCAAATTCGAATACACCAACAGGTCCATTCCATACAACAGACTTAGCTGTAGAAAGAACTTCTGTGTAAGCAGCGATTGTCTTAGGACCAACATCCATAGCCATAAGGTTATCAGGAATATCAACACCGTCAACAGCAACAGGAGTTGCGTTTGCATCAAACTTGTCTGCAGCAACATGGTCTACAGGAAGAACAATCTTTACACCCTTAGCAGCTGCATCAGCAAGAAGCTTCTTTGCAGTGTCAATAAAGTCATCCTCTACCAAAGAGATACCTACTTTGTGTCCCTGAGCCTTGAGGAATGTATATGCCATGCCGCCTCCAATTACGAGGGCAGATGCATTCTTCAACAAAGATTCCAAAACTGCAATCTTTGAAGAAACCTTTGCACCACCAATAATTGCAACCTGTGGTTTTGGAGGATTTTCTACCATTGGCTGAATGTACTTTACTTCTTTTTCCATCAAGAAACCGCCAACACTTGGTACTGGCATAAACTTAGAAATAGAAGCTGTTGAAGCCTGATCGCGGTGAGCTGTACCGAAAGCATCGTTTACAAAGATGTCACCATAAGTAGCAAGTTCTTTTGCCATTACATCGCGTTCTGCAGCATCCTTAGATGTTTCTTCCTTGTGGAAGCGAACATTTTCGAGCATTGCAACTGCACCTTCTGGAAGAGCATCGATTGCAGCCTTCTGTCCGAGTGCATCAGGAAGGAATGTAACAGGCTTACCAAGCTTTGAAGCAAAGTACTCTACAACAGGCTTCATGCGGTTCTTACCGTTGATGAACTTTTCTGCATCTGCATCTGTCCATGTTTTTCCAGCCTTTTCTGCCTTTTCCTGTGCCTTCTTTACATCCTTTTTAGGATCGCCGAGGTGGCTCATCAAAACGAGAGAGCGTGGGCTCTGCTCAAGAATATATTTGATTGTAGGAAGTGCTGCCATGATACGAGTATCATCCTGTACAACGCCATCCTTCATAGGAACGTTGAAGTCAACACGCATGATGATGCGTTTTCCTTTAAGATCAACATCTTTTACTGTCTTAATCATAAAAATAATCCTCCAAGTGGAATTCTAATAAAATAATTCCCATAAACTATAGCTGTTTTTCTTTATAAAATCAACATACAGCAGGCACTTACTGGCGATTGACCAACAGATATTTTTCCATAATCCTTGCAAAAACGCGCAGATCTAAAGGTTTTGCAATATGCTCATTCATACCAGCTCCCTTTGCAGCCTGAACATCTTCAACAAAAGCATTTGCTGTCATTGCTATGATCGGAATTCTTCTTACATAATTATTGTTCAGAGCACGGATGGCTCTTGTTGCCTCATATCCATTCATTTTTGGCATCTGAATATCCATAAGGATTATATCGTAGTAGTTTTCCGGTTTTTCCTGCATCATATCTACAGCTTTTTCGCCGTCTTCAGCCCATTCAATCTGAATGCCCGTCATGCCAAGAATTTCTTTTGCAATATCTGCATTCATATCATTGTCTTCTACAAGAAGAACACGCTTATCTTTCAAATTCATGTTCTTAAACAGAAGAATAGGATCATCTGAACGGGAATCGTCAGTAACAGTACCTTTCAAAATCTTAAACATATTTGCTGCCTGAGACTTAAACAAAGGTTTCGGCATTAAAGCCATTGCCCCTGCCCTCTTTGCAACATGCTCAATTTCATCAACATCCTGAGAAGAAACTATAATTTTTGGAACATCTTTGCCCATCTCTGTCTTAAGTTTTTCCATTACTTCAAGACATTCGCGGTTAGGCAAATCCCAGTCAATAATGACGGCATAAAAATCATGACCTTCTTCATGATTTTGCTTTACTTTCTGAATGACATCTGTACAGCTGTATGCTGGAGTAGGCTTCATGCCCAACTCGGCAAGGATGTCACAGGAATAGCTTTCAGTCATAGGATCGCTGTCCAATACAAGAACTGGCAAATCTACAAAAAGCGTATAATCAATAGATTCGTTATCCTGCAATTTCAGGTAGATATCTACAGAAAATATAGAGCCTTGTCCTTCACGGCTGTCAACATGAATGTCGCCGCCCATCATAAGAACAATATTCTTTGTAATGGAAAGTCCAAGCCCCGTACCTTTTATTTTATTAACACGGGTGTCTTCCGCTCGCGAAAACGGCTCAAACATTATCTTCATGAATTCAGGACTCATTCCAATGCCGTTATCTTCTACAACAATGCGGAACCATCCCAAATTTGTCTGAGGAGACTTACGTTCACTGATTGTAACGTTAATGCGTCCGCCATCAGGGGTGTACTTAATGGAATTGGAAACCAGGTTTGTAAATATCTGCTGGATACGCAGAGTGTCGCCAATTACATTTTCATGCACAAGATTATTTATCTTAACATCGAGTTTATGACCATGTGCCCTAGCCTGTGGACGAAGCATGACAAGAACATTATCAATCAAATCTGAAAGATTAAATTCTTCTTCTGTCAGAGTGCTCTTTCCGCCTTCAATCTTGCTCATATCAAGCACTTCATTTATGAGCGAAAGCAGATATTTACTTGAAGAACTTATTTTTTCAAGGCACTCTTTTACTTTTTCCTTATTATCTATCTTTGATTTAGCAAGAGCCGTCATGCCTATGATAGAATTCATAGGAGTTCTGATGTCGTGGCTCATATTGGAAAGGAAGTCTGACTTTGCGGCATTAGCAATTTCTGCCTGCTGCAAGGCATCTTTTATGAGCTGTTCCCTCATGTTCCTATCGGTAACGTCCATGAGCATTCCTGCAAAAACCCAGGCTCCGCCTTCCTTTGTTTCTGAAAGCTTACCAATACAGTCAAACCATTTATAACTGCCGTCTTTTAGCTTCATGCGGAAGCTGAGGCTTTTTTCAATGCCAGTATCTACCGTTATACGATATTCTTTTTTGACAAAATCAAGGTCATCTTCATGAATCCTATCAAGAAAAGACTGCAGTGTATTAGGGAATTCCCACTCATTAGAATAGCCTAAAAGCTTTCGAATTTCATCGCTCCACTTTACGCTTACAAGATTTCTGTTGGAATCGAAAATCATTTCCCACATTCCAGACTTTAGAACTTCATGAATAAGATTAAACGAAGTTCTTATGGACTCCTGAGCAGCAAGTTCTTTTTCTACAGCAGAATTGACGTTTCTAAAGCCCATTACAATGTCTGCATCTTCAGAGTTTTTACTCTGAGTTCTTGCAAAGCCCAACTGATAAAACTTTGTGGTGTCACCAGTAATGCGGCGATAGTTTACAAAATAAAGACCAATTTCTGGAACTTGAGAACGTAGAACTGAAAGATTTGTCTTTTCCAGAAATTCTTCCCTGTCTTCTTCAAAAACAAACTGCTCTGCATATTTTTTTATTGCAACGGAATAAAGTACATTATTTTCAAACAAAGCTCTGGCTTCAAGCGAGAAAAAAACTGTATTCTGCTTAAAGCACCTGTAACTGTTAGATGCAGTACTAACAAGAAACAAATCCTGATATTCATAAGCAATTGCACTGATAATGCCCATGAAGTCTTCCATGTTGCGTAAGGATTCCCGTTCACGGCGAACTTCTTCATCAGCATTTCTCGTAGCAACAATGGCAACTTTATAGCCGTCATGTCTTGTTACAAAGACAATCTTAGCACTTAAGTAAACTCCAACGTCATCCACAACTCTTTTATACACAAAGCGACGGTCTACTTGATTAGTTATCATGGAATCCCTTGAAAGATTTCTAAAAAATTCAGGTTTATCTTTTTCAACAACACAATCTTCTGCAAAAGCCCTAAGACCTTCTGTCCATCTTTTTTTATGGTTCAGAGCATAATCACGCATGTGTTTTCCATCTGTTCCATGAGCCCTGAATGTCTCTACAGTATCCTGCATGTAATCTACAAGAAAAACAGAATAGTATTCGCTTCCAAGCCCTTCTATTACTTCCTGATAGGCTTCCGCGGCTTTCTTTGCAGCAAATTCCTGATTTTTCTCTTCATTTATGACCTTCATGGTATAAAGAATGCTTTCAAGCTTTCCGTCAGAATCTCGCTCACCGTTCATGATGTAGCCTCTAACCCAGCCTACATCTTTTGCAACAAACTCAATGGTAATTCTTTTTCCATCTTCCAGAACGTTATCTATATTACTTAAATCAGTAAAATCTTTTACTTCCTCATAATATTCTGGCAAAGCAAAGTCTTTTCGAATATGCTCAAAAAAACTTTCAGCATTGTTATTATCCAACAGGTTATTAATTACTTCGCAAGATTTTAGTTCACGCACTGTTGAGTTTTTTAGATTTATATAATACGCACACGAATATATAGAAACAAATGAGCGGATAATATCAATTTTTAATTCATCAGAAATGTCCTTAAAAATTTCTACATCCTGAACGGACGAGCCACACTTTCCATCACATGGTATAACTTTTTTCATAGCCTCAACCTCCCCAAAGATACAAGACTTGTATATTTCTATTCTAAACCAGTAATTGTCAAAAGTCCATTGAAAAAGAACTGTTTATTCTATAATCTAGATTTCATGGGTATATTTTCAGAATCAGAAGGAAACAATAAAGAACGGGAAGATTTCTTCAAGGAATTTGAAGAACGTACAGGAGAAAAGGTAAAATCGCTGGAACTTACAGAATTCCGTGCAGAAAATGCCATATACAGGGAACTCAACCTAAAGACTTACAGACCGAGCATCTGGGGGCTTTTGGTACTGTGCGAAAAAAATGTTTACTATTATGTTGCCCCGCAGGAATCATACATGTCTTTCTTTATGAAAGGTGCTGGAAGAACAGAGGAAAAACTGCTTCAGATAACGGGATTTTCTGCACTGAGTTTTTCTTTGCCAGTAAAAAACTTTTTTTCTTTCTTAAATCCAGAAATTTCACGTTCAATAATAATGCGCTACGAAAATCTTTCGGGCATAAAGCGTGAGGTAACGCTTATATTAAATCATAAGTCGGATGAAGTTTTTGAAGAACTGGGAAAATATATAGAGGGCTCTAATACTGAGAGATAAAAGACGCATTTTGCAGAAATTTTTGCAAAAATTAAGGAGGATAAAATTGAAGCAGTTTAATGGATATTTAAAAGGCGTAAACTTTGGCGGATGGCTTTCTCAGTGTGTGCATACAGAAGAGCATTACAGTAGTTTCATTAAGGAAGATGACGTAAAAGCTGTCTCTGACTGGGGAATTGATCACGTAAG
>CAMVEQ010000172.1:0-5313 GCA_947166545.1 uncultured Treponema sp. | reverse complement strand
ATTCCCAGACAAAACAGACACGCCAGCACTGTTCCTGATAATATTTCAGATTTTCGGCATCGCGTTCTTTATTACGTTCAAACTTCTTTTTCCAGAATTCCTGATTTGATTTTGGAAAAACAAAATAACGGCAATTTTCATGAGCATGCCAGAAACATCCGTTTATAAAAATCACCGCAAAATACCGTGGGAAAATCAAATCCGGTTTACCTGGATAGCGCTTGTCACAAATCCTATACCGAAACCCCGCCCTAAAAAGTGCAGACCGAATTTGTATCTCTGGCCTAGTATTCTTCGAGCGAATGTGAGACATATTCGTATGACGATCTTCCCGACTTAGCGTATCCATAGAAAGAATTATACATTCAAATTGAGGATCTTTAAATGATGGAGAATGGAGAGAAGTCACGTTTGAAACTTTGTATAAGAGAAAATGCTTGATTTACAATTACTAAGTTTTAGTATAAAATTAAAGTTCTAAGGTTTATAAATGTTTTTCTTTTTTGATGATAATAAAGATATAGATTCTGAAACTCTCTACAATAAAGGTGAAGAACCTAAGATTACAAAACCTTATGACCCATTGAAGGTTGATATTCTTCCACAAACACTTTCAATGCAGGCAATTATTGATAGACTTGAAAATAATGAAATTGATTTGGAACCTGACTTTCAGCGTAGAAAGGATTTGTGGACAGAAAGAGACCAGAGCCGTCTTATAGAATCAATTCTTATTCGTATCCCTTTACCGGCATTTTACTTTGATGGCAGAAATGATGATTGTTGGACTGTGGTCGATGGATTACAGCGGATTTCGACAATCAATAATTTTGTTGTACGTAAGCCAGATGATGAATTTAAGTTAAAACTTACTGATTTGGAATATCTTGTAGAATACAATGGAAGAACCTTTGAAGAACTTCCGCGTCCAATGCAGCGAAGAATTAGGGAATGTCAGATTTACTGTTATTGTATCCGAGGCGGAACACCAGATGATGTAACATCAAGTATTTTTAAGCGGCTTAATACAGGTGGACTACCTTTAAGTCTTGCAGAAATCCGTAATGCCGTATACAGAGGAAATGCATCTAATCTTGTTAAGCAGATGGCAGAATCAAAATGCTTTATAAATGCCACTAGAAATAAAATTCATTCTGACAGAATGGAAGACCGTGATTTTACGGTACGTTTTCTAGCTTTCTATTTACTCGGATATGAAAGATACACTGGAGATATGAATGCTTTTCTTGAAGAGGGAATGTCTTATGTAAAAAATAATCTTGATGAGCAGAAGTGTAATCAGATTTTACAAACATTTGAACAATCAATGTTTGTCTGTTATTCCTTATTTGAAAAAAACTCATTCAGGAAAATGTCAAAAAAAGGAAAATTTGGTCCTTTAAATAAATCTTTATTTGAAAGTCTTTCTGTGTCTGTGGCAAAACTGAATCATAACGAACAGAACTTACTTATGAATAATCAAGAAATTGTAATGGAAGAGTATAAGAATCTTTTTAATACAAAATTCTACGATTGTATCACAAGTGCGACAGGAACTGTAGAACATGTAAAAGATAGATATAAAATATTGTTGGACTTTTTTGCTAAATTAATAAAGAGGTTTTCATGATAAAAAAACTACAAATAAAAAATTTTAAATCTCTTCGTGATGTAACAATGAATACATCTAATTTAAACTTACTCATGGGCCTCAATAGCATGGGAAAATCTTCTGTTTTACAGAGTCTTCTTATACTACGACAAAGCTATTATAAAAATTCTGTTTTATCATCTCTTTTCATAAATGGAGATTTAATTTCTCTTGGAAATGCAAATGACATATTTTTTCAGAACGCGGGAGATGATGAGGAGATTAGTATTTCTTTAGAAGATGAAGATCTCTATGTAGAAAATGTTTTTACTTATAACTCTTCATCTGATGATGTATTAGCCTCAAAGAAAATGAATGTATCAAATATAGAATTAGTCAATTCTTCATTATTTTCAACAAACTTTCATTATCTTAATGCAAATCATATCTCCCCGGCTAAAACTTATAATACTGGCAGCAATTTCTTGAATGTGCTTGGAAATAGTGGGGAAAATGCTCCTTTATATTTAGCACGACATGGAAATGACAAACTAAATAATAAAGCTCTGCATCATCCAAAAGCACGTTCTGAGTCATTGGCACATGAGCTTGATGCATGGATGGGCGAGATATCTCCTGGAACAAGAATCTTGGCACAGGAAATGGCAGATATAAATCTTGTTCGCATGGGAATTCAGTTTGAGACATCTGTAAAAACAGAAAATGGAGTTTCAAAGGAAATGTCAAATGAATTTGCTCCTATAAATGTTGGTTTTGGAATTCCTTATGCTATGCCTCTTTTATTAAGTATTCTCATCTCTAATCCAGGTGATTTGGTTTTTATAGAAAATCCAGAATCACATCTGCATCCGAGAGGGCAGGCAGAATTGGGAAGACTCATTTCTTTGGCTTCAGAAAGTGGGGTACAAATTTTCTGTGAAACTCATAGTGACCATGTTATAAACGGATGCCGTGTTGCAGTAAAAAATGAAATAATCAGTTCTGAAAATATAAAACTTTTTTATTTCCAAAAGAAAGAAGAATCAAATCTTGAAACAGAAATAATTCCTATCTCTGTAGATTCTCATGGAGAACTTGAACAGTATCCCAAAGGTCTTCTCGATGAATGGGGAAATCTTATGTCCCAGTTGTTTTAGGAGCGCTTATGGTTCAAGAGTCTTACTTTAATGAATTATGTCTGGCTTCTCCAAACACAGATACCTCGATTTTTCAGAACTTAAAAGAAGTATATTTAGAACTCAAAGAAAAAGAATTCTCTGTGTGTAGAGTTGGCTCGTCACATACAGAAGAAATACTTGCTTTCTTACAAAATATTCCAGGAGTATCAAAAAATATAGTTGCAGGTTTCGTATACTCTTTCTTTCGTCCACCTTATGAACGGAAAAATCTTACAGAGGAAGAGGAAAATAAATTTTCAGAGATTTCATATAAATATAATGATAAAACACCCTTAGGACTTTCTTGGGCAGCATATTTTGATACTCTTGCCTTAAGTCTTACTACATCTGAAGAGTGGAATAAATCTGATATTGAAATTTTAGAAAATGAAAAACCGATTCTTGTAAAGCATGTAAGCAAAAAAGAACACATTGCAGCGCATGAAGACTGGTTTCTTGGATTAAAAGAAATCGAGAAATGTAAAATACCGTATGATCAAAAGCATATTCATTTGCGCGATGACCATGGTAAAAAAGAGCTGACGGAATTCTGGAATAAGATTGCTAAAAATGAATACGTGGTATCATGTTTGAATTCACTTCCTTTCAATAAAAATCAAAAGCATTTCGTAAAAGAAATCTATCCAGACGGTAAAATAGAATTAGTTCTTGTATGGGAAGATGACTGTTATGGTATGATTATCCAAACAACAGGGAAAGGAATGGCTCAGACAAGAAAAGTTGCGGAAATGTTGGAAAAGGAATTTGTAAGATGATAACACATCCTTAAAATAATTAAAAATGCCTTTTAGAGAAATATAGGGGCTAAATCTGTATTCCAAAAGATTTTAAATACTCTTCACCCATTGTCCAGCTTGCTTGAAGTATTAAATTATTAATTAAAACATTATCTGGAGCAGTATCAATTGAAGTAAGATTATTAGTTGCTATTGCTGCAGCTGATATTACGCTGCTATATTCTGGATTTTCGACATTAAATCTTTTACATATCTCTAGTGCCCTATCTCTATTGAAAATACCTATTTGTTGGTATTTGAGAATTATAGTGATATGTGCAGCAATGCTTTTCGCTTTTTCAGAGGTTTGAAATACATTTGTCATATTTACAATTTAAATTAGAAACTTAATTCTTTCAATATTTCCTATAAATAGTCTACAAATATTCTATAATTATGCTATAATAAATAGAATTTAAACTTGGGAGGATTATACTTTGCGTGCAATTGACTTCTTCTGCGGAGGCGGTGGAATGACAAATGGACTCATTCAGGCTGGAATTGATGTAATTGCAGGTGTAGATTTGGATCCAGAAGCAAAAGAAACTTACGAAGTAAATAATGCTCCCGCTCGTTTTGTCAACGAAGATATAACAAAACTTCCTCTTGATTATTTTGAAAAAAGCTTTGATGTTCATATAAATGATGATGAAATGATTTTTGTCGGCTGCAGTCCATGTCAATTCTACAGCATTATCCGGTCATCAAAAGAAAAATCCCGAAAGACAAAAGATTTGCTTCTTTATTTTGAAAAATTTGTTGAGTACTATAAACCGGGATATGTTCTGGTGGAAAATGTACCGGGGATAATGAGCAACAAAGAAACTATTCTCCATGATTTTTTGCAGAAACTTGAACACCTTGGATATGGAAACAAAGAGAATGGCAGATGTGTTTATGATGTAGTAAATATGAAAAACTATGGCATTCCACAAAACAGACGCAGATTTTCTTTGATTGCAACAAGATTGGATAGGCAGGTGCATCTGCCTGAGCATGAAGAACATATTATGACTGTTAAGGAAGCTATTGGAAATGAAGTAGAATTTCCAAGAATACCAGCCGGATATCGAGACGTAGATCCAGTTCGCTTTCATACTACAAGAAATCTTACTCCTATAAACTTGAAACGAATAAGACTTGTAAAGAAGAATGGTGGAACTAGAATGGCATTTAAAGATAATCCAGAATTACAGTTGAAATGCTATATAGGGCGAGATCATTCGTTTAGAGATGTATATGGACGTTTATATTGGAATAAGCCTTCATCTACTATTACTACAAAATTTTTAAGTTTTACAAATGGTCGATTTGGTCATCCAGATCAGGACAGATGCATTTCTGTGAGGGAAGGTGCTACATTACAAAGTTTTCCATATAAGTATGTATTTAAAACTAAAAATATTCAGACTGCAGCTCGTCTAATAGGTAATGCAGTTCCACCAGAGTATGGAAAAAGATTAGGATTGCTTTTACAGGAGATAAACAATGGCTGATGAAAAGAAAAAAGAACTAGAAATGACATTTGATCCAAATACTATTTCTCACCTTGGAATTCAAATGTATTCAACATTGCCTCCTGTTATTGCGGAATTAGTTTCTAACGCTTATGACGCAGATGCTCATGAGGTAACTCTTACCTTGAGAGATTCAGATGCTGCAAATAAAAGTATATCTATTGAAGATAATGGTCATGGAATGACTTTTGACGAGATTAACAATTGCTTTTTGTTAATAGGTCGTAATC
>CAMVEQ010000171.1:0-5476 GCA_947166545.1 uncultured Treponema sp. | reverse complement strand
TTTCTTTAAATGCATTTGAAAAATCAGTAATGCATTCTTCATAAAGAGCCGTAAGTTTTTCTTTTAGAAGGTCTGGATATAATTTAAATTCAGATTTAGAAAAATAATCAAAACCAAAAAAGAGAAGTTCTGAAAGTTTCTTTTCCCTGGAGAAGTTTTTGAAGAACTTAATTTTTTCGTCAGGATTTAATGTTACCCATCTGCTGCAAATTCTTGAATCAATATATAATTCCATTAATTGATATAAATGAAATTGTGCATCTTGAATTATTTCAGGTGTAAGTTCAGTTCCCTTTATGGAAGCCAGATATTTATCAAACGGTTCCAACATTTCCTGCAGATATACTGCAATATTAGAATCTTTATCAGGAAGAGCGTTTTTTCTAACTTTTTTGAGCCAAATCATGCAAAAATCTCCATTGTTTGCTCAATTATAACCGGTAATTGTGCCATAGAACGGCATTTTGATTTTTTTGTAGCAGATTCTTACAGATTTTTCTATTACGCAGATTTGCGTTTAAATGGTTTTTTGAAAGTGGATTTTTATAAGAAATTTGAAAAGCGTTTCACAACTTTTGAAGATAGATTCTAAGTGCTTTGGAGTTAAATGAAAAAGGCTTCCAGTCTGAATTAAAGAAACTGAAAGCCTCTTAAAAAAGAATTAAACAATGGCGAACTGTTGAACTTCTTCTTTTGTCAGCTCGACAAGTTTCTTTCCAATCTTTCTTGCATATCTTGAAAGTTCAAGAAGATTTACATTGCAAGAAGGTGCACTTTTATATGGATCCGGAGCTTCATAGTACGAATCAGGAAGTTCAACACCTTCTAAGAATTTCGGTCTTTCTAATGTTTTAGTTCCATTCATAGCTATATTGTACCGTGAATATGTATTATTTTCCATGTTCAGTTTTAACTCGGTTTGTCGAGTTAGAATTATTTTTAATTTGAATTACCGAGTTAAAACCGAATTAAAATCGAGTTAGAAAATATTTAAGTAAACATACACACGAATAAGTAATTGTGTGTATGTTTACTAAAGGTTACGCTATTCCAAATCTCTGTGAAATCCTCTGAACATCTTCGTTAGAAAGATTCAACTCTCCAAGATCCAGTTTAGCAATCCTCTTATCTTTCAAAATCTGACTTTTCTTTCGTCCTTTTTCCAACTCTGACAAAACAAACAAAACACCGAGCTTAAAAGAATCAGAATTGATGCCTTTACCAGTGTTAGATACTTTGTCATCAGCCAGTTCCTCAACAACTCCAGCTTTTTTTCTGGCCTCTGCTGCTTTAATCATTTCATGCGCTTTATTGATGGAAATGCTTCCGTTCTG
The DNA here is from genome assembly GCA_947166545.1 of uncultured Treponema sp. Taxonomy (GTDB): domain Bacteria; phylum Spirochaetota; class Spirochaetia; order Treponematales; family Treponemataceae; genus Treponema_D. The sequence continues at coordinate 4,142 of CAMVEQ010000171.1, read as the reverse complement.
AATCTTCTCCAGAAGTGAAGCGTCTGCTTTCTTTGCAATCTCACGCATTTTGCAAACCTGGCGTGCAGACTTGTTAAGCTGCCGGCCAATTATTTCATCTGAAGACCCTTGCGCATTAGGATTTGAACGTCTGATTTCATCGAGCTTCAGAAATGCTGCAAAATATTCTCCATCCGTCAGCCGGCGTGAATTGAGCTGCATCTTGTACTCATACTCGATTGTTTCATCACGACTATCAAACTTTTTGATAATTACAGGCACTTTTTCGAGCCCCGCTTTCTTTGCTGCCATATAACGACTATGTCCATCAACAATGATATAGGCTTCAGTTACGATAATTGGTCTGGATTTATCAAACCCATTGGCCCTCATATCGTTCGCTATCTCTGCAACCTTATCATTTTCCTGTTGGAACACGTTCTTAAAGTCCCTGTCAAAATGCAGCAGGCTTACCTCAACCAGTTTAATTTTTGCATTGTCTTTATCATTTGCCTTTTTATTCTTATTTCCAAAAATACTCATATATTCACCTTAATCCTATGCCGAGAGTTTATCTTTGAATGCCTGTTTTGCAGCATTATCAACAGAATCCTGTTCATTATCACCAAAGAGTTCTTTCATTGCCTGACGAACAATTTCCAGAGTTTTTTCATCTTCAAGATGCTTTGCATAATGATCAAGCATTGCGGAGGTTTTATGTCCACTTAATGCCATAACAATTCGCTTATCAGGGATAACGTCCAACATTCGGGAACAGAAGAAGTGTCTCCATGAATGGAATACAATATCATTTGGATTTTCATATCCAATCTTTTCGAGCGCACGGCGTAAATATTTAACCCAGCCAGAATTATCCATAGGAGAATTGCATTTATCGCTACAGAAAATATAAGCTTTATCTGTTTCGCAGAATGGATTAAGTTTTCCAAGGAACAAGAGTTCTTCTCTAAGTTCTTTTGAAATTGGAATAGGAATTTGTCGGGCTTCTCCATTCTTACAACATTTATTAGCCCTTGCGTAACGGTCCCATGCATGATCAACAATAATACCTTCAGCATGAATATCACAAATTCTTAAACCTCGAATTTCACTTGCACGCATTCCTGTTTGCATTGCAAGTTTATTGGCAAGTTTTGCCTTATCATTTTCCCAGCCAATATTCATAACCTTATCTGCTTCTTCCATGGTGAGAATGGCCCTTTCCTCACTCTTTGTGTTACGACGTTTAAGACCGTAAAAAGTGATGTTTTCGATATACTGATTTTTCATTGCCCATTTGAGAGGAGTTGTAATTGATTCAACAATTCCATTAATAGTTTTTCCGGCAAGTTTTTGGATTTTCTTATCTGAAACAATATCCTTAAGCATATCGTTTGTAATAGAACCAATACATTTTCCTTTGAGTTTGGGAATCCAGTAGTTTTCTACACGGCTCCTTTCATTTTTTACATGAGATCGTGAAAGAATTTTTCCTTCAAGAGCAAGTTCCTGGACATAAGGTGATTTTTCATAATTCCAGAACTCATCCAAAAATTCTTCGATAGGAATACTTTGTTTTGAGTTCGGTTTTACAGCAGAAAGAATGAATCCTCTTTTCTGCATGATAGAAATCATCTTGTCGATTTCTTCAGGAGAAAAGTCATAGGTGGACATAGAATTAAAGAAACTGATTCTGTCTACAGATTGAGATTTTGCTTTCTCTGCTTTTGAATTGATACGTTCTGGTATACCGCCAAGGACAGCCCATCTCATAGCAATGGATTCTGCTTCTTTGCGGTCTTTTGTACCAGTAGATTTGTTTTGTGAACGGGATCCATCGGCTAATAAGAATTGTACATAAAAATAACCGTTGGACTTCTTAAATAACGAATAAGGCCTGGTCATAGGCACCTCACTTTGTGACAATCGATTTGCTTAAAATCGTTGCTTAAAATCAGTGAATTGTCTACGCCAAGCCTTACTAATTGGGATTGGTAGTAGCGCTAACTCTATATAACATATAGACTTAGCAGTATAGCGGGGGCAGGACTCGAACCTACCAGACACCCTATGTATTATTTAGAGAGTAAATGGTATATCTCTATATAATATAAAGATTTAGTTTTGCTTATATTTGTTTATTTTAGAGTCGAAAAGCTCAAAAAATGAATATAAAGTAAACAGTAAGATGCAATAATACAAGTATCTGCCAGAATATACTTTACATTTAGATACCATAATGATAAAGTATAAATATCTTTCTGCCGGCCCTATGGAAAGGAAAGATATTTGAATAAACCTTACTTATTATTCAAAACAAAGCATTCACCATTTTGGTATGCGCAAGTCCGTCTCCCCGACGGCACAATTTCCCGAAACAAAAGTACGGGAAAAGAAAATAAGACTGATGCTGAACGCACAGTAATGGAATGGATCGTAAAAGGTTCTGTACCAGAGCGAACATCCAGAACTGGAAAAGCAATCGGCAAACAATCCTTCACATTTATTACTCTTCTTAATTATCTGAAGACGAATGATTTGTCTGAGCAGGAAATTAATGACCTCATTGAGGTAATGAAATCCCGTAAAATCATTCAAACTGCAGTCAGACCAAATGCAAATGGTGACTGTGATGCGATGGAGTTCCTTATTGATTTCTGGACTCGGGATAAATCCCCATATCTTCGTGAAATGGAACTTAAAGGACATTCATCAACTAACCGTCACATTCTGAACATGAGAAACATTATTGCTCATCACTGGAAACCTATTCTTGAAGGAAAGCTTCTTGGAGAAATTACCAGAGATGACGTAAAAAAGATTTTCATGGCTGAGTCTACACAGAAGCTTTCCCCAAAAACAGTAAAAGCCATTCTTCAGGCACTAACAGTTCCTCTGAAATGGGCTCACCTGAATGGTTTGACTGAAAACAATTGTTATTCAGGAATTATTACACCTAAGAGTACTCCAAAGAAAAAAGTTATCCTTTCACTTGAACAGACCATAGACCTATTCAATGCTGAATGGGATAACGACCGTGTAAAACTTGCATGTGTTATAGCCTGCTTTACTGGAATGAGACAAGGTGAGATTCTTGCGCTTCAGATACGTGATATTGGCGAGGATAGAATTTACATCCGACATTCATACAGTCCTTATGAAGGCTTAAAAACACCAAAGAATGGAGAAGAAAGAGAATTCAGAATCCCAACTGAACTGAGAGACATGATTTTGAATCAGGCATCTTTCAATCCGTGGGGAACTGATCCTGATGCATTTGTATTCTTCAGTTCACAAAGTCCTGACAAACCTTTATCACCTAAAAGATTCAACAGATATCTCAGACGGGCTCTGGAATCAATCGGATATCCAAATCCAAAAGAAATTACCTTCCACAGTTTCCGTCATGAATGGTGTACAAATACACTTTCTGATATCGGCGACCAGAGAATCTGTATGATTGGTTCAGGACATAAAACTGAAAGCGTGTTCAACAATTATGCAAATCATATTCAGAAAGAAATTGCTTTGAATAAGATTGCTGAAAGTACGGAGCATCTGTTTTCACCAATCCTTAGAAAACTTAGTTCTGATGCAGTTTATGTCATTAATGATGATGAAACTGATGAAGAAGAAAATGGAGTTAAGCTTTTACCGGAAAAAGTAGGAGCTTAAAAATAATCGGAGAGAGTTAAAACTTAATCTTTTGGAGGAGCAGCACATGAAAAATGAAACATCACCAGATAAACTCTGGCTCCAGAAGGAAGTCATCGAATACTTACGATGCGCACCTTCTTCATTTCATTCTTGTGAACGTTATGATTGGCTGAAAGAAAGAGCCATCAAAGACGGACGCAGAAGAAAGTACAAAAAGTCTGATGTCCTGGCATTCGTTGAACGCTTACAGAAATCAGCATAAGTACTTTTGAAGTTGGCACTGGCAGTCTGGTAATAGATTCCAGATTGTCAGTGAAATCTAAACTATAAACAACACATAAGGGTAAACATATGAAACTTAACGACATTATCAGCATGGTGAAAGACACCACTCAGAAAATCGGAGAGAAGAAAAGTCTCAAAATCAAAGACATTGTCCTCATTCCAGAATTCCAGAAGCTTTTAGTTATGGAAGCAGATGTTTTGGAAAAGATGCGGGAATCAAT
>CAMVEQ010000170.1:0-5494 GCA_947166545.1 uncultured Treponema sp. | reverse complement strand
GTTTTTCTACAGGATTTGTATTTTGGTAAAATAATTCAGATGGTCAGACTCCTAGTAAGCAACGGACTTCCGTTCTAGTAAGCAACGGACTTACCAGCAAAATATCTTCCTAATATCCAGGCAATTTTCTCTTTATATCTTGCCAATGGCATATTGTTGTTTTGCGAAAGTACGTAGTTTTACAAAATAACAATATTTTTCACTTTCATCATAAGTGTATTTGATGAATTTATCAGCCCAATTGTTATTTTCACAGATTCGAATTATTGATATCAATTGCTTTTTATCATTATAAATATATTGGCTTATATAAAACAAATCTTCAACATATTGATTATGTCTGGTGTATTTTTCTGCAATAATGTTTCCATTTTTATAGAAGAATTCTTTTTCTTTTGGAATAAATTCCTTTATGGAATCAACCTGCTCATATTTTTTATTAGCAGGATCATCTTCCATTCCGACATAAGCCCTGAAAATTTTTCCGTCTTCATATTTGTAATATTCATCATCCGCACCAGCTTTTCCATACTGGGCATAATGATGAACAAGACGACCTTGATTATCATATTCATAATCATGATACGTAAATGCAAACAGACATTCTCCTATATCAAAAGACACGGGCTTTTGTTTTTTATCTAGAGAAAAATTCAAGTCTGAAATTACTAAATCATTCCATTTTGAACCAGAATAAACCTCATTGACATAAATTTCTATTTTTGATGCAATAACTTTTTTACCATTGTATATATTCTGCTCAGTCATTTCATCTTGCAATTCTACATTCTCATTAACTTCAACATTTTCACAATTATAAACTTTCAATGTTAAATTCTTAATTCTGTCATTCTTTTCAAAATATCTTTTATCAAAATACCCCGCCTTTATTGAGATGCTGTCAAAGATTGCAGGGTCGGCAAAATAAATTTCAAGCAAAGGTTTCTTTTTGTTAATTTCATCAAAAGTAACAGCAAACACAGTGTCAGACTTATTATCAAACATATTGACAGGGGAATAACGCACATAGTCATTTTTATCAATAAGCATCTTTTGTGCAACAGGAGCGTATATCTTTATGTCTTCAGAAAATATTTTAGAAGTTAATACTGCCAAGAATAATATTATCAAATTTATTTTTTTCATTTTATTATGCCACCTTTATAAAAAAATCTATATTATAGAAACATTTGTTTCTTTTTCAAGTTACAAGACTACACTTCCAGAAAGAAAACATCTGCACTTTTTAGAGGGAGTTTGCTATAATTGAACCCATGCATAAAACTTTTCAAAATATTGAAGAATTAGATGGATATTTCTTAAAGACTGACAGTGAAAACCTTTATCTAAAAAACAGGCCGTTGATAATAAGCGTACTCTCTGAATTGGAAAAAATACAGAGTTCAGGCTTTATTAATGATGGACAAAAAGAACTAATCGAATTAGCCCTTTCAAGTCAGTTTGAAGGTCTAACTTACAATATTATTGGCGTGCAGCTTTCCGCCTTGTCTGCAAAGTTTGACGACATAAAGAATTATTTGCTGGATTTATCAAATGCAAACAAAGCTGAAATTCGGTTTAATAATGTAGTCAATGCACAGCTTATAAAAGATGAGCATTTTAGAAATGAAATCTATCAGGTAGGGTTAAAGGACAAAAGTCAGAAAGTTTTGGAAAAGACAATTGAAGAGGTTTTATCTGCTAAGAAAATAAAAATAGATTTTCTGCATTTAGTGAAAGATGCCATAAACTGCATAAAAAATGGCGAAACAAAATCTTTTTTAACTGCATTATTAGAGATGAATCAAAAAGGTTATGCAGTAGAAAAAAATGGAAGTAATTATTGCATTTATGTGAAAAAGAAAAAGGGATTTTTATGTTGGGATGTAAATAATGAAAAATTTGAAAAGATAAAAAACCTTCGCATTTACATATTTAAAGAACTCTTGAAAAATGATTTGTAAGGTTAAAAATTCATTTTTTGTTGCTTGAATTTCCTATACTGCATATATTAAAATGCATACTATGAATAGTAAAAATGATTTCAAAACCGTACTGACGGAAAAAGCAAAAAGTAAAGAACGTTCTCAAAATGTAACAGGACTTTTTAAAGGATGCATAAAAGCCTATTTTCTTCCAAAATCTGTTCATCTTTTTCTACTTGGTATTATTCTGATAACCTTACCTTTTAAAATACCGAGTGTCCTTTATTATGAATTTAGTGGAAAGACTATCACAGTGTTTGAAACAGTTATTGATATTGGAATTCTTTGTGCAACAGGGGTGGTTTTTATAGAAATTATAATCGGAATTACACTTTTTATTTTCATAAAGAAAAAGCAAAACCGATTCTTTTTTGCGTTCACAAAAGTTACCGAGGACGGCATAAAATATATTATCAAAAATGGACAGGTTCACATCACGGGAAGCAAAAAGAATTCCAGCTTTACACAAATTCCATCGTACATTAATGATTTGCCTGTAACAGTTATAGAAAATCTTCAGGAATCTTCTTTGAGCGGTACAATACGCATTCCTGGCAACGTCAGGGAAATATGCCACCATGCCCTTGCATTTAACAAACATGTAACACAGTTTATAGTTCCTGACACGGTAACAAAATTAGGAGAATCTGCTTTTTCAAACTGCCCTTCCCTAGAAGAAATTGACTTTGACGACAACATTAAAAGTCTTCCGCAGGGAATTGTTAGTGGATGCGCAAAGCTTAAAAGAATTCATTTTCCTGCATACCTACAGGAAATTCCCGAATGTTGCTGCGGCGACTGTACCTCTTTGGAAAGAATTGACCTTCCGCAAGAAGTAAAAAGCATAGGAGATTTTGCATTTTATTACTGCGAAAATCTACAGACTGTAAACTTACCGCAAGGCATAGAATTCATCGGAGAAAGTGCCTTCTACGGAACTCCACTTGAACAGGATTCTTGATTTTTACCCACACATTTGCCTATTTACTGTAATTTCAGTATATTATTGAAAACATACCATATTATAATAATCATCGAGGATACTATGGCAGAAAATTCAAACTGCAGCGGCAACTGTTCAGGTTGTTCTAAAGACGGATGCGAAAAAAGAGACTTGCATGAAAAGCTTCATAAGCTTTCATCTGTAAAAAAAGTAATAGCTGTTGTTAGCGGAAAAGGCGGTGTAGGAAAATCTATGGTTACAAGCCTTTTAGCTTCTAAGATTCATAAAGACGGTTACAACACAGCCATTCTTGACGCAGACATTACAGGTCCTTCAATTCCTACAGCCTATGGTCTTGAAGGCGAAAAAGCAGAAGCTGGCAGCCTTACAAATGAAGAAGGCAAGCAGGAAGATTTCCTCAAAGCCGTAAAGAGCAAGAATGGCGTTCAGATTATGTCTATGAACTTCCTTCTGCCAAATGCAACCGATCCTGTAATCTGGCGTGGTCCTGTAATTTCTGGTGCAGTAAGACAGTTTTGGACAGACGTAGTATGGGAAAACGTTGACTTTATGCTAGTTGACTGCCCTCCTGGGACAGGTGATGTTCCACTTACAGTGTTCCAGTCAATTCCAATTGACGGCATTATAGTAGTTGCTTCTCCACAGCAGCTTGTACGTGTAATTGTAGAAAAAGCTGTAAACATGGCAAACATGATGAATGTTCCAATCTTGGGATTGGTAGAAAACATGAGCTATGTAAAATGCCCAGACTGTGGAAAGGAAATGAGAATCTTTGGCGAAAACAATATTGATGGCATTGCAAAAGACTTCGGCATAAAGGTTCTTTCACGCATTCCTATTGAACAGAACATGTCTGTTGCAGTAGACAACGGTGAAATAGAAACGCTTGATGTTCCTTATGTAAACGAAGCCGCAGAAGCCGTTGAATCCCTTATAAAAAAGGTATGAGCATGACACCTGAAAAAGCAGGCTTAATTGCAGAAGAAAATTTCAAGCAGGGATACAACTGCGCACAGGCTGTGTTCTGCACATTTGCAGAAAGGCTCGGTCTTAGCGAGCAGGAAGCAATGAGGATTTCTCAGCCTTTTGGCGGTGGTATGTGCCGTTTAAGAGAAACTTGCGGCACAGTGTCTGGAATGTTTCTTTCACTTGGTCTGCTTGAAGGAAGTAATGACCCTTCTGACAAAAAAGCAAAAGACAACATTTACGCTCATGGTCAGGAGCTTGCCGCACGCTTTACAAAACTTAACGGAAGCATTATCTGCAAAGAGCTTTTAGGGCTTGTTCCAATAAAAGAAGTTGCAGACGCTGCTGAATCAACCTCACCAGTTTCGGAAGCACGCACGGAAGAATACTATAAAAAACGTCCCTGCCCTAAGCTGTGTGCATGTGCGGCAGAAATTTTTCAGAGCTACCTTAACGAACACGGCATTACAAAATGACACGCTTAATCTGCGCACCAATGGCAACTCTCAGTCACGAAGCTTTCCGCCATGCAATAGAAAAGTTTGGTGGCTGTGATGAATACTTTACAGAAATGATTAATGCCACATCCCTTTTGAACATGGGGCCGTTTGAAAAGTATTACCTTATGAGCGGACCATGCCCCGAAAAAATTGTATGGCAAATTACAGGCAACAATGCCCAGTCCATGGCGGAAGCAAGCGTTGTTGCAGCAAGTCAGGGAGGAATAGGCATTGACTTAAACATGGGCTGTTCCGCTCCGCAGATATACAAAACGGGAGCAGGCATTGCATGGATGCTTAAGCCTTTGGACGAAACAAGAAACCTTGTACGTCTTGTAAAACAGGTCTTGGATGAATACGGCTCTAAAGAAAACCGCCATGTAAGGCTTAGTGTAAAGTGCAGGCTTGGTGCGGAAGATTTTACAGAAAACTCGTTCTTTGCATTTACAGACATGCTTTTGGAAGAAGGAGTTGAGCTTATTACCCTTCATCCGCGTACAATAAAGGAAAAATACCGAGGACTTCCAAAATATGACTATGCTCAAAAGCTTGCTGAGCGGGTTTATGTTCCAATAATTCTCAATGGAGAAATTAAAGACACTGCAAGTGCAAAATACGCACTTTCCAAAGCTCCGTCATGTGCAGGACTTATGATTGCAAGAATGGCGGCTCAAAAGCCTTGGATTTTCAGCGAAATAAAAAAAGGGCTTTCTGGTGAAAGCGATGTTGGCAATGCCAGCGTTGCCTGCGATGACACCAAAACAACCGTGGACTGTCAGGCTTTGGCTTTGGAATTTATAGATGATGTAATGAAATATCAGCCACCAGAATTTTACAAGACCCGCTTACAACGTTTTTTTGCCTATTACTGCCAGAATTTCACGTTTGGGCACTATTTTCAAACTCAGATGCTCAATGCTAAGTCTGTAGAGGAAAGCAAAGAACGCATTTTGGACTATTTTATAAAACAGCCTGACGACAGGTTTATAAAATATTAAAAATATATTAAATCTGCAAATCTATTGATAAATCTCTTATTAAATCTATTGATATAAGGTGTTTTTTTCTATATTATAAAC
>CAMVEQ010000169.1:0-5518 GCA_947166545.1 uncultured Treponema sp. | reverse complement strand
AATATGAGAGGTATCGCTCTTTTTTCAAGAGGAAAACTCGTAAATGAGCACACATTTTTTGATGTGACAGCAACAAGTTTTGGATATTCTTATCTCACAGGCTGGCTTGATGTTGATTTTGTAGATGAGTGGGAGCCAGATGTTATTTCTACTAACAGACAGTCTCTAAACTGGGAAGATGAGCGGTGCGATGAGTTAAAAAGATACTTGGAGGCTGTAATTTCTTTTGTCTATACTCAACGCCGTAACCTTATTGAAGATGATAAGAAAACAGATATAAAGAAAAAAACCGGTGTAGATATAGATGAATGGGTAGAAGAACTTCCAAAACACGATAAGTCACTCGCTAAAAAACTGGTTAAGGCGATTGTTTCTAATGATGGTATTGAAAATGAAAAAGCTGCTGAATTAGCTAGTTTTGTAAAAGATTCATTTCAATTCACCTCATTTAAAGAACTTGCTGCTGAGATGGAAGAAAATGTAACATCTAATGCGGAATTATTGAACTTATTGAATGAATGGAAAGTAATTGAAGCAAGAGAGATGTATAAACTTGCGGAAGTGAGGGTACAAACAATAAAAAAGTTTCAGGAAAACATCGATAATGATGCAAAAGAAGTTCCTGTTATGCATAATTTCTTTGTTCAGTTTCCGTGGTTATTGGATCCACGAATTATGAATTTTAAGGATGAAGTTAGATATTCAACATTACTTCGAGAAAGATTTGATGATAGTAAACTTCCTGATGTAGATAGGCGGTTAGATTTTTTATGCCATAATTTTGTTGGACAGTTGTTTATCATTGAGTTAAAACGTCCTTCTAAAGTATTGTCATCGGACGAATTAGAGCAGGCTATGGAGTATGTAGATTTCATACAAAAACATCTTGGAAATGAGAATATCAATAAGGTATCATGCTATTTGATTGGAAAAAAACTTTCAGATTCTTCAATTGTTCAGCGAAAAGCTAAATCTTACAGGGAGAGTGGAGATGTAATTATTCGTACTTATGACGAATTACTTTCTGCTGCTATGAAATATCATTCAGAATTTATAGAGAAATATGAAGAGATTAACAGAGATAAATAGAACATACAAATTATTAATTGTTTAATTTAAGTGTCATTCTTTGGCACTCTGAGCATTTATAATAAACCTAACTATAGGAGGAATTTAACCATGAATAACCTGCAAGAATCATTTGAAAGAGCGTTGGAAGATTTCTATACAGTAGATTGGTCAGAAACGGATGGAAGCGATGTAAAGCAGATTCTTGAAACATATTTTGAAAATATTCCTAACAACAGAAGTGCAATTCAAAAGTTGTTTGATGATTGCGCAAAGATAAATAAGTATCAAAAAATGATTGCTTCAAAAATGCTTGAAGCATGCTAGAGGGAAGATAAGGAGCGATTATGTTTTTTGCACTACACTCGGAACACAAAATTGGATATAAGAAACTCTCTGATGCGGATTTAGGTCTTACAGAAGGAAGCAGCCATCAGACTCATATCGGATTGTATGAAAGAAAAAATATGCTTTCATTTTTAAAGAATGAAGATACCACGACAGCAATTCTCATTTATAATGATTATTTTGATGTGCTTCAGTGTAATTTTGAAAGAATTCAGAATCCAGACGGAACTTACAGAAGTCCAAAAATCAGTCTAGGTGAGAAGGATGAAAATACTGTAGTCCGAAAAATCCGTGAATTTGCAAAGCTGAATCCTAAGCGGGATTATTATCTTGTGTGGTTTGCTCTTGAAAATAATGAACTGCTCTTTTGGCTCATAGACAATTCATCTTCTGATTATGCAAAACTGAAGGATTTTTTCCCGACCGAAAATACAGTTTATGATACTTCGGAAATAATGTTTGCGCCTCTCATAAAATTCATTGAGGCAAAAATTGATGAGTTATCAATTAGCTTGCAGGAAGATTTGGAAATTATCAGCCAGACTTCAACAAAGTCAGAAAAATATAAGGCTCTTGATATTGAAAAAGCACAGGAACGCTTCAAAATTACAGGTAGAACTGGCGAAGAATTAATCAACGAATATCTCGAAATGCAAAAAAGTGAAAATTTGATTTCAGCATTTGAATGGGTAAATAAAAGCAGGGAATCTGGAAAGCCTTTTGATTTTGTTGTTAATCCTGCATCTGATGAAGAAAACTTTATTGATGTAAAAACAACTCAGTTTAAATTTGAACAGCCATTAATGTTCAGTGATGGAGAAATTGACTTTATCAATTCCATTGATGAAACACGATATTCTGTTTATAGGGTTTTTGCATTGCGTGAAAATGCTCATAAATTCAGAAAATGTTTTGAATGCTTTAATTATATGAAAAATCTTGAAGCAAAGATTTCTAATTTCAAGACAGAAATCCAATCTACATCTTCAAATGTTCGTGGAATAAAACTTGCAGTTCCACCGACATCTCTTGTATTTAAGCAAATATCATCTGATATTCTCTTGAAAGGTGTTACAAAATGAATGTAGTATCTCTTTTCAGCGGAATTGGAGGATTGGATAAAGGTTTCTCAGACAGCGGTTTTAATGTTATTTGGGCAAATGATTTTGACAAATATGCGGTTGAAACTTATCGTCGTAATTATGATAATGAAATTGTTCTCGGCGATATAAATCAAATTCCATTTGAACAAATACCGGATTTTGATGTTCTCATTGGTGGCTTCCCCTGCCAGCCTTTTAGCATGATGGGGGCTCAAAAAGGTTTTGAAGAGGCTCGTGGAACACTTTTTTTTCGAGTCGCAGAAATCATAAAAGATAGAATAGATAGAAATCAGAAGCCTAAAGCAATAATTCTTGAAAATGTAAAGGCTTTGAAAACTCATAATCACGGAAGAACTTATGAAACAATTCATCATATTCTCCAAGATGAATTAGGGTACAAAGTGTTCTGTGATATTTTGAATTCCGCAGATTATGGTGTTCCTCAGACACGGAACAGAACTTATATTGTATGCTTTGCAAATGAAAATGCAGATTTCATTTTTCCAGAAAAGCAGGAACTTACAACAACAATGAGAGACCTTTTAGAAAGGAATGTTCCCCAAAAGTATTATCTTTCTGATAAATTAAAAAAAACGATTTGTTCGAACGGAACTGGTGGATATGTAGCTACTTCAGAAATAAACCTTGATGTTGCCCGTCCACTTTGTGCAACGATGGCAAAAATGCATAGAGCCTGCCAGGATAATTATGTTTCTGACCAAGGTCACAGGATTGCAGAAATACAAAATCTTTCAGATGAAAGGATTCGCCGTTTGACTCCACGCGAATGTGCAAGATTGCAGGGCTTTGAAGACTCATTTTCTATCGAAGGAACCTCAGACTGTCAGCTTTACAAACAATTTGGAAATGCCGTAACGGTCAATGTTTCCCGAACCGTAGCACAATCAGTACGGAATACACTTGAAAACTTGGGAGAATGGAACTGAAATGAACTTTCAAGCTGACAAAATGGAAATATCAGATTTTATAAATCTCTCATTTGATAAAGCAAATTTAGAAGATAATTCTGTCGTGCTTTCACGATTTACGGATAATACAAACGAAGAATTTCTTGATAAGCGTGCTGACTTTATAAAAACAGAAATTCAAAAAGACGCAGATTTTAATTATTCTTTTTACAAATTAAGCAATATATGTAACTCAGAAAAACAAAATTGTGATTGCTGTCCTGTAAAAAAATACTGCAATTCTTTTATTAATAAGTGTCGTAGTTCTATAAAAGCTGATTCTCTTAAAATGATAGACTTGTTTTGTGGAGCGGGTGGACTTTCCCTTGGCTTTACGCAGGAAGGATTTATTACATCTCTTGCAAATGATATTCAAGAGTGTTGCGTTGATACTTATGCTCACAATCACCCCGAAACACCCAGAAATAAAATAATCTTGGGAGATGTGAAGGATGTTGCTGATAACATTGAAAATCTTGTTGATGTAAAGGCTGTTGATATTGTTGTCGGTGGTCCTCCTTGTCAGGGATTTAGTATGGCAAACCGGCAGAGATTAATTGACGATCCACGAAATCATCTTTACAAAAATTATGTAGAGATTGTTCGCAAAGTTCAGCCGAAATTTTTTGTGATGGAAAATGTAAAAGGGATGCTCTCCGTTGCCGAACAGGTAAAAGAGGATTTCCGAAATATAGGATATTCCGTTGAATGCCATATTTTGAATGCAAAAGATTATGGTGTTCCTCAAAATCGAGAAAGGTTAATTTACATTGGAAATAGACTTGGAATTGATAACGAAATGATTTTCAATCGTATTTTTGATTTGTCTGCAACAATTCCAAATCATGTACTTGGAGATGCAATCTTTGGACTTAGACCGTTAAAGGCATCTAGAATTAAAAATTCTACTGAGTCGGGGTCAAAAGAATCGGGTTTTATTATTGAAAAAAACGAATTAAATCAGACAAACGAGTATATCAATTATATAAATCAAAACCGAAAAATTGATTTCGTATGCAACCATAAAGCCCGTTATAACAATGACCGTGATATTGAAATCTATGGAAGAATGTATCAAGGCGATAAGTCTGATGACCCTAAGATTGCAGACATCATGCCATACAAAAGTAGAAGCGATATTTTCAAGGATAAGTATTATAAACTCATCGAGAACAATGTATGCAAAACAATTACAGCCCACATGAAATTTGATTGCAATATGTACATTCATCCGACCCAGGCTCGCGGGCTCACCCCAAGAGAAGCTGCAAGAGTTCAGTCATACCCGGATGATTATTTCTTTAGAGGTGCGTACACTAAAACATATATGCAGATTGGCAATTCTGTTCCGCCATTGTTGGGTAGGGCGATAGCTAGTATTGTAAAGGAATATTTATAGGCGAATTTTGATATGGACTTTGCTGAAATTGAGTATAAAATAAAATCAATTTTTCCATTTTTAAAGGACTTTAATTACGATGGAATTATAGTAAAAAAATTAGAGGCATCTAATACATGGGATGCAGACCGTACAACAAAACAGACTCATATTGCAATTACTGGTGAACAAATGGATATTTTTCCATATCTGTCTTCTGATGGATATTTTAATTGTGACTATAGCAATAAAGATGATGTTTTAAAGAAATACTTTGTTACTATGTTACCAATTAATTTATACAAAGAAAATCTTGCCTATTTAGGAGTAGATATTACAAATATTACATCTTTTAATACATTGTCTTGTGTAATAAGAAGTAGAAGAGAAGGTGCTGCGGATCAAATACAATTTGCTTTACCTACATATGATGATAAACTCTTCATATTATATCGTCAGAATCTCCACACGGGCGATTATCTAATTTTGTTAAAACGTAAAAATGAGTTATTATATGATTCAGTTGCTGTGAGAGGTGATGAAAAAAATATTGATTTAGATAAATACAATAACCATTTCTTTAAATTACCTACAAATACCAAAATTGATATAAGTAACTTAATAAAGATAGAAGATACAGAGGATTTAAGTAT
>CAMVEQ010000168.1:0-5647 GCA_947166545.1 uncultured Treponema sp. | reverse complement strand
ATGAGCTGAACCTTGTTCTTGCGTTCTGCTGATTTTCTGTTATTGAAAATCCAGATATAAGTTGCAATTCCTGTGTTGTAAAAAATATCATTTGGCAGGGCTATGATTGCATCTAGTAAATCGTGTTCCAGAATATACTTACGGATATTGCTTGTTCCGCTTCCGGCATCTCCTGTAAAAAGTGGTGAACCGTTGTGAATTACAGCAGCTTTGCCATTTTCTTTATCCATCTTTGCAATGATGTTCATCATAAAAAGCATCTGGCTGTCGCTGATTTTTGGAAGGCCTGGTCCAAAACGTCCGTTTTCACCTAAGTCTGCTTCTTTTTCTACAGCAGCTTTTTCATTTTTCCATTCACGACCAAAAGGCGGATTACTCAAAATATAGTCAAAAGTGAGTTTTGGAAATTTGTCATCACTCAAGGTGTTTCCGTTACGGATATTTTCTGCCTGCTTGCCGTCTTTGCTTTTTATAAGAATATCTGCCTTACAGATTGCGTATGTTTCATCATTAATTTCCTGACCATAACTTTCCAGTGTTACAGGAAGATTCCGGCTTTCTATATATTCACTTGCAACGCTGAGCATTCCGCCAGTTCCACAGGCCGGGTCGTAAATTGATTTTGAACATTCTTTTTTCTTCTGAATATCTTCATCATCAATAAACAAAAGTTCTGTCATAAGCTCAATTACTTCGCGCGGGGTGTAGTGCTGTCCGGCATCTTCGTTGTGAGCTTCGGAGAATCTTCTAATCAATTCTTCAAAAATATACCCCATTTCGATATTGCTTATTTTCTTAGGGCTGAAGTCTGCTTTCTCGCTTACAAATTCCTGGAGCACTATAAGAAGCAGGTCTTTTTGCTTAAGGCGTTTTAGTTGCTCTGCAAAATTGAACTTAGCGATTATTTCTTCACGTATATTTGCTGAAAAACCATCAAGATAGTTTTCAAAATTTTTGTTTATCTGATTTGGATTTTCTACAAGAGTTTTAAGAGTAAAATTTGATGTGTTATAAAAAGGATGTCCTGTAATTTTCTGAAACTGAACGCTCTTGATTGCTTCCGGCATCTTTCCAATTTCTTTGGCTTTTGCAAGAACTTTTTCGTGTGTTGGTTCAAGAATGCAGTCAAAACGGCGGATAACGGTGAGAGGTAAAATAACCAGACCGTATTCGTGGGGTTTATATGAGCCTGTTAGTTTTTCTGCAATGTTCCAAAGAAGGTTTGCTTTTTCAGTAACATTCGATGTAAGTGACATTTTTATTTCCTTTTTATGCTATGTGTAATTTATGAATCAAGTGTTCATATACTGGCATTCGAATCTCATCTCTGAATGCCTCAAACAATTCTGTATAATCGTTATCCAATAGAACACTCTTTACTTTATCAGGAATTTCTGGTGAAGACAAAATTGTATTTGCGTAAACCATTAATCCATCATTACCATTATATTTTAATTCGTACTTTGGGTACTGTTTTAATAGTCCTGTATTACAGAATGTTTTATCTGCAGCAAAACTTTTCTTGAATGCACTAATAGCAGGAACAATATCTTCGTCTGTAAAATCTGTTCCAAAGCGGGTATTAATTCTGCTTACCATTTCCTGAACAGTTGTTGGAGCCGGTTTTGGAGGATCTTTTGCTCCACCATCAGGGCTTGGTTGAACAATTGAACCGTCATCTGCAACAAGGCGGATTGCTTCTGTCATTTCAAAATCAATCTTGTAATCAGAAAGTTCTATGAGTCTTCGGATATCTGAAGGTTTAATCACTTCTGGCGGATTGATATATTTGATGCGCAAAAGAGGATTTATGAGCCGTAAATAAAGCCCAAGCTTTACCAGCGGTGCATCTTTTATATTCTGAATATTCTGCAGGAACATAAAGATTTTTACATAACGGATACACTTGTGCTTAAACTCTTTTTTATCTTCATCTTTTAGCTTTTTGAATCTGGCAACAAAGTCTGAAACAAGATTCATTGTTTTTTGCGCAATGTTATCTTTTGTAAGGTCTGCATTTTTTGCAACTAATTCATTTAGAATCTGAATGTATTGCTCTATTTCTGAAACCTTCATGATTGCAAATTTTTCAATTTCCTCTTTAAGTGCTTTTAATTCTTCTATTGTATATTCACCTTCAAGTTCAATCTTTCCGTAATATGTCTGGAAGGCTTCTTTTATTTCTTCTCTGTCGTTTACAAAATCAAGAATAAAACAGTCTCGTTCTGCAATCTTTGCTTCGTTTGCCATTGTTCTGTTCAGGCGGCTTAAAGTCTGAACGGCCTTTATGTTGTGCAAAGGTTTATCAATATACATTACGCTCAAAAGCTTTTCGCTAAAGCCTGTCTGATACTTATCTGCTACAACAATAAAGCGGTATTTGTCCTGCTTGAAGGCTTCTGGTGTCTGGTTTTCTGAAATCTCGGAGCCTTCTTCTGCCAGAGGATTAATAGGAAAAGAATTCATCTGACTTTCTGTTTTGCCGTCAATGTCACCAGAAAATGCAACTAACACACCCCAGTTTGAATGACCTTGTTGAGAAAGCTTATCGCGCAAAGTGCGGGCATACAAAACAGCTTCTTTTCTGGAAGATGTGACAACCATGGCTTTACCTTTGCCGTCTATAGTTTTACAGCCAGTCTGTTCAAAGTGTTCTATTATGATATCAGTGATTTTTGAAATTCTATGTTCATGTTCTGCAACATATTTTGCAGCCATGCCATAAATGGCTTTAGAATCATACTGATTATCATCATCTTCATTTTTAATTCGAAGATTGTAATATTGTTTGTATGTCGAATAATTTACAAGTACATCCAGAATGTATTTTTCTTCAATTGCCTGCTGCATCGAATAAACATGGAACGGTCTGTAGCCGTCTACTTCTTTTCCAGATTTTGGATCAATCACTTTACAAGGAACGCCAAACATTTGAAGTGTCTGGGCTGTTGGTGTTGCAGTGAAAGCAAAGAAACTCATGTTTGACTGCTTACCGGTTGCAACCTGACGCAAGATTTTTTCCTGTTCTTCGTCTGTTGCATCACCTTCTTCAGGAATATCATCCTGGTCTTCTGCTTTTATTTGCGATTCAGCATCAGAACCAAGTCCTATTTTTACTTTTCCTGCAGCAGTTCCTGTCTGCGACTGATGGGCTTCATCAGCAATAACTGCAAAACGACGATTTGGATTTTTTGCTTTAAGTTCTTCAAGCTCTTTATAAATCAATGGAAATTTTTGAATTGTGCTTATGATAATTACATTGCCAAGTTTTACAAAGTCAGTTATGTCAGATGATTTTTTTGCAATTTTTACCGTACCATTTTTTGGATTAAAAGACATGATTGTATTGCGGGTTTGTTTATCAAGAACACGTCGATCATTTAGAACAATGATTGTATCAAAAACTTTTTCATTCTTTCCTGCAAAATAGAGGTTGTTCAAATGGAATGCAAGCCAGGCAATTGTATTTGATTTTCCTGAACCTGCACTGTGTTCAATAAGGTAATTTTTCTTTGAGCCGTTTACTTCAACATCTTTCAAAAGTTTTCGGACAACATCCAGCTGATGATAACGAGGGAAAATCAAAGTCTCGTCTTTTGTTTTTGGCGGAAGCACTTTCGTGCTTCGGTCTCCCGAGGTATTGTAGTCAGGACTTTCAGTCCTTCCGCACGACTCAACTTCTATTGTAACAAAAGATTGTAAAATATCTAGCAGGCTGTCTTTTGAAAGCACTTCTTCCCAAAGATAATCTGTTGCAAAATGTCCTTCTGCAGCTTTTGGATTTCCTTTTCCGCCCTGGTTCCCTGCTCCATTACTTCCAAGATTAAAAGGCAAAAAGTTTGTTCCAAAACCTGAAAGTTTTGTTGTCATTGAGGCGTTTGCGGTATCTACGGCAAAATGAACAAGAGGTCCTGTTTTGAATTTGAATAAAGGTTCAGCAAGACTGCGTAGTTTATACTGAGTTTCAGCTTCACTATAACCCTGTCCCTGCAATTCAAATTTTAATTCTGCTGTTACAACAGGGATTCCATTTATGAAAAGCACAATGTCTGGAATTGGGGTATGTACAGATTTGCCTGCATCTCCAATCAGCTGGTTTATTACTGTGAAGATATTCTTATTATATAGGTCGATAGTTTCGGGATTTAAATTGTTTTCCGGTTTCCAGTAGACTGTATCAAACTGGATGGAACGAAAAGTAAAACCTTTTCGAAGCAGGTCCAGGGTGCCCTGCGATTTTCTAGAAGCAATCAGTTCATCTATAAGTTTTTCTTCAGCTTCCTGCTCTGTGTCAAACTTATCACAAAGGCAAGTCCAGTTATCAGGCTGTGTAGATTTTACAAAAGAAATGAAAGTTTGTGGCAGAATCGATTTTTGAGGATTATAATCATTGTTACTTCCATGTATGTAACCACTTTTTGAGGTGAGAAGATTAACAATGTAGTTTTCAAAATCTTTTTCTGAATAGCCGATATCTGACATAACTTTCCTATTGATTAATACATTATACCATAGAATTGGCTTTATTTTCTATAAATGTATAGAAAGGTAAGAATATTGAGATTAAAATATGGTATATTTTAGAATTTTTACAATAAGCAACTTTTTGTCACTAAATTCGCATTTTAGTATTGACAAGTCACTAGTTATGACATACACTTTAGATAAGTGACACAACGTTACTAAAGAAAATGCGTTAGGGATTGTAGCCACGCCGAAGGCGGCCACTGGACCGAGCAAAAGCGAGGGAAGCGGCTGGAGCGACAGCGAAATGGCGAAAAGCCCGACCTCCACGAAGTGGAGGGAACGCCCAAATCCACAGGAGGAAAAGATGAATCCAAATCTTGCAAAAATAGACAGAACAAATGAACATTACACTTTTGAATTAGCCCAGGGAGTAAAACGAACAACTGTAACCTTCCGCAATCATTTTGGAATTGAACTAGCAGGAGACCTCTACACACCAGAGAGTGCTGCATCTGCAGGAAATCCGGCCCTCGCAATCTCCGGACCTTTTGGCGCAGTAAAGGAACAGTCTTCCGGTTTTTATGCAAATCAGATGGCTTCCCGAGGTTACATCGCCCTGGCCTTTGATCCAAGCTACACAGGAGAATCTGGCGGAGAGCCCCGCTACATGAACAGTCCCGACATCAACACCGAAGATTTTATGGCGGCAGTAGATTTTCTTTCAACCCGCGACAACATTGACCCAGAAAAAATCGGAATCATAGGAATCTGTGGCTGGGGTGGAATGGCAATTAATACAGCGGCAATCGACACACGAATTAAGGCAACCGTTGCAAGCACAATGTACGATATGAGTCGTGTTACCGCCAACGGATATTTTGACAGCGCAAATAATGCAGAAGCAAGGCACCAGACCCGCAAGGCTCTTATGGCACAGCGCATCGAAGATTTTAAGGAAGTTCAGGCAGGCGGTACTTATAAGCTTGGCGGCGGAGTTGTAGATCCTCTTCCGGAAGATGCTCCCTATTTTGTAAAGGATTATTACGACTACTACAAAACTCCCCGCGGTTATCACGAGCGAAGTCTCAATTCAAATGGGGGCTGGAATGTTACCGCTTCAACTTCCCTTTTGAATACAAAACTCTTGGCTTATGCCGAAGAAATCCAGAGTGCCGTTATG
>CAMVEQ010000167.1:0-5782 GCA_947166545.1 uncultured Treponema sp. | reverse complement strand
GTCATCTTTTGCAATTTTTTGGAGTAGTTCAATTTCTTCTTTGCGTCCTATTATCATAAAAAAACACCCTTATAATCTACTTAATCTATGTTTTTTAAGAACTTTAAGTAGATTATAAGGGTATATACGAGATTTTGCAAGATTTTATCTCGCCGAATATTTATTCAAAATCTCATACATCTTTTCGTTTGCAGCCCAGCGAAAAATATTTCCGATTTCTTCTTCATCAATTGCATTCTTGAACCAGCCTGGTGAACGGATTATTTCTCCTGCCTGGCATGTTGCCTGATACGAACATTCAGCACCGCATAAATCAAGTAAGTCGCCGTCATCCTCACCATAATGCTTATAATGAGGATTTGCTCCATTTTTAAGAAGTTCTTCTGCCTTTTGAAAATCCATCTTTTGAACAGCAGTGTATAAATCTAAATCAATTTCTCGTATTCCTTTAGAAATAAAATCTGCCTTTTTACCTTCAAGAATATCTTCTTCACTATCGTCTTCTAATGCCCAGCATGCAGAACTAATTTTTGAAAAAGGAATTTCTACTTCTTGTACACCTAGCTTTTCTTTGAACAGTGCTAATATCTTTTTTGCATTTTCATAATTTTTCTGAAATATGGGATTAAAAGATTCACTGAAATCGTGGTTAAGACAGATTTCCCAGCACTTGCTGATATAGTAAACAGGAATAGGGATGTCAAAATAACAATCAGAACCAATATCTGTAAAGACGGTTTTATCGTAATTTTCGTTTTCTAGTAAAGATTTTACAATTTCGTATTCGTTAAAAATTACGGCGAGTACCATAGGATCTGTGTAATGTTTGATTTTAGACATAATCATCCTCTCACACTTTAATAATTTCTTCCCATTTCAAAATCTGAAAATCATTCGCATCCATACAAATATTTTTGTACTGTTCTGGATTTACTTTCTTATGAGGAAAAGAATTATTGTACTCGCTTAAAAAATAATCCTCTGTTACCATTTTTTCGTGAGTGTGACCGTGTATGTTTATAAGACCGCTTTCTTTTTCGATTACAACTGGTTCATGCGAAAAAATATAATTTTCAAACTGAATCGGTCCTTTGTAAACTTCATCAAAACCGAGATATTTAAAGTATTCAATGTAATTTGGAAACGGCTTTTTGCGTGCCCTAAAATCATGATTTCCAAGAATAAGGCACATCTTCCGGTTCTTTTTCATCCGCATGATGTCATGCATTATCCGTTCATTTTCCAGCCGCAAATTCAAAAACACATCGCCAAAATTCCAGATTAAACAGTCTTCTGGTAGTGCATCGAACTTTTTGAGGATGAACTCATTCATTTGAGAACATCCAGCCGCTGAGTATTCAAACGGGCGATTACAGTATTTAATTATGTTTGTATGAAACAAATGCAAATCGCTTGTGAGATATATTTGTTCAGCAGAATATCCTGAAAAGAATTCGTCTGATGTAATCTGTGCAATCATAGAAATGTCTCCAAAAAAAACGTCGGTAGAGACTGCAAAAGTGGGTACGCTATATATGCAAATTATGCACTTTTGCAAAAAAGAGATTGGGAACTCAGCACATCAAATAATGACACGCAGGCACATTCCCAATCTCTTAATTACTAAAAAGAACTTCCGATTCCGCCTCTCGCAAAGGAGAGCCTTACAACACGTACACGGAAGCTAAGAATAACCTTGAATGGTCACACAGAATAGGGGTACTATTCCCCCAACGAATGTCCACTCAAGGATTCTTAAATATAAAATCAAGCCCTGATTGCCCAACAGCGAATGAATGTCGCTGAGGTGAACAGTCAGGTCGCACAGAGACCTCTGGGCGAACACTGCTTGAAACGCCCTACGATATCATACTGCAAACATACTGCAGTTGAATCCGTCAATAGGGCAATGCCGTTGAAGTTCGCCACATTTCCTCGACCGCCGAACAAGGCTTGTCCGACCCCGCAGCAGGCATCTCTACATTAAACGACATGTCGGTAGAGGGCAACACTCCTCTGTCGCATAATTTCATTGATAACAATGAAAAAGCCGCAGTGGCTATCTCTGACGTAACCGACATTTTAACTATAACATTTTTATTAGTTTTCTACACTAAACTTAAAATTTAAAAATCCAGCATCGCAGAGAGGCTCCTATTTTTCAAATCATAGCGACTATTTGTTTCCATTGGATAACCAATAGGATTTAAAAGCAGTGTAATCTTTTTGGTACCAAACTGAACAACTTTTCTTCCGGTGTCGTGAGTGTGTCCTGCAAGCCAGATACATTTATGTTTCATCTTTGAAAGATATTCATCCGCATTAAAATAAAAGTAGGCATTTGAGATTTCATCTTCGTATTTTCGTGGTATACCAAATGCAGTAGGAATAAAATGAGTCATAACAATATCTGGCTTTTGAGAAATAACATTTTCAAGTTTTTGCTTTTCATCCTTAAGAATTGCATCCGGGTCATTATTCTTGTAGCGCCAGTGAACATTGTCATACCAGAACTGCCATTCGTTTTTTAGCCATTCCTTAGAATGAGGCCAGGTTTTAGAGCCTACGGAAAAATCGTTGAAGCCCATACAGCCGCCGATTTTAAGCTTGCCGATTTTTGCAGTCGTTCCGTCAAGTAACGTTACATTCGGAAGTTCAGAAAGTTTTTCTTTTATCCAGTTCAGTTTTTCTTCAGTCTGAGTAAAAGGATTTGATAAAAAGCAATCGTCATGCTTTACTGTTAAATCGTGATTTCCGAGCGTAAGGAAAATCTGTTTGTATTTAAGGGAAGCGAGCCTGTAGAAATCAATAAAAAGCTTTGGATTGTCAGCGGTATCTCCTGCAACACAAAGCACATCGCATGAAGGAAGATAGCGTTCCATAAAGTTTGAGATTTCTGTTCTGTTTTCTGCATAGTGCTCTACGTGCAAGTCACTGGTTAGGTATAAAGTCATAATAATCTAATAAACGGGGAAGAAAACAGAAGCCATAAAGACGGTAAACGCACAGCATGGTTACAAACCTGAACACTCTCTTCTCCGCGAACAGGTGGGTGCTGTCTTCTTAGCCCCAAGCGAATCGTTTAGTATCTTCCTCAGCACGGTCTACCCTGGTAATCTATTTTCCAACATAGCCACCCACTCAAACGGCGAGACACGCAATAGCATGGCTTTCCTCGTCCAATACTAAACGCCGCATTACCCAGCTTAGCCGATTTAACGGAATCTCGCCCGGCAATTTTTAATATACCACTGGATTAAGTATTTTTCATTAAACTTAAAATTTAAAAAGCCCATCCTCGTAATCTTGAAAAGCCAATAGAACAAAAAGGTTTTGGTGCCTTTATTGATGAACCGGAGCAGGGGCGTTAATTAAGCAACAAAAAGGGTGCCTTTTGGCAGCCCTTTTCTTATCTTGTATATTGATATTCTGGTTCGGTTTTAGTTTGTTTTACTTTTGGACGTTTCATTAAAATTACTGAGCTATTTGTAGGTGAAAGAGCCTCCCAACCTTTTTCTCCAGCATCATTTAAGTCTTTTTCTTGTGCATTAACATATTTATATTCCCACTGAGTCACCTGATTACCGTTATCCATTCTGTTTCCTCCGCTAAATGATTGTAGTTTTGCAGTAAGCTCTGCAACTTTTGTTTTTTCTGTCTCAAGCTCCTTTGCAGCAATTTCATACATCTTCTCATAATTGGCTTGAAGCTGTTTATTGCCTTCAGAACTAGAGTTCTTACTTTTCTCAACTTCAAGAAGCACGTTCAGTTCTTTGACCTGGTTTTCAGCATTTTCAGCTCTTTTTATAAGGTCTTCAGGAAGAACATTTCCGGCTTCTCTAAGGCGATTTATCTGGTCGGTAAGTTCCTTTACCTGCTGCTCAAGGTCACTGCATTTTGCGTGTTCATTGTTGTATGCACACTCAAAAGTCAGATACTTCTGCTCAAGCTCGTTATACTCGGTTTCTGAAATTTTCTTTCCAAACATGTTTCAACATCTCCTTTGTAATTTCTAATTTTATTTCATGTTGTAGTCTTATTTTTATTTTTTTTTCTTTCTTTTCTTACGGCAGCAATTTCAGCGTTTATCTCTTCTAATGTCATTTCTGAATTCCCATTCAGCCAAGAATCCATTTGCATTTGTCTTAGAGCTTTTAATCCGACCTCATCCATTTCATTTTTGTATGGAATACGTAAACTGGATGATATATTAGTTTCATCGATTTTAACTTGATTAACATTCTCCATGTGCTGCCCCCTTATTTTTTGGTAACAATATAAATAAAACACCGTTAAAGGGGTAGGAGTTGCACCTACAATATCAGCCCTTCATTTTACAGAAGAACTGCCCGCTACTCGTTTGCGACCATCCGCAATAACGATGTATTAAATATAACATATAATTAAGAATCATTAAATGAACAAGATTTGTCTCATTTTCCTAATTCTGCTAGTGTTTTTATACACTCTTCATTTCTTATTTCTTCTGCAACTGTTTTTAAGCATTCAATTGCAGTATTTAATTTTCTATGAATTCCGATAACATCTAATTCCTGTTCAATATGACACTTTCCGTAATTCATTCCGTATCCCCAAACACCGTAAAAACCCCAGCATCGATCCAATTGATTTAAGGCAGATAAGAGCTGCTTTTGAAGGTTCTTAAAATATTTATTCATGTGCTGATTTTCAGGGCTGAGTTCAACAGTAAAATCATTACATTCATGTTTACAGTAAAGTTTATAATCATTTATTAAGACACTGAATACTTCATTATGAATGCTATTTTGAAAAACTGATTTATTTCTATTGTAATTATTCAGGAACTTAATTCGTATTCGTAAAGTCTCCCTCATTTCTGCAAACTTTTTTGAGCTTAAATATAATCCGCTGCACCAGCGATTTACTTTACTGATTAAGTCAAGAGAAGAGTAATTCTTGTATTCAGTATAATGATTTTTAGACATCTTCTTTAGTCAAATCTTCCTAAGTTTAATCCTTCTGCCATTTTTGTAATTGTATCACGATGATCGTCTGAATTATCCCAGAAGCCCCACTTACTGGCATTCATTAATTTTAAAACTGCAGGTTTGAAAACTTTTTGACAGCGGAAGTTTTCAATATGCTTTTTGGGCATAATAATTTCAATATACTTTGGACTTCCCCTGTGTTTACCTATAACGACGATATTTTCATAGCCGTCACCCCAATGTCCTGGTGCACAATAAACTTTAGTGCCTGGAGAAAAATGTTTTGTTCCGAGTTTTACTTCATGATTTTCGCCGTATTCTCTTTCCTGAACAATATTTCCGACGAGGCACCACTTCCATTCTTGTTCTTGCGTAATATTTTCATCCATAACTGCACTTCAAAAAAAGGGAAGAAGCAGATGCCATAAATGCTGTACCTGCACAGTATGGCTACAAAACTGATTCCTCTTTTCTCCAGAATCAGGCGGGTGCCGCTTCTACCCAGATGAGCCTGGCACAGCAACTTTTTTCACACGGCATTCCTTGCGGAAGGGATAGAACAGAGGTTGTGTCTTACTCAGGCTCAATCAATTACAAATTAACATACATTTTTCTAAATTGCATTAAACTTAAAATTTAAAATCATTCAAGCCACAGCAATTCAAATTCCTCTTGTATTTCCCACTTACTCCAAATATTCCTTAAAAAATAGTTACCGATGGACGGACATCCCCATCATCAGTCAATGATATTTTAGCTCAGCACGGTCTACCCTGGCATCCAATTCACCAACATAGCCACCCACTCAAACG
>CAMVEQ010000166.1:0-5817 GCA_947166545.1 uncultured Treponema sp. | reverse complement strand
AAATGGGAGCTCCTCATTTTCACCTGCGTCGTGCATGGCCTTGTAAGGACGAAGAAACTGGACTTACCACAAGTAACCAGACTCAGGCTTTGCTCAAAGCCGGAATCTTGCCTCCAGATCCCGAAAAGAAAATCAGCAAGAAGAATAATCCTAAAATGACGTTCGACAAAATGTGCCGGGAAAAGTGGATTTTTATTGCACGTTCACATGGACTTGAAATTGAGGATACGCCAAAGCCAAGAGATGAAGTCGGAAAAACGCTTGAGGAATTTCAGAAAGATAAAGACAAGCAGCGCAATCTGGTTTTCACACTTCTTTCTGCCCTGACTGAAAAGAACATCGATGTCCTTGAAGAAATCTCCAAGTGGGAAGAACTTATGCCGAGTATTCAGAACTTTAAGGAATGGACCAAGGAGCGATGCCGGGATGCTCAGAACACTTATCGTGATAGCCAGCTGGATCCGATAGTCGATTTATTTGTTGCTGCTTTCGCAAAATCAAATAAAGCAATCAAAGACGGATAGACAGTCAGATTAAAGATTATGACCATCAGCTGAACGGATACACAAAAGAGACAGCCTACGGTAAAAAGCACTTTTTCGGAGCTGCTGAGATAAGCCAGATGTTTGAAAGTGCGACCCCGGAACTGCTTCGTAAGATTGCAGGAGTAATTGCAGAACACGGCTGTAAAGACGTTAAGGAATGGATGCAGAAAAGTCCTTGGTACCGGGAGTTTGAACTGGGACGAGAAGCGGAAAGGCAACTACAGCGTGAGCAAGGTTGGGAGAGATAAGAACATCAACATTGCCCGACATTGCCGACACTGGCAATGTTCGGCAATGTTAATGTTGTACAAAAGTAGTATCAATTTTTTTGCGTCAAATGGCGGATGAAACCTAGAATGCGCCGTCCGGCGGAAAATAATATTTGACATATCCATCATCTGGCATTATCTTATATTTGATAAATACAATGTTTAATTCAAATAAATGGAGGTGTCCATGTCAGAATCAAAGCGCGGTGGAGCAAGACCAGGAGCCGGAAGACCTGCAACTGGAAAGACAACAGAATATATCACCCTTACCCTGCCAAAAGAGTTGGCTCAGAAAATACGCACTCAAGCAAAAGAAAGAAATATGACATTAAGCGCATACTGCATCGAATCTTTGGATCGATTTGCAAATATGAATGATGAGGTGTAGCCTATGTTCAATTTACTAAAATATGGATTTTACGGAGTTATATTTTTAATGTTCTTAATGGCAGCAAGCGCATTCCTGGATGTATTTGCTGCAGAACCAAAAGTAAGTGAAGCCTACAATGAAAGAACTGTAGTTCACACTCCTGCTCCCTACGACTTACACACATATAATCCAGACAGAAAAATCTATAAACTTTGGAAAGAGGAGAATTAAACTATGAAGTGCTATATTCTCAGATGGAATCCTGAACGCAATACTTTTAAGCAGAAAGATTTTGAAGAATTCCAAGCTGACTTTAATAATGGCGAAGAGCATCTTCTCCGCTGGGAAGTTGAACAATGGGAAGAAGCCGAAAAAGGCAACCTATTCATTTTAGTTCAGTACAACACGAACAACGAAGGAATTGCTATGATTGGAAAGTTCGCATCCGAGCCCTATGAACGATTAAATCCCAAAACTGGCAAAACAGTTCATGTTGCAGATTTAGAAGTTCTTTCGGTTTTTGACAGAGGACCAGATTCCAAAATCCTGGTTACTTTCCAGCTTGAAAAAGAATTCCCGGAAATAAACTGGTATGAAGGTATTAATGGTGAGCTGATTGATAATTTTTTAGCCGACCGGCTTACATTGCGAATTAACGATGAACTTCAGGCTCGTGATATCTGGGACAAATGGACTTTCGGGGAGTTTATGGGACTAGGGATGTTTTATAAAATTTGATTTTTGATTTTTTTATATTCATTATTCTAACACTTCACTTTAAGCAAGAATCAAATTACAGGAACTTGAATAACATATATGAAGTAAAAAGCAAAAAACTGTGTTATAATATATATATGAATGCACTTGTTGTGAAAAAAGACAATGTATCTTTGCGACCTTTTTTATATCTCCAAGATAAAAGAAACAAAGGTAAAGAATTCAGTAATACTACAGTATGCGATTATTTTTGGAATAATTATCGAGAAATATTTCAAGCAGATTATAAAGACAGAAAATCGTTTCAATCTGGTTATGCAGGAAATTTCTCTCTTATTTTTGATTCTAGCGAAAGCCAAGAAGGAAAAACAAATAAATTTACAAAAGAAATTCCCCCAGAATTAAGAAAAATTATTCCAAAGCTATATAATCTCACAATTGATATAAAAGGTGATTATTGTATTATAAGCAATATCTCTGACGAAAATACGTTTCGTTTGTTATCTGTTTTCTTTTGCTTAAAAAGAATAAACGCAAGAATCAATGCTATTGTTGATATCCAAGATAAAGAATTAGAAAATCCATGGAAAGCTCTCTTAGCAAAAAAGCTAAATTGCAAAACGACAGACTTTCCTGCTAATAAATTACAACAGACAGGCCGAGGTGATATTGGCCGAAAATCAACCCTAAATCGATATACCATTTATAATATGGGAAATAACTGGTTTGATGTTATAAAACCAAACTATTATAATTTCAAAAATCTTCGATATAAAATTTTCTTACATAATTTAATGATAGAACAGTCTAATATGTATTTCTGTATCATTAAAAATAAACATTATAATTTTGATTATAATGAAATATTTGAGCAAGGAATTGATTTCGATGAAAATGGAGAACCTCAATTAATTTTTGAATGGATTCATGAACAAATAATACTTGACGATATTATTTTGGTAAAGAAAGACGATTTACGAGATTTAATCTTAAAAAATCTTGATATTCCTACTAGTTATCAGTTCACCTTTAATAAAATTGAAGAAAATACTTTATTCTTTGATGACGGAACAAAATTGGATCTAACATCAATTTTGGTTACAGATTATCAAACATTATTAGATTCTCAAAACTTCAATCCAAATATTACATTCAATACTAAACTTGAAAAAGAATTATGTGATAAAGCAAAAGACAAAATGAAATCGACTCTTAACCAAGAAAAACATATTGTTAACAGAATCAACAAAGGTGAAGAAAGCAATACGATAAAAAAATTTTTAGATTTAAGTCATGATGGTCTGTTAAAGATGCAAGATTATCATAGAAATCCTGTTGATAATTCAATTACTTTTGATAATCAAAAGACATGTTTAATTGTATATAATGGAACTGGATACCCTGATTTGATTTGTATTTTTCTTGAAGATGCAGAAAAAATCGAAAAAAAAGGCTCCCGCTCTTATACAGAGTATTCAAATTATATAGCTAATAATGTTGAACGCTTTAAGCATAAAATGTTTGAAGTAGAAGCCGAGTTTAATCTAACATCATTTGCAGATCATGATACAAGTGAGAAAAAAGTCTTACAGAGTAAATATATTTTCTGTGAAAATTCTTCGACAGACTTCTACGAATCCAAATTTAATGTTAAAATTCCAGTTATCAGCATAAAGGATTTTTAACAATGGACCTAAGTAATGAGTATCTCACACAACAAATAATAGCCTATATTGGAAATAAGAGAAAATTATTGGGCTTGATTTTAAAAGCAATTCAACAAACTAATCTTGAAATAAAACCTGGATTGAAGTTTTTTGATGTTTTTGCAGGAAGCGGCGTTGTTTCACGACTTGCAAAAATGCTTAATTTTGAAATCTTCACAAACGATTGGGAATATTATTCTTATATAATCTCAAATTGCTATTTAAAGACAAATAAAAAGGATATTGAGAAACTCTTTGGTTCCGAAGAGAACTTTAGAAATTTATTACTACATATAAATTCTTTACCTTCTCCAAATGAAAATGAGCAATACATTACAAAATATTATGCTCCAAAAGAAGAAGATATTGATGCTGTAGATTATAAAACAGAAAGATTATTCTATACTCATCAAAATGCATTAAACATAGATAAAATTCGTAACTATATAGAAAGAGAATTCCCGTTAAATAATACGTCTGAGAAAAATCTTAAAATACGAAATATTCTTTTAGCAGAATTGATTTATGAGGCGGCTACACATAATAATACATCAGGAGTTTTTAAAGCTTGCCACAAGGGTTTTGGAGGACATAATAAAGATGCTCTAACAAGAATACTAGGTGAAATAAAACTTAATTATCCTGTATTAATTGATTCTGATTATCCCGTACATATCTATCAAGAAGATGCAAATGTTCTGGTAGAAAAAATGCCTGAAGTCGACATAGCTTATTTAGATCCACCCTATAATCAACATCAATACGGAAGCAACTATCATATGCTCAATACTATTGCAAAATGGGATCATATTCCTGCAGAACTAGTATTAAATGAAAAGGGTGAATTAAAAGAAAAAGCAGCAATAAGGCATGATTGGATAAATACGCGTTCTCACTATTGCTATAAAGAAGAAGCCACTCTTGCTTTTGAAAATTTGATTTCAAAAATAAAAGCTAAACATATACTTATAAGCTACAGTACCGATGGAATTATTCCCTTTGAAGAAATGCAACGAATATGCA
Organism: uncultured Treponema sp.; assembly: GCA_947166545.1. GTDB lineage: Bacteria > Spirochaetota > Spirochaetia > Treponematales > Treponemataceae > Treponema_D. Next base: position 1,187 of record CAMVEQ010000166.1, on the reverse strand, counting down.
TGAAAAAAGGAAAAGTATCAATTGTTACCAATGAATATACAACATATAGAGGAGGAAAACAAAGTAATAAACGTCAAAATACTAACATAGAATTTATTCTTTGTATAAATACATCTGAGAAAGCATCTAAAACAACAGAGGAGCAATTAGATTCTATATTCATCAGAAAGAAAGCAATGTTACTTTTTAAGCAAACTTTTAATGAAAATAAATTAAAAAATGCTTGCAATTCTTATGATAAGGAATCCCTTTTATTTGTTATAAATGATCAACAAATAATTATAAAAACTAATTGTTTCTTTACAATTGAACAACCAGATAACATAAACGAATTATCAAATCAAGTTTTGTCTCTTTTGCATTCTCGTCTAGAACCATGTATTTGTGAAGATAAAGAAGAAGAACTTTCAGAAATAATTTCAAAATTAAACGGAGATAATGATAAAAATACAAAATTTATAAAACTTATTCCAAATACATTAAAGAAACTTGCGCATAAGAAAAATAAATTAATTTTCTATAAATGGTTATCAACTATACGCCAATTGAAAGAAAAATATCCTGAATTATATATTTATATAGACGAGAAGATTGAGCAACTTGCAGATCTAGCTGAAATACGATTTACAACATAATCCTTATTCCTTTCTAGTAACTACTTTTCTTTCATGCTATAATTATTTCAAGGTAGAAATATGACCAAAAAACATACTCAGGTTGATGACATCATTGAAGCTATGCAAAAAAATGGCGGATTTGCAACCCTTGCATATCTTAACCAAAATGTAAATACTTCAACATGGAAAACAAAAACTCCCTTTGAAAGCATAAGGTGTTATTTGCAACGACGAGATGAATTCTTCCGAATTCAACCAGGTTTATGGGCATTAACTGATTCAAAAGAAAGTGTACTGCAAAAATTTCAGATTAAAGAAAATGAAAAGGAGCCGAATGAAATTTTCACTCATGCTTATTATCAGGGACTGATTGTCGATATAGGAAACATGAAAAAACTTAAAACCTATGTACCTGCACAAGATAAAAATAAATTATTTCTTGATAAAAGACTTGGAGATATTTCAACTATGACTGATATTCCAGATTTTACTTATCAAAAAATTACAAATCGGGCAAGAACAATTGATACAATCTGGTTCAATGAACGTGAAATGCCAACTGCATTTTAC
>CAMVEQ010000165.1:0-5842 GCA_947166545.1 uncultured Treponema sp. | reverse complement strand
ATTTTTGTACCAAACAGAAATAGGATCATCATACGACCTGTTGTTTATTAAAAGATCAATATTTGCATAGCGGTCACCCTTTGCAAAACGAGATAAAACATTTAATATACTCTGATAAATAGGCTTATCCAAATCTTGCAGAAAATCATATTCAATATTATGCTTATTTTTAAACTCGAGAATCAATTTATACAATTTGATTATATCATGTCTAAAAACATTCTTAAGGTCATTGTCTGTTGGAAAACTCCCATCATGTTCTATTACGTAAATAAGTAAATAACATATTTTTCCTATCCGCTCGAATCCAGTTGATAAACTTGTGAATGCCTGAAAATATACACCTCGTTTTGCATAATTTGCTTTCCTTATTTCTGTATATCCAGAGCATAACATTTCTCCTGTAAACTGAGCTTCTTTACAAAGAGCGTCAAAATAATCATTATCAGTATTCTTTGTCATTTCTACGCCACCTTATAAATCTCTGCTTCGAGTTCGCGGATTGCCTGAAGATACTGTAGTTTGCCGCCATATTTCCATCTTGTAGAAAATTGGGCGCAACCGCCACAAGTGGCGGTCGGGCTACTACAGGTTCCGCTATCGCTTCATTCGTCCGCTCCCTACGGTTGCTACCGAACGGCTATACCGCCTTGCGTATCCCTTGCGTTTTTATTTCAAACGAATTCTCTCCGAGCCATACTTTGACTTATCAATGTCAAAATCATTCGGAAAGGCTTCTTCGATAGTTGCAACAACTTTACCATGTAGTTTTTTGCCAATTTTTTCTCGCAAAGCTAGACCTACCTGTGCCAAAAGTACATATTCATTTTTCCCACTACAAAATTTCTCTTGGGTTTCTTTTACAGCAGAAAGTAACTGTTCTTTTGTAAAAGGAATTTCTGGCTTTGGTTGCTTTTCTTTTTTTTCTACCGCTACGGATTTTGTAACAGTCAATACTTGCTGAGAAAGAAGGACTGAACTGTCAGTTTTTCCTTCCATATGTTGATAGTCGACAAAAATATTTTTTATTTTTTCGTCAACTCGTTCTCGCCGCAAATTTTCAATGTCAATACGAATCTGCGTCAAATCTAACAATGATTGGGCTGTCTGTGTTACCCCCAAAGACTCATCGGAAAAATCCATGTAAAGCACGAACGTCTTTACGCCTTCATCTGCAAGTCCATTCAACAAAGGAACGAAATCAGAATCACCGGCAAGCAAAACAAGATAGTCATAATTGCCTTTTTTGTAGTAATCTTGCGTCGCAAAAAATACAAGATTCGTATCAACGGCATCCTCTTTCAAACCGCCAGATACCTTGTTTTTTAGAGGGGTTGCATGCTTTGTGATTCGGGCATGTTCCATCGCATTGAACAAATAATCGCGGTCTTTGTCCGTGGTCGTCTTGCCTGTTCCTATAAAAAATTGTGATTCTAGTAAGCATGTTTTTTGCTCTTCTTTCGCAATTTTATCCTTTACATATTCAAGAAAATTATTCCAATCAATAGTCTTCCCAAATCTTTTTGCCAAATACTTATGTATATGAACGGTAAAATTACCATCAATATACAGATTTGCCTTGATTTTTGTATCGCTCATAATGTCTCCTTATCAGCGAAAATGTAAAATATGAAATCCATATAGACTTCATTTACGAAAAACGAAAACTCTCAGCACAAAGTATCGCTAATCGTTATTTACAATATAACAGCAAGTCTTGTTAAACGGCAAGGTAAATTTCATAGGTCTTGTCGATGTGCTTATGCCTGATGATGTGGCACTTATCTTTGAAATGCTTGAAGTCGCCTTTCTTTGTCTGAGTGATAAGATTGTTGCGGTCTGCTAAATAAAGGATTCGCTTTTTACAGCCAGATTTCCAGAGACGGTAGATGATTTGAAAAGCCGTGAATGTTTTTCCTGTGCCTGTCGCCATCACAAGAAGAATGCGTTTTTGTCCGCGCGCAATTGCTTCTACCGTGCGGTTGACGGCGATTCTCTGATAGTAGCGTGGCGGGTAGCAGCCATTTCCGAAAAAATATTGGGAAAGAGCCGTCTGTTCGCTTTTATCGTCTAATCCGTTATAGCGTTTGTAACAAGCCCACAATTCTTCTGGTGTCGGAAAATCGTTTAAATCCAGCTCTTGCGTGATAATTGCTTGCTGAGTTGAATCTAAGTTCCCGCAGTTTTTGCGATATTGAATTATAAATCCGTCTCCGTTAGAACTGATTGCGACAGGAATATCAAGAGTTTCCGCATAGCCCAATGCCTGCTGCAAGCCGGAACCGATGGAATGAGAATTATCTTTTGCTTCAATTACAGCGACAGGAATGTTAGGTTTGTAATAAAGAATTATGTCAGCCCGCTTCTTTTCCCCGCGTTTTGTCTGCCTGCCTTTCACAAAGATGCGTCCGGCGGTAAAAGTAACTTCTTCGCGAATCTGAGTCTGCTTATTCCAGCCAGATTTCTCAATTGCAGGGAGAATATATTTTGTGATTATGTCGCGTTCGGAAAGAGAGCTTTTATTATCCATTTTTGTTTCTATATTATACCACCAAAAGTTTGATTTTACTAGAAAATCAACTAGTGATTGTGATAGAAGATGGCATTTTTAATGGCGCTTTGTGAAGTTACAACATTACCGGAACATTGCCAAAACAGGTAATGTTCCGGTAATGTAAAATCTTGTCTCAGACTTTTACCTCTCCCATTTCCACTCTCTCAGCAGCTTCCTCTCCGCCTCACGTCCCAACTCAAATTTCCGATACCATGGGCTTTTCTGCATCCATTCCTTTACGTTTTTGAAACCGTAATCCGCGATAACTCCTGCAATCTTACGAAGCAGTTCTGGCGTTGCACTTTCAAACATTTCCTTGATTTCGGCAGCTCCAAAGAATCGCTTTTTACCATTCATTGTCTCTTTTGTGTAGCCGTTCAGCTGATGGTCATAATCTTTAATCTGGCTGTTATATCCATCTTTGATTGCTTTGTTTGAGTTTGCAAAGGCAGCAACAAACAAATCGACTATCGGATCCAGCTGTTCATCTCGGTAGGTTCTCTGGGCATCCTTACATCTTTCTTTGGTCCACTCTTTGAAATTTTGAATACTTGGCATAAGTTCATCTCACTTGGAGATTTCTTCAAGCACATCGATATTCTTTTCGGTCAGCGCAGAAAGGAGAGTGTAAACCCGATTTCGCTGCAGGTCTTTTTCCTTCTGAAATTCTTCCAGATTTTTTTCCACTTTCTTCCCGTGGTTTTGGTGTGTCTTCAATTTCAAGGCCGTGAGAACGGGCTATGAAAATCCACTTTTCCCGGCACATTTTGTCAAAGGTCATTTTGGGATTATTCTTCTTGCTGATTTATCTTTTGCAATGTGTTCAGGATTTGAATCAAAGTCCCGGTCATTGTGTCTTGAGGAAAAAGCTTTTTTGTCAGTTTTGCGCTTACGGCCTGAGTTCATCGTGCAGCGCATTTTTCCCTGAGGATTTGTCTTGAAATCAGAATTAAAGCCGTAGTCTCCTGTTTTTTTTGCAATAGTTTTTCCCTTTTTGGGATGATTTATTGTAAATTAACAGATAACAGTTCTTGGTAAATCTGAATAAGAAATCAGACTATCTAAAGTGCTGACTCCAATTCCCATAATCTGAGCAGCTTCCTGACGTGTAAATAGAGTTTTTTCAGGCCACTCAGTAATTTCATAAGGTGTAGTTTTCATTGACCTTTCTCCTTCAAGCTTCTCTTGCAGAAAGAAGTTCAGTTAGTTTTATTCAAGAGAATCTCTCTTGTTCTGCAACTATCTGAAGGATAAAGGAAGATAAAAATCTTTAATAAGGAAAAATTAAGGAAAAAATTGAAAAGGGCTTTGAATAAAAAAACGAATTATAATTAATTATATTTTAAACTATAAGTTTAAGGAAAAAAAATATGACAATCTACATGACAAGCGACTTACATGTTGATCACTGGTTAAAAACAAACCAGCGAAACGAGGATGTCAAGGCTTTAAGCAAAGCGTGCCTTGACGCCTCGTACCACTACATAAATCATCGTGTAAGCCTGGAAAACTACATAAACAATGCACTCAAACCTGCGGATGTTCTTTGCGTGGCAGGCGACACCTGCGATGATCCGCATCTTTTTGTGGAATTTTACAAGGCAGTTTCACCCCGCTACAAAAAGATTTTTGTAGTCTTTGGAAACCATGATTTGACGGTTCATAATGAATCATATTTTAGAAACAATCCCTTTACCGAAACGCAGGCAAAACTGGACTTTCTGAAAGCAGAAGTTTCAAAATTTGGAAATGTTTCGATTCTTGATGGGACAGTCGAAGAGTTTGAAGGTGTGAAGTTTGGCGGAACTATGGCATTCAATGATTTCTGCTGGGCTTATAAAGTTGAGCCTGAGCCAGAAGGAAATATGGCGAAATTCCTTTGTTACTGGAAACGCTGGTTTGATTATCGCCACTGGGAATATATGGGAAATGTTCACAAGGATATTCTTGCTTCTCAAATGAAAAAGCTGGACTACGTGATTTCGCAAAAGCCGGATATCATACTGACTCACTATATTCCACTTTTCTTTGGCATTGAGAAGATTTATGAGCATGATGTTTATACAACCTTCTTTTATTTTAATGGCCAGAAATATCTGGATCAGTTGAAAGACCAAAGCATCTGGCTTGCAGGTCATACTCATTCTGTACGCACAAAAGAGCTGGTTCAGAGTGATGGTAGAACAATCCATCTGAAGCTGAATCCGGTTGGTTATCCTGATGAAGATACTGGCAATGCGGAAAGAATGGATGAGTTTTTGATTAAACGATAAGAGTATACGTTATAGAGAACAATGAATAAAATGACTACAATAGAAACAATGAACCGTGCTAAGCTACACGAATCCATAATCAATAATTCTCAATTCACTTTTGCCCGTAGCGGAGGTAACGGCGGCCAGAATGTAAATAAGGTGAATACAAAAGTGCATCTGGTTATTCCGGTTACTTCCCTGGACGGCCTTACTGATGCAGAACTTGTTCGTCTTCGTACGAAACTTGCAGCTATCATCAATAAAGAAGACTGTCTTTTTCTCGATGTTGATGATGCGCTAGCCGCGAGAGCGGCGTGTTAAATAATTTCCTCTCATGCAAACGGAGCGAAGCGACATATGAGCGCTATCAGGAACGCAATCGTAAATGCTGCAAATTCCAGTCTTCTTGGCGGCGGCGGCGTTGACGGCGCAATTCACTATGCAGCAGGGCCGGAGCTGCTTGCTGAATGCCGCACACTTGGTGGCTGCAGAACTGGCGAAGCTAAAATTACAAAAGGATATAATTTACTGGCCAGATTCGTAATTCACACTGTCGGGCCGATTTATTTTGAACATAGTGCGGCTGTGGCAGAGGAGTTGTTGACCGCGTGTTATGAAAACTCGTTGAAGCTTGCAAAAGAAAAAGGACTTAAGACAATTGCTTTTCCTCTGATTTCTGCCGGTGTTTATGGTTATCCGCAGAGAGAGGCTATTAGGGTAGCAATTGAGACGATGAAACTGCATCAGGATGATTTTGATGAGATTATACGGGTGTTGTTTGGGGAACGGGAATTCGGGTTTGCGGGGGAGGAGTTTGAGGAGTTTATTTAGAAAATAATACTCATCAGATAAACTGTTAGTTTAATATTCATCATTTTTATCCTTTAGAGCATCTTTTATTTTTAACTTGACTATAATTACTTCTTTGATTAGTTTATATCTAGGCACAAAAGAAAGCCAAAATACAAATCTAAAATTATTTTGCTTGTCATGATGTGATGCAAGTTGCACATAGCAATCAAGGTTTTCTTAG
>CAMVEQ010000164.1:0-5851 GCA_947166545.1 uncultured Treponema sp. | reverse complement strand
AAGCAGCTCTTCGTGCCAGACCAGGTTGGCTTGATGCTATTGATGGATTTGCCGATTTGCTTCTTGAAAGATCTAACACTTCAAAAGCTCAGACTATTGTTGAAAATGCAATAAAGCTTAATCCTGAAAATGCAGGTATGCATACAAAAATGGGTATGGTATATACTCAGCAAAATGCTTTTGATGATGCAGAATCAGAATATAACAAAGCTCTTTCCATAGAACCTAATAATACAGATGCTTTGTCTGGACTTGCAGATGCTTATGAGTCTGACGGTAGGATTATTGAAGCCCTGCACACAATGGAGCGGTATGAAAAGCTTAAGCCTGAAAGCATCAAAATGCTCCAACAGTATACTCATATTTTGCTTTCTGGTAATAAATTAAGTTCTGCACATGAAAAAATTAAGCAGATTTGGGCAAGAGACCCTGATGATGTTCAGACGTTGAATCTTCTTGGGCAGTACTACATTTGTAATGGTGAGGAAGAAAAAGCAGATGGCTGTTTTGAACGCATCAATGTAATTGACCCTACGTATACTCTTCATTATCGCGAAGGAGCTCTTCGCTATAAGCAGACTGGTAATGCTGAAAAAGCTGAAAAAAATCTTCTTAAATATCTTGATACAAATGAAGATGATTCAAAAGCATTGAACATGCTTGCTGCTCATTACGAGGAATCGTCTCGTTATGAGGATGCTCTTGGTTTGTATGAAAAACTTCATGCAAAGGATGAAGGCAACTTATCTTACAAGAAGGGTGTAGAACGTGTCAGCAATATTATTACTGGAGAATCCCTTGCAAAAGACAGCGGTGATGAAAATGCTGTATTTAATAAGAAAGGTGATAAGGTAAATATAAATCCGTTTGAAAATCCTATAGATGTGGATTTTGAAGAAGAGGAACCAGAGCAGGAAGAAGAAAAGATTGATGAACTTTCTCCTGAATATAGTTCTCCTCTTGATTTTGAAACTCTTACTGTAGAGGATAATGAACTTTCTCCATTTGAAAATATCGATGATGAAATAATGGCTGATAATGTTCGTGAGGATGATTTTGATTCTCTTTTGCCAGAAACTGGCAATATGAGAGATGAAGATGAGTTTTTCAGGGACAATTCTTTTGGAGACCGTTATACAAAGCCAAGGGAAGAAGAACCGTTCCCTAATTTTGAATCTGAAAAGCTGGATGATTCTTACGACAGAACTAGTCCTATAGAACTCAATGAAGAGTTTGATGAGCCAGAGGAAGAAGAAGAATTCGCTCCTGCTGAACCAGCTCCAAAAAAAGAAAAGAAGCCTGCAAAACCAAAAGCCAAGAAGCGTCCTGAACCAGAACCTGTTCCAGAAGAAGAGATTGAAGAAGAGGAAGTTGAGGAACTTGAACCTGAGGAAGAGCTTGAGCCTGAAAGCATTGTTGCAGAAGAGCCTGCTCCTGAAGAACCTGAATCAGAGACAATAGAAGAGCTTCCTGTAGAAGAAGAGGAAGACACTGAAGAAGACACTGATTTAGAAGACACTGTTGAAGAAGATCTTTCTGACGAAGAACCTGAAGCAGAGGCAGAAGATTCAGATGAAGATGACTTGCCAGAATTTGAAGAATCTGTTGAGGAATTAGAGCCTGAACAGGAAGAAATAGAAACTCTTGAAGAATTTAGCGAAGATGCAGAAGACGAAGAAGCTGAAAATTCTGAGCAGGAAGACTTTGTTTCTGAGACAGAAGAAGAGCCTGCAGCACTTGAAAAATCTGTAGTGCCTGATGAGATGGATACTATTTCTGTGCTTGATAATTTGGACAATGAAAACTTTGATTCTTTGGAAGAAGAAATTCCTGCAGAATCCGAAGAATTGTTGTCATTACCAAGTGTAGAAGATCAGTTGGGCGATATTGATTCAGAAGAAGAAAACTTACAGGAGTTTGAATCTATGCAAGGTAATTCTTTCTCTGCAAGTAATGCTGTTTCTGAAATTAAGAAAGCAATTAATGATCAGTCTGCTTATGAAAAGTATAAGAAAATTTCAGAAATGTTAATTCATTTGAAATCTTTGGTTGCATATCTTCCTGATGAAGAAAGGCTTAAGTTCTTGCGCAGTAAGGAACGTTTGCAGCTTGATTATGTCATTGCCAAGTTGCAGGGTAAACCAGGACTCCTTTCTATTTGTGATGCATGCAGAAGGGAACTTGATGAAGATACTGAGTTTATGGATATGGATGATGAAATCGGTTCTGAAAGTAGTACAGGACGTTCTCTTGCTATGTCTGTACTTGAGCATATCCGCTCAATGACAAAGGGTATGAGCGATTATGAAATCGCAGATACCCTTGATGCTCAGATTTCGGAGCTTTTGAATAAATTATAATCTAAAAATCTTTGAATGTGTGAGGACTTCATTGCCTTGAGGTGTTATGAGTACATCATTTTCAAGGCGTGTTCCTCCTAATTTTGCATCATATAAACCTGGTTCCAAAGTTATAATATTTCCCGGCACAAACTTTGTCTGTTCATCTGTTCTTTTTGACACAAATGGAGCTTCATGTATTTCAAGACCAGTTCCATGTCCCAAGCCGTGCGGCATTGAAAGTCCAGCCTCTGCAAAAATATCATCTGCTTTTTTTACAGCTTCCCTGATGCAGTGTTCTGGAGTGTATAGTTTTAGACATTCATCTGCAGCTTTCTGTACAAGAGTAAGAATCTGTTCTTGCTGTGCAGAAAGCTTTCCTTTTGCAACTGTTATAGTACAGTCGCTTGCATAGCCTTCATAGCAGACTCCAAAGTCAAGAATTGAAAGCCCATCTGTCCCCCAGCTGCCATTTGTGTAACCTGGGAATGCATGAATTGCAAAAGAACGTTCTGGACCTGCAGCAAGAGTGTCAAAGCTTGTTCTTTCGCAGCCATTAGCCCTAAGTTCTTTTTCTATGTACAAAGCAACATCACTTTCTGTTTTTAATGTTCCGTCTGTAAGATGTTTTATGATGTACTCAGTCATGCCATCTGTAATGGAACATGCTTTTCTTGTACATTCAATTTCATACTCATCTTTTACAGATCTGAGTGAAACAACTTTCTGGTGTACGGAATCTTCTTTACATTCTACTTCCCAACCACTCAATGCTTCTACATATTTTTCATAGAGTACATGAGATGTAAAAGGAGCAACTGCTACATGAGGATGTGCATCTCCATTAAAAGAAGCTAATGTCTTTGAAACGGCAAGAACATTGGATCTTCCGTATTCTGTATATGGAACAATTTTATCTGCATGAGCTTTTAAGGCTGCAAGATTTTCATCCCACGGAATAAGAACACTGCTTCTGTCTGCAAACAGTATAAGAACTGCATCACTTGGATGCCCTGTAAGATAACGGATAGATACATCGCGTTTGTCTTCGCTGTCTTCAAATACAACAGCAGAAAGATTGTGTTCTTTCAAATAATCGTAGATTTGTTCTCTGCGGTTCTTATAGATTAAGTCTAAATCAGTCATGTTTAATTTTCTCCTTTATGGCTTTTATTAGAGGATCTTTTGAAATGATAAGAAGAACTGTGCCTGCAATTCCAAATGAACATGCTGTAATGCACAGTGGTAAACCTTGTGAAATAAGTCTGTTTCTGCCACTGAATGCTGAAATTACGGGATTTCGCATAAAGTAAACTGGCACAGATGCTAGAGCAGAAAAAAGTACAATTCTGATCATGTAAATAACAGCAGGTTTTAATACCTTTGAAACATGAATTGCAGGATTGTTTTTTAGGAAGATAAACAAAAGAATCATATTTGCAATGCTTGCGATGGTGAGTGACAGAGCAATGCCTTGTCCTCCCATTGATTTTGAAAGTAGATATGCAAGTACAATATTAACAGAAAAGTTTGCAAGCCCTGCTATTGTAGGGCTTTTTGTGTCTTGTTGTGCATAGAATGCAGGAGCTGTAATTCTGTTTACGGCAATAAAAAATAGCCCTATGATGTGACAGCTGAAAACCTGCTGTGTCATCTGGATAGAATTGGCATTAAATTTACCGCTTGCAAAAATGAGGGTAATGATGTTTTCTTTCATGAGTAGTGAATAAAATGTAATTGGAATTGCAATTACTGCCATGATATTTATAGAAAGAGTTAGCATTTTGCAAAAGTCATCCCAGTTCTGCTTCTGAACAAATCCTGTTAAATCTGGAAGAATTACAGTTCCAATTGTTACTGCACAGATGCCTAAAATCAATTCTTGAAGTCTGAGGGAATACTGAATGCTAGAGTACACACCTTCACCAGCTCGCGTTGCCAAAGCAGATGATACTATGTCGTTCAGCTGATATGCAGCCATTCCAATTATGGTCGGACCAATCAAGCGTAAGACGGTTCTTGTGTGTTCATTGGTAAATGCCTTTTTTATTGATGTAAAAGTACACTTCCAGTTGTTTTTTAGAATGAACGGAATTTGAAAAACAGCCTGTACACATCCGCCTGTTATGACACCAACGGCCATTGCACGAGCAGGATTCTTCATATGTGGTGCAAGTATGTAAGTAAAAAGAATTACAATGGAATTAAAAAGAATAGGGGTAAAGCCAGACGGTGAAAATATTTTTAATCCATTCAATATTCCTTGAAAAAGAGCCGCAATAGAAATTACAACCAGATAAGGAAACATAATCCTTGTTAAGACAATGGATTCTTCCATGGCCAAAGAATATTGCTTACTGAAGAATATTTTTAATATCTGTGGGGTAAAAATCATTCCCAAAGAAACAAACAATACTGTAATAAATGTTACAAGTGTAAAGGTTGCATTTATAAAGTCCTGTGTAATCTTTTTCTGAGCATCGCCGTCTGTGTCAGAAGAATTTGTTTCCAGAAGCTTTTTAAAAGTTGGAATGAATGCAACGGAAACAGAATTTTCTGCAAAGAGCCTTCTGAAAAAATTTGGTACTTGAAAAGCAATGCCAAATGCATCACTTAATGCAGAGGTTCCAAGAAAACGGGCTTTTGTCATTTCTCTTACAAGCCCTAGTATTCTGGAACCTAGGGTAAGAAATGACAAGGAAAGTCCTTTCGCAAGCAATGATTGTGTTTTTTTCATAGCCTTAGAATAGTACTTTCCATTTAAAAAATCTAGTCTAGCTTTAGAATAACAGTCTCATACTGAATGCTGCTGAAGGAATGTTGTATATAAAGTCGTAACATCCGCTGAGCGTAAGTGAAAGTATTGCTATGTCTAAACCTAGACCTCCGTATATTTGCGGGCGTATATTCTTTACAAAAGAGGAATTAAGTTCCCCACTGAAACGTTTTGGCAGGATGTTCCAGTTTATGGCATTTGCAACGTCTGCATCTCCGTTTTTGTCAAGAATTTTATCCCAGTTTGCGTCAACACTCCACTTTATGTTTGTTCGCCCAAACAAAAGTCTTGTTCCTAAGAACGGAACAAATATAAGCATTTTTGCAGATGCCTGTGCACCTATATAAAAAGTTGCGGTGTTAAAATCCAGTTTTGCTTTTGCAGAATCATCGGATATTTTTACTGTACCTTTGTTGTAGGCTCCTCCTGCAATTGCGCTTAGTGTAAGATGATAATCCGTCTTGTTTACAATAAAGGCATAGCGCACGTCTCCGCCAATAGTCAAAAAATTAAAGGATGCACCTTCAAGGGCATCATCTAAAGCGTTTATGCTTGTTGTATCTAAGGTACAGAAGTTTATTCCAAAATCAAGCGGAATAGGGAACATTCCCACTCTTGCATCCACTGCGAGTGTTGGCATTACAAGTGTTCTTGGAAAGTCTCCAATGTCCATACCCAAAGCTGATGCCGTGTCCAAAAGGCAGCCGATGTCGAGCCTTGTGACTCCTGTGTTAAT
>CAMVEQ010000163.1:0-5884 GCA_947166545.1 uncultured Treponema sp. | reverse complement strand
CTATTTTACAAACAATAGATGTACCTAATCTTAATTGGATGAAATCTGTCACACATTCAGAAGCAGATGTATGTCTTCAAAAATATATAGACTTGAAATTTTCAACAGCACAGGAAATAGAAGATTTGAACTGGCATACACAATCAAGCAAAGATGTCTTAAAAAATCTTAATCCGGATTATAGGGAGTCACTTACGTCAAATGCAGTCGTACTTGGCAATATGATTCCTTCTTATTTTCCTTGCTGTCCACAAGAAAAAAGCGAAAATCCATTGCAAGATTATTTTACAAGACTCCAACCTGGCAATGTATATTACATGAACTCAAAATATAAGGTCCTTGTTCAGCAAATTGCATTTATTGATGATAAAATTATTATTAAATGCGAGAGTGGCGATGGAGAAAATGCTATTAAGCCTTGGAGTGTAAGCACAATTATTTATGAAAACGGGTTGTTTGTACATGATTTATACAAAACCTGTTTTGAAGAAAAAAGTGCAGATAAATATTTTACTGTTCTTCAGGGCAAAGAATGGACTGGTGGCGATGTGTTTGATGATTATTGCTAAGATGTCGTTACTCATCAAATGATGATACTCTCAACTCGTGACATTTTGTCACGAGTTAATTTCATGTTTTATGTTTTCATTCTCGAGATTTAAATCGATATCATTATATATTTTCCTGAAAACCAGTCTTTCATCATTTCTTAGATTATGATTAAAAATCGCTTCTTTCAAATTATCAGAATCCGCTTGAGACTTTTGTTCAGCAAGCAACAAGAAATATGAAGGAGGATATTTTCTTGCTTTATCAATATAGGTCAGAAATTCTGTAATATGTTTTTTATATCTAGGAATTATTTGAAAAGCTTTAGCCTCTAAAAGATAAATTTTATTTCCTTGAGGTTCTAATTCAATTTCGAAATCATTTTTATTTTTTACTTATACAGCAGCCGGAGGATCAAAATCTGGTTCATTTTTTTTATGTATAATATTAAATCTTTGCGATTAGTTAACTTGTTAGTTTTGACTTGTAGGAAATAATAATTCCAATTCATCAACAGTTTTCTTATCATAATATTCTGTTTTAAGTTTTATTCGTGAATTACAAACCTGACAACTTGGAACAAAATTATATAAACATAATGAGAATAATGGACAACTTCCTTTTGGAATAAAATGATCGAGATCGTATTGTTGTTTTGGTTGTTTAAGAATTTCATTTGTTTCAATATCCTCGATTGAAAAAGTAAATGTATTTATATAAGCATGATTACAATAAAAACAGTTTTTTATTGTAAATACATTTTCATCGTCTATATTAATAAAATAATCGATTATGGACTTACTGAAATCATTGGAATAATCTAATAAATGTTTAACACCATCCCTAGGACCGTAAACATCGTCAAACATTGATAACACTTTTTCCCGAAAACTTTCATGAGTTTTATAATAAACATAAATTTCAGCCATTTGTTTTGGTGTTAGTACAAGAAGTTTATCAAAAGATTCAGGGAAAGAAGGGAGCTCAACTTGAAACTCTTCAAAAAGTCCTTTTAACCTATTATTAGTAACATTATAATTAGTTTCAACGTCTGACGTTTTAGTTACTTTTATCTGTAATTTTTTTGCAACTCCAATAATTTTATTAACATAGTTCTGCTCAAAGGATTCTTTTATTTCTGTATTAGAATAGAAGTTATCTGAATATACTTTATACATTATTTTAATACTCCTCCTTTGAAAGTTTTCTTTTCTTGATTAAATAGTTAATTGAATTTTTTAGATATGAATCTCCTATAAAATCCGATCTTTCAAGCAAAATATTTAATTCTTCTTCTGAATCAAAATTATTTGAACAAAGTTTGTTTATAGTTTGTTTTGCATATTCCCCTATTGCTGAAGTCATAAAAAATTGAGTTTTTAGAAGATCATAGATGTTTGCTCCGAATGTTTGATTTTCTGTAAAACTCTTTCTTCGTATTTCGCCTTCTTCTAACATTAAGATATTTTGTGCTGGGACATCACTTAACATATAGGGTGAATGAGTTGCAATTAAAATATGAATTTGTTGTATGTTTTGGAAATTACAATTATTAATTGCATTAATCAAACTAAAAATAAATTGACGCTGGTATTCTGGATGCATATAAAGTTCAGCTTCATCAAAAATAATTTCAATATTCTTATAATTTGGATAAATTACATTTCCTTTTCCACTTATTGAAGATTTATCACATTCCAAGTTTTTTAAGTGATATAAAACATAACTATAACTATTAATTAATTGTAATTCACCACTACTTAGAGAAGACATATAATATGGTGAATCATCATTAATTTGAAACAGAAGATCCGTTTTAAATATTGCTGGAGGTAAATTGATTAAATAATCATCAACAGTTTCTTCGTTTTTATTCTTTTCTGTTAGAATATTTTCTATAGGAATTATATTTTCTCCTAAGACCTTTTCAACGGGTAGCGGATGAATAATAAATCTTATACATTGTCTGATTTTCAAAGTTAGGAATGTTGAATTATTACACAGTTTATCAATAATAATAGAAAACGATTCTTCTTCTTTGTTACACAGAAATTCATTTAGATACAATTTATAATATTCACATGTTTTTAAGGTTTTATAAGCTAAATAGAAAATTAAAGCTTCTTTTATTTTCTTCGATTTAATCTTTTCATCAATCTTTACATTATATTTTGCTTCTAACTTTTCTATCCAAACAGTTTTTAATAACTCAAAAAAAGAATTAGAATTAACTGATTTTATTCTAATACCAGAGCATTCAACTGCATTTAAAAAGTTTTTTACAAGTTTTTCTATATTCCTTTTTTTGTTAGAAATGTAATCATTTATAAATGTATAAGAAACCTGAGATACTTTTCTATCTGGTATTATGCTAATTGGTTTTTCATAGTGGTTATTTAAATAGGCTTGTAAAGCTATTATTCTTTGTCGTGCTAATCCTCTTTCATTTTCAATATCAATCTCACCACTTTCATTTCTAAAAGGTAATAACACTATTGGAGTAATATAAGCATCATTCTTATGAAAAATATCATAAACATAATAATCATTTTTTTCATAATCCTCTGGATTGAAGGAATACATACTATAGTTTGTTACAACAGAATAAAAGAAATCCTTAAAAACACTTACAGTTGATATATTACAATCATCAAGAAGAATTATTTCCTTTTTTTCTTCATTAATCTCACAAATACGTTTTTCTTTATCTCCAGGAAATTTTATATAATCACAACCTTCATGGTTAATTTTGATATATCCTATAATCTCGTCAGGCGTTTCATTATCAATTCTTGAATAATCAATTGTTGAGAAGTATAAATTAGCAGAAAAACCAAATGAATACTCTAAGGTATTTTTTTCAGCCAAAGGATCTAGTTGTAATATTGAATATGAAATGTTTGTAATTATTCTATAATAAATATCAAGTAATGTAGATTTTCCCGAACCATTTTTTCCCACTATGCAACTGACTGAAATAAACTTATCTTTATTACTTGATTTATAAAAACTTTGAGGAACTAAGAAGGAAATATTATTTCTTTCAAAAGATGGTGGATTTTCATTTTGTTGGTATCCGCAAAATGGATACCAACCATTAAAAATATCACCATTTGATAATTTATCACCTTTTTTCTTTAGGTTTTTAAAAATTGTATTTTTACAATCGATTAGTTCAATACCAATTAAATGCACAAATATACCTCACTTTTTTTATATAAACATCTGCTGCAACAAGGCTTTTTTGCGTTGCTGCCAGGTGGTTACTACTTTTTGTTGGGTTTGGATTAATGAATCCAGGCTTGAAAGACAGTCGGCGATTTTTTGTTGTTCTTCGATGCAAGGTAAATGAATTTTAAGGGTAGAATATTCTTCGGAGTTTATTCCTGGCTGACCTGAACGGGTAGACATTACATGAACCCACTTTTCATATTCATGTGTACAAGTTTGATAAAATACAAATCTGGCATTTGCATCTTTTATATGAAATTTAATAAGAAATCCTGCAAAATATAAATCTCCATCATTTGGATTATATAAGTATGTTTTACCTGTAGATGCTCCGGTTCTTGCAAAGACAATATCGTTTTCTTCTAATAAATAATCATCAGAAAATTCCGAAGGAGTTGTTATTTCTTCAGGAGAAAAAGTATGAGTTACTTCATCAATATCTGTGATTCTCAAATACTTATGCTCTCCATCATAATCAATTCCAGAAGCGTTTAAACCATATTTTGGAGATGATGAAATCTCTCCCAACTTCTTTTCTTCCCATGCAGGGAAATCTTTACCATCATCAGATTTGAAGCGGAGTCGCTGGGTGAAAAGTTTTTGCATTAAGGCTTTTTTCTTTTTTTGCAGGGTGTTTAGAATCTTTGTTTCTGCTGTGATTATTGAATCTACATTTGAAAGAAAATCTGCGATTTTTTGTTGTTCAGCTTTTGATGGATATGTAATTGTTGTTTCACCGATTGCTTTTCTATTTATTGAGTAAACTTTTGTTCCAGCAACAAGCGGTGCAATTTGATTATGATAAGAGCCAGAATTCATTTTATAACCAAGAAATTTCGATGCAAATTCAAACTTTGTTCGACATAAAAAGGTATGTAATCCTGACAAAATCTTATAATCTTTTACATTGCAAATTTCAGTAACTTTTCCAGCTGTATAATCTTCTGCTGTATCGGCAATTATAATATCTCCATTTTTTACATAACTCGTATCTTCATATTTTGAAAGATTATTCTCTAAATTAATAAATGGGAGTTTTTCTTTCTGGCAATCAATATAATCACCATATTTGATTAGAACATCACCATAATGTATATTTCTAACAATTCCGTTCTCATTGTTAAGCTGATCTCTTGAGAAAGTATTGTTTTGTAAAATATCAAAAACTTCATAAAAGTTTTTCTCTTCCCATTCCCCTTTAAACTCTGGGAATCTTAATTTTGGTATATTGCTCATTCTACTTCTTTCTTCCCAATAGTTTTTTTTCGGCTTCTTCTAGAGCTTTCAATTCCTGCTCATCCTGTTTGTCAGCTTCTTTAGCATCATATTCTTTGCGGCGTTTATCGAATTCAAGATAGATTTGTTCTACCTCTTTATCTGCCTGAACTCTTGAACGGCTGCCTTTATCATCAAGAAGCTTAAAATCATTATCAGTAATAAGCTTGTCTATGTTGTCTTCCCAGAATTGCAAGGTAAGTGTCTTTCGCATTTTTACGCGGAGTTCTGCTGTATCAAGGAATATGCTTACAAGACGATTCAGTGTATCAAGTTCATCCTCTGTAAGGTAATTCTTGGAAATATAAATATCCTGCTTGCGGACAACTTTTCCCTTCCAGCTTGTAAGATTCATGTTTGGTTTGGAAGAGTCTGCACGGCTTAAAATTATTTCTGGCGCAGTTTGATTTGTTACTGCATAAATCAGTTTATTCTGAGTTTGGGCAAAAAACATTTGTGTTGCTTTATCACTTCCGTCATAATCAGAGCTTAAGGCAAATAAATCGCGAACTTTCTGATAAAAGCGTTTTTCGCTTGCACGAATGTCTCTGATTCTTTCAAGAAGTTCATCAAAGTAGTCTGGTCTTCCATCCGGATTCTTAAGACGTTCATCATCCATCACAAAGCCCTTTGTGAGATATTCAGAAAGATTTTCGTTTGCCCATCTTCTAAACTGAGTACCGCGGATACTTCTTACCCTAAAGCCTACGGCAATTACCATTGGCAAGGCATAATAAGTGACATTGTAATTTTTACCATCTGCGGCAGTTGTCAAATAATCTTTGACAACTGATTTTTCTTCTAATTCCTTATCCTGTAAGACATTAGC
>CAMVEQ010000162.1:0-6134 GCA_947166545.1 uncultured Treponema sp. | reverse complement strand
TTTTAAAGAGGCAGATAATCCAAAAAGGCAGAAGTTAATAGGCGAACTTGTAAAGACAGACGGAGGCATTATGGGAGCAGAAAAGACACTTGATAAAATAAGCGAAGATGGCTGGCGTTGGTTTGACGAGGCTTATAATCAAAGTTTTAGGATTGATCAGGTAAGCAGCATGAATGCCTGCAGACGAGAAGGAAGGAAAGAAGGTATTGAAGTTGGCAAAAACACAACCAAAATTGCAAATGCCAGAAACCTGCTTTCAATGAAACTTGGAACTCACGAACAGATTTCACAAGCTATTGGTTTGCCGATTGAAAAGATAGAAGAGCTGGCTCGCGAAATGGAGACGGCAAATATGCCGACAACTCCTGCTACAGAATAGATACTGCAATAGCAGACAATATAATATTTTAAAACATAAAAGCCAGAGTTTCTGCAGGTGAAGTACACTTCACAAGATTGCAGAAACTCTGGCTTTTTTAATTTTCAAATTAATCCCAGTAAGCGAAGAATAAAAATAAACAGGAACAGCGTAAAGATTGAAAGCGTTGTTGTAAACACAACAAGCTGACCAGCAAGAGGACCATCGCCACCCATATTCTGTGCCATAGGGTAAGAACTTACCGCTGTAGGTGTTGCAAATACTATCAATAACATAAACCTTTCAACAGGCGAAAACGGGAACAGCATTGAAATTGCAAAAATTACAAGTGGCAGCAAAATCATCTTTACAATAAGAGTGCATGTAAGAATGCGTGCATTCCCCTTCACTGCCGTAAAACGCAAAGTTCCACCCAAAGCAAACAAAGCCAAAGGAGTTGCCATGTCGGCACAAACCTTGAATGGCTTTGCAATAAATGAAGGAATCGGAATATGCAGAAAATAAAATACAGCACCAGCCACAATGCCAAGAATAAGCGGATTGGTACATATTTTCTTTACAAGGTTAAGCTTGCTGGAAGACGCACCGCTAAAATATTCCAGAACAATAACCGCACACACATTATAGATGGGAATAATAAAGGCAACCAGCATAGTAGCCAGCAAGCTGCTTCCACTGCCGTAAATGTTTTCTGCAAGGGGAATAGCAAAAAGCGCAAGGTTGCTGCGGTAAATTCCCTGCACAATAACGCCCCTCTGAGGATTGCCCTTTACAAGGCGCGGTACAATCAGCATCAAAAGAACAATAACCGTAAGTACGCTTATGACAGCAAACAGCACAAAAGGCACGTTCACTTCAAAAGCAGTGTCCATCCAGTAAATGTTCTTAAACATCAACAGCGGAAAAAACGCCTTGAACACAAGAGTATTGAGCTTGTTTAAAAAAGATTCTTCCGCCCAACCAACCTTCCGCACAAATGCCCCGAACGACATATACAGAAGGAAGGGAATGACCGCATAAAAGGCAATCCAAAAGCTTTCCATAATTTAGAGAAGTCCTCCCATGACGGAAAGCATAAGAGAGCCTATAACAAGAATTATAGCACCTCCCAAGCGTGAAGAAATCTGAGCAAAAGGCATAAGCTCCATGCGGTCAGCAGCAGAAAGAACAGCAACATCACCAGTACCACCCATGTTTGCCATACACAGTCCAGCTGTAATTCCAGCTTCAAGAGGATAGAATCCTACAAGTTTTCCGATTATGGCAGCCCCAAAGAATGCTCCTCCACAGGCTACAAGACAAAGAACAAGATATGTAATGCTAAAGCTCTTTATAACAGTATCAAGGTCAAGATAGCAAAGACCAATACCAAACAAAAGCGTAGTCGTAAGATTCTTCATAATAAACTGGAACCACTGATAACATGCAATTTCTATTTCTTCAGGAAGAAGATTGAAAATCTTACAGACTGCAACAGTAATAATCATCCATGCATAAGCGTGAATGCTTACACCAGGAACAATCATGTTCCAGCATTTTGCAACGATATAACCGAATGCAAAGAATGAACATGAAACCAAAAGACCTACGCCCATCTTGCCTACACTAATGTCATCGCGCTTTTTCTGCATCTCTGGGCTTATTGCAAGTTCAGAAGGATCTGTAACACCAGCCTGCATCAACTGACCGTGACCGTTCCAGTTGCCTTTGAGAGTCTTGCTCAAAAGACCAGCTATTACAATAGAAATTGCATTACCAATTGCAACGGCAGGAGTCATTATGGAAATGGCCTGTGAAGCTGTCATTGTACCAGAACTTTCAAAAATCTTAGAAAGAGGAACAGCTCCAGCACCCATGCCACCGCCCATAATAGGAAGTGCAATAAGAAGAAGTGATTTTATAGAACCAAAGCCCATTATTGTTCCAACCAAAGTTGTAAGACCAAAAGAAAGAACGACGGCTCCAATGATTGCAGGGAAATATCTTGCAGCAGCCTTTACAAGAAGTTTTCTGTTCATGCCCAGAATGGAACCTGTAATCAATGCTGCAATGTAAAAATCAAGGAATGCGCCCGTAGGACGGAAGAATTTACGTATATTGCCTACCAAATCAAGATGTGCAAACATGTTGTACTGAGTAGTACCATCGGCAAGCTTTGTAGCGGCAGGCAAAAGATTAAAGTAATTGAGCAGTGCCACACCGAACAGAACGACAATTGCACCTCCGCCCAAGTAAGAACGGATGATTGGAGCGTGTTCACCAATTTCAAAAAGAATCGTACCCACGACAATCATAAAGGCAAAACATCCTGCCATACCTTCTGGCAAAACACCGAAATAGGTTGCAAGCAGAACTACGGCACCAAAGACTGCAAAATAGTACCACGGCAAGTTGAACAGCGTATACGTTTTCTTCTTTTCCATTAACATTTTCTCCTTACTTAATTGTTTGATTTATTAACGAAAATTTTAACATAGGAATAGTAGGTTGTAAAGTTTTAAATACTTTAAAAGCTCCTACGAAAAAAGTTGAAAAACGGGCCATTCATGTTATACTGCAAAAAAG
Organism: uncultured Treponema sp.; assembly: GCA_947166545.1. GTDB lineage: Bacteria > Spirochaetota > Spirochaetia > Treponematales > Treponemataceae > Treponema_D. The sequence continues at coordinate 3,190 of CAMVEQ010000162.1, read as the reverse complement.
GAGGAGAAAATATGATGAAAAAAATTGGAATGCAGATGAGCATTCTTATGGGCATAACGTTAAGTTTTTTTCTTTCGCTTTCAGGAAATCTTTTGTCAGGGCATTTTACTATTGCAGGATTTCTTGTAAGTTTTGCAGTAAGCACAATGATAAGTCTTGTAATAGGTTTCAGAGTTCCAGTACGTAAGATTTCGCAACAGCTGTGCAAAAAGCTAACTCTTAAACCGCACAGCCTTTCAGAACTCTGTCTCGAAAGCCTTGTTTCAGACATAGCCTACACGCCAATCATTACGCTGTGCATGGTCTTTCTTGCTTACAGGACAGCAGGTAAGCACGGTGCATCAATCAACTTTACTGGAATGTTTGTGCCGGCATTAATCATAAGCATGATTTTAGGCTATGTACTTATTTTTATCTTTCAACCGTTGTATCTAAAGATTTTGTTCAAGGCAAACCACATAGATCCCAAAAATCAAGCCCCGCAAGAATAAAAAAACACCGTACCCTCTTACGAGAATACGGTGCAGAATTACAATGGAATTAGGGCTTTAAGGCTTACTGTAAGATTGCACCCTTGTCAGCTGATGAAACAAGCTTTGCATAGCGTGCAAGGTATCCAGTTGTTACCTTTGGAGCTGGTGCTTTCCATGCAGCCTTGCGCTTTGCAAGTTCTTCATCACTTACTTCAAGATGAATCTTGTAGTTGTTGATGTCGAGTGTAATCTTATCGCCTTCCTGAACAAGGGCAATTGGTCCACCAACAGCAGCTTCTGGAGAACAGTGTCCCAAAGAAGCACCGCGTGTTGCACCAGAGAAACGACCGTCTGTAATCAAAGCAACCTGCTTGTCCAATCCCTGACCTGCAAGAGCAGCAGTAACAGCAAGCATTTCACGCATACCAGGGCCACCCTTTGGACCTTCATAGCGGATAACAACAACATCACCAGCATTAATCTTGCGGTTCTGAACAGCTTCCATAGCTTCACTCTCGTCATTGAATACACGAGCAGGACCAGTATGAAGCATAAGCTCCTTTGCACATGCAGAACGCTTTACAACAGTACCGTTAGGAGCAAGATTTCCAAACAGAATTGCAATGCCACCATTATCGCTGAAAGGATTTTCTATAGGACGCAAGATTTCTGGATTGCGGTTCTTTACCCCCTTTATGTTTTCTGCAATAGTCTTGCCAGTTACAGTCATGAGGCTTGTGTTTATGAGATTCTTTTTTGCAAGCTCTGCAAGAACTGCCTGAACACCGCCTGCATCGTTAAGCTCGCACATAAATGTGTGACCTGCAGGAGCAAGATGGCACAGGTTTGGAGTGCGGTTAGAAATTTCATTTACTTCGTGCAAATCAATTTCAATACCAGCTTCATGTGCAATGGCAGGAAGATGGAGCATTGTATTACTTGAACAGCCCAATGCCATGTCGGCAGCAAGACCGTTGCGGAAATTTTCAGCAGTCATCATCTGACGTGCAGTAATGCCCTTATTGTACATATTCATTACAGCCATGCCAGCATGCTTTGCAAGGGCAATGCGTTCGCCAGTAACAGCAGGAATTGTTCCGTTGCCTGGAAGACCAAGACCAAGAACTTCTGTAAGACAGTTCATTGAGTTTGCTGTGAACATTCCAGAACAAGCACCACAACCAGGACATGCACTGTGTTCCATTTCCTTGAGCTGTTCTTCGTTAATCTTGCCTACTGCAAGACCGCCTACAGCCTCAAACATATCAGTCAAAGAAAGGTTTTTACCAGAATAAGGATTAGAAGGATCGTTTCCAGGAAGATGACCAGGCATCATAGGACCACCGCTTACAAAAACAGTTGGCAAGTCAAGACGAGCTGCTGCCATGAGCATGCCCGGAACAATCTTGTCGCAGTTAGGAATCATAACCAAAGCATCAAACTGATGAGCCTTTGCCACGCACTCAACAGAATCTGCAATCAATTCACGAGTTACCAAAGAATATTTCATTCCCTCGTGTCCCATGGCAATACCATCACAGACACCGATTGCAGGGAACTCAATAGGAGTACCTCCTGCCATGCGTACACCAGCTTTTACAGCCTCGCTTATTCTGTCCAGTTCAATGTGTCCTGGAATAAGCTCATTTTTAGCACAAATAATGCCAACCAAAGGCTGATTCAATTCTTCATCAGTGTAACCTGAAGCATAAAACAAAGAGCGGTGAGGAGCACGTGCTGCTCCTTTTGTTGCATTGTCGCTTTTTTTTGCCATAAGACTGTACCTCGAACAATAGTGAATATAGTTGTTATATAAAGAGTTATTCTAGTCAAGAATGTGCTTAAAGTCAACTTCTTTAATATTGATAAAGTAGTTTTAACAATAATAAACAAAGGCAGTTTCAAGAGTCTTGAAGACTAAGAAACTGCCTCTATTACATGCACTCACACCCTAAAAAATATATTTCCACGAAAGCGGTACTGTAGCGGCGTAAGAGCCTTCGCCGTCAAGCCAGAACTGCAGTGCCGTGCGGATGCAGAACGTGTTGCGTCCTGTTATGTACGTAAGGCACGGCTGAAGCTCCACCATAGGGGCTGCAACCTCTGCTTTTCGCTGTGTACTGTGGCGTGCTCCCGAGCCTTTCTTTGTATAGAAGTAATACGTTCCGCCGGCATACATCACCTTGTCTTCCTGAGCCTGCTCGCGGTAGCGTGTGTAGCCTATGCCGCCGCTTTTCATGTTGCCGAAGTCCAGTGCAACGCCAGTCAGTACAGAAGTATTGAACCTGCCCGGCAGCAGGTCGTAGCCAAGACGGAGACCTGCGTAAAAGTCATAGATTGACTGTGTCTTTACAAAGTTGACCAGTGCCTCAAGCGCGGCGGAAAAGTCACCCGCAGTTGCAGTAACGTAAGCGTTTGCCCTGTGGTGTCCGCCGATGAACACACGCTCAGCCCCAGTTCCGTCAAAGTCAATGTAGCTTATGCGCGTGGCTTCTCCGTTGTATGTGTAGCCGCCGCCAAAAGTGAACATGCCTAAATCCGCGCCGGCATACAGACCGTAGGCACGGAGGTCGCGGTTCAAGATGTTATGAACCGCAGCACCAACAGTAATAAAGTCAAGAATTCTATAGTCAGCACCTGCGTTGATTACAAACCTGTAGTCGCTCTTCTTCTCAGGAGACTTCCATGTTATCTTACCTGTTCCGCCGGTGTCCTCA